>JAFMKA010000010.1 GCA_017853175.1 Steroidobacteraceae bacterium | reverse complement strand
CGCTGATGCAATCCGATCGACGGCTCGTCGAGGATGTACATCACGCCGGTGAGCCCCGAGCCGATCTGACTCGCAAGCCGAATACGCTGCGCCTCGCCGCCTGAGAGTGAGTCGGCACCGCGATCGAGCGTGAGGTAACCAAGACCCACATCGACGAGAAAGCGTAATCGGTCGAGCACTTCTCGCGCGACTTTTCCGGCAACTTCGCCACGCCAGCCCGGCAGCTCCATGACGTCAAAGAATTTTGCAGCGTCGTCAACCGGAAGCCGCGCGATTTCGGGGAGCGATCGTCCTGCGACGAATACGTGGCGGGCCGTCTTGTTGAGACGGCAACCGCCGCAATCGGGGCATGGCCGCCAGCCCTGATAACGAGAGAGCTCTTCTTTTACCGCGGGAGAGTCGGTCTCGCGATAGCGCCTTTCGATGTTGCGCAGCATGCCTTCGAAAGGATGCGTCCGCTTCGTGAGACGCCCTTTTCCCAACGGGTAGATAAATTCGATCTCTTCGTCGCCGCTGCCGTAGAGCAGGATATCCCTGACTTTCTCCGGTAGTTCTTGCCAAGGTTCTTCGATGTCGAAGCCGTAGTGTTTCGCAAGTGTGCTGATGAGTTGCAGGTAATGGGCGTTGTGCCGATCCCAGCCTCGCATCGCACCTCCTGCAAGAGAGAGATGCGGAAAGGCGATGATACGCGCCGGATCAAAGAATTCTTGTTGCCCGAGACCGTCACAAGACTCGCAGGCGCCTGCAGGGCTGTTGAAGCTGAACATCTTCGGTTCGAGCAGCGGCACGCCGTAGCCGCACTGGGAGCAAGCATGACGATTCGAGAACAACAGGCTCGTAGCGGATCCGGTTTTTGTATCACTCGAGATATCCATGGGCTCGACGCGCACCGTGCCTTCAGAGAGGCGTAAGGCCGTCTCGAACGACTCGGCGAGTCGCTGTGTGGCATCGGGCCTGACGCGAAGACGATCGACCACTGCCTCGATGTCATGTTTGCGCCGCGGATCGAGCTTCGGAGGCTGCTCGAGCTCGACGATCGAACCATCGATGCGCGCACGTACGAAGCCCTGCGATTGCAGATCACGCAACACCGCCTCGTGATCTCCTTTGCGCTGCTGAACGAGCGGCGCCAGCATGAGCACAGCGGTCCCCTCGCCAAGACGCATCACCTGATCGACCATTTGGCTGACGGTTTGCGCCTCGAGCGCAATGCCGTGATCGGGGCAATGCGGGAGCCCAGCGCGGGCAAACAACAACCTCAGGTAATCGTAAATTTCGGTGACGGTACCCACGGTCGATCGCGGGTTGTGCGAGGCCGCTTTCTGCTCGATGGCGATGGCCGGCGAGAGGCCCTCGATGTGATCCACGTCGGGCTTGTCCATCATCGACAGGAACTGCCTGGCGTAGGCCGACAGTGATTCCACGTATCGCCGCTGCCCCTCGGCATAGAGGGTGTCGAAAGCCAGGGAGGACTTACCGGACCCGGAGAGCCCCGTCACCACGACCAGTCGGTCCCGAGGGATGTCGAGATCGAGGTTACGCAGGTTATGGGTGCGGGCGCCGCGAATCCGAATCGGTTGCATGAGCGGGCATTAATCAGGAAAAACAGCCGGTTAGTGTACCCCCGAGGGGGCCCCTTCAGAGGGGTTTCTGGGCCGGTTCGAGCGATTTTCGCGATGCAGTGGGGGCGGGGGGCGATTAGAATGCGGGTTCGTTTTCACCGCCCCTCGTCGATCATCCCGTTCATCGCCCAAAGGCCCCGAGGGCCTGGCGGCGTATCGGAGCGAGGGGCCCGCTCAACGGAAGGGTTCAACATGGCGCGTGGCATCAACAAAGTCATCATCGTCGGCAACCTCGGGCAAGACCCGGACACCAAGGCCATGCCCTCAGGCATGACGGTCTGCAACCTGCGCATCGCCACCTCCGAGAGCTGGAAAGACAAACAGTCCGGCGAAATGAAAGAGCAAACCGAGTGGCATAGCGTTGCCATGTTCGGCCGTCTCGCCGAGATCGCGGGTGAATACCTGCGCAAGGGTTCTCAGGTCTATATCGAAGGTCGTCTGCGCACTCGCAAGTGGCAAGACAAAAACGGTAACGATCGCTACACCACCGAAATCGTCGCCAACGAAATGCAAATGCTCGGCGGCGGTCGTGGCATGGGCGGCGAGGGCCGCAGCTCTGGCGGTCGCTCATCAGGCGGCGAGTCCGACAGCGAGCCGGTTCGCAGCAGTACCGAAAAAGACGACTTCGACGACGACATTCCTTTCTGATCTCCGCGCCTCGACTCATGCACGCCTGACTCATGGACGATTCCAGACCTTCGACCGCTCGGTACTACATCAAGACCTACGGTTGCCAGATGAACGAGTACGACTCTGCCCGAATGGGCGACGTACTCGCAGCCAGTTCAGGCATGCAGGCGACGGATAATCCGGCAGAGGCCGATATCCTGCTCGTCAATACCTGCTCGGTTCGTGAGAAAGCCGAGTCCAAGGTTTTTTCTTTGCTCGGCGAGTGGAAGCAGATCAAAGATTTGCGCCCGGGCGTCATTATCGGCGTCGGTGGCTGTGTCGCCAGCCAAGAGGGCGACCAGCTCGTCAAGGCTGCGCCTCAGGTCGATCTCGTGTTCGGCCCCCAAACCGTGCATCGTCTGCCGCAGATGATCTCCGAGCTGCGCCAGCAGGGTCGTGCGGTGGTTGACGTGAGCTTCCCCGAGATCGAGAAATTCGATCATCTTCCGGCGCCACGTGCTGAGGGGCCTACGGCTTTCGTATCCATCATGGAAGGTTGCAGCAAATACTGCAGCTTCTGCGTGGTGCCTTACACACGTGGCGACGAAATCAGTCGGCCGCTCGATTCGGTCATCGAAGAAGTCGCCAAACTCGCTGCGCAAGGCGTCCGCGAGATCACCTTACTCGGGCAAAACGTGAATGCGTATCGCGGGGCCATGTCGGATGGCGCGCTCGTCGATCTGGCGACATTGCTCCACCACGTCGCGGCCATCGAGGGTGTCGAGCGCATTCGCTTTACGACGTCGCACCCACTCGAGTTCGACGAAAGTCTCATCGAGGCTTACGCCAGCATCCCGAAGCTCGCCAATCATCTGCATCTTCCGGTGCAGTCAGGCTCCGATCGCGTCCTCGCTCTCATGAAGCGCGGTTACACGGCGCTCGAGTTCAAGGCGAGTATCCGCAAGCTTCGTGAAGTCAGGCCGACCATCTCCGTGACGTCCGACTTCATCGTCGGGTTTCCGGGCGAGACCGATCGTGATTTCGAAGCCACGATGACGCTCGTGCGCGACCTCTCCATCGATCAGTCCTTCAGCTTTCTCTACAGCCGCCGACCGGGCACGCCCGCCGCATCACTCCCCGACGAAGTGCCGCACGAAGAAAAACAGGCGCGTCTCGCGCGGCTGCAGGCGCTACTCGAAGAGAATGCTCGAGCACGTAGTGCGTCGCTTGTCGGAACGGTACAGCGGGTGCTCATCGAGCGACCATCGCGTAAAGACGATTCCGAACTCGCAGGTCGCACCGAAGACAATCGCTGGGTCAACTTCCCAGGGCCTTCACGTCTGATCGGTTGTTTTGCCGATGTCGAGATCACCGAGGCGCGACCCCATTCGCTGCGCGGACGACTCGTCGCGGCCGAGCGTTCACATGGCTGACTCTCCCTCCCTCAGAATGCGCGAGTTCACGCTCGAGCCCCCCGATAACGAGCGACTCGCCAATCTCTGCGGTCCGCTCGACGAAAACCTTCGGCTCATCGAGTCGAGACTCGGCGTCGAAGTGCGTCGTCGGGGCAGTGCGTTTCGAGTTCAGGGTGACAAGGCGACCGCTGCAGAGTCGCTTCTTCGCGAGTTATTCAGATTGAGTCGCACCGAGGACATCACGCCCGAGACCGTTCATCTGGCACTCCGTGATCACGACATCACGACTCCCGCGCCGGGGCGCGGAGGTGACGCAGATCTCGCGGCTGGGGTTGCCGACGCCTCGAGCGCTGAAGATCTCGACGACGCTGAAGCGGGCCTGCGCACGCTGCGCGGCACCATTCGGGCCCGCGGACCCAATCAACGCGAGTATCTACGACGCATTCGTCGCAACGATCTCACTTTCGGGGTGGGTCCTGCGGGTACCGGGAAAACCTATCTAGCGGTCGCGTGCGCCGTCGAAGCGCTGCAGTCCGATCGAGTGCGTCGCATCGTACTCGTCCGACCGGCTGTCGAAGCGGGAGAGCGTCTCGGGTTTTTGCCCGGCGATCTCACCCAAAAGGTCGATCCTTATCTACGTCCGATGTACGACGCCCTATACGAAATGATGGGCTTCGATCGAGTGGCCAAACTCATCGAGCGCAACGTCATTGAAGTCGCACCTCTCGCATTCATGCGCGGCCGCTCGCTCAACGATTCGTTCATCATTCTCGATGAGGCGCAGAACACGACCGTCGAACAGATGAAGATGTTTCTCACGCGCATCGGGTTCGGCTCTCGCGCTGTCGTGACGGGTGACGTGACGCAAACCGACTTGCCCGCAGGCAAGCTCTCGGGTCTGCGTCACGTACTCGAAGTGCTGCGGTCGGTGCAGGGTGTCGGCTTCCAGTTTTTTGAGGCGCGCGACGTCGTGCGTCACCCGCTCGTGCAGCGCATCGTACAGGCGTACGAAGCGCGCGAGGGTGACGGCCCATGAGTCGTTCGAGTCGGGAGTTGCTCGTCGAGATTCGCAGCAACGTTCGTCGTGGAGCGCCTTCCAACATCCGTGTGACGCGCTGGGCGCGTGAAGCAGCGGGAGCGAAGGGGCGGAACGCGGAGCTGGCATTACGTATCGTGGGAGCGGCCGAGGGTCGTCGTCTCAACCTGCTTTGGCGGGGGCGCGATTACCCGACTAACGTGCTGTCGTTTCCCGCGCCTTCCGGCACGCGGGGTGGGCGTGCGCATCGGGTGCTCGGCGATATCGTGATCTGTGCGCCGATCGTCGCTCGTGAGGCCCGTCAGCAAGACAAACGTCTCGATCACCATTGGGCTCATCTCGTCGTCCACGGCGTTTTGCATTTGCTCGGCCATGATCACGAACGAGAGCTCGACGCCGAACGTATGGAGCGTCGAGAACGTCGCGTGCTCGCCGAGTTCGGCATCCCCGATCCTTACCGTATTTCTTCTTCTGTGTCGGAGTCCTGATGACTAACCCGCGTTACAGTTCGATGAGCTGGATGCGTAAGCTCGGCCGCGCCTTATCGGGCGAAGCCGAAGATCGTGATGATCTCGTCCAACTGATGCGGCAGGCGTTATCGCGCGGACTCATCGATGCCGACGCGTTGCAGATGCTCGAGGGTGTGCTCACCGTTGCCGACTTGCAAGTTCGCGACATCATGGTGCCGCGCGCGCAGATGGTTGCAGTACACCGTGATGACTCTCCCGAGAAACTGCTGCCGGTCATCGTCGAGTCGGGGCACTCGCGTTTTCCGGTCATCGATGACGATCGCGATGACGTCGTCGGCATTTTGCTCGCTAAAGACGTTCTGCGTCTGTCGGCGACAGACCGCGAGCAGTTCGATATTCGCGAGTGTATGCGGCCAGCGGTCGTGGTGCCAGAATCCAAACGGGTCAATGTACTGCTCAAAGAATTTCGTCGTAATCGTAACCACATGGCTATCGTGGTCGATGAGTACGGTGGTGTGTCGGGTCTCGTGACCATCGAAGATGCACTCGAACAGATCGTCGGCGAGATCGACGACGAGTTCGACGTCGAAGACGATCAAAACATCCGTAAAGAGTCCGAACGTCAGTTCGTCGTGCGCGGCAGTACGCCCATCGACGATTTCAACGAATATTTTGGCACCAGTCTGTCGGACGAAGAGTTCGACACCGTCGCGGGTCTGGTCATGAAGCAATTCGGCCGACTACCGCGTCGCGGCGAAACCATCGTCATCAACGATATCGAGTTCCGGGTGCTGAGGGCCGATCGTCGGCGCGTCGATGCGTTCAAGGTGATTCCGCCGAGTGATGTCACGCCCCTCGAAGAGCGGGGAGGCGGCGACTGAGCGACACGGCCGCCCATCCGAGAACCGAGTCAGCCCAGGGTGAGCGTCAGCGCCCTAGAACGGGGCTGACCCACGCTACGGCGCTGGTGTTCGGTGCCGCGTTGTCCATGGCCTTCGCGCCTTTTGGTCTTTGGCCGCTCGCCATCGTTGGGCCCGCTGTACTTTTTTGGTTGTGGCAGGGGGTGTCTGCCCGGCGAGCCGCCTCGCTCGGCTTCGCTTTCGGTTGCGGCACGTTTGCCGCGGGAACGTACTGGCTCTTCATCAGCATCAACGGCTTCGGCAAAGCACCCGTGTGGCTCGCGCTCGCGTTGATGCTGGCGCTCGTGGCGGTGATGGCGAGCTATCACGCGTTACTCGGCTACGTCGCCAACAAGTGGATGCCGAGTCGCGGCGCGACGCGCTGGTTGTTAGGACTTCCGGCGGGTTGGGCGCTGCTCGAGTGGGTACGTGGCTGGTTTCTTTCCGGCTTTGGTTGGCTGTCTCTTGGTTATTCACAGACCGACTCCTGGCTCGCGGGTTGGGCGCCGATCGGCGGCGTGTACGTCTTGTCTTGGCTGCTGGCGATGATGGCGGGCGCGCTCGTGATGTGGCGCATCGAGGGAGCTCGCGCGCTGCGGGTGGTCTTACCAGCCATTACCTTGCCCTGGATCGCTGGCTTTTCTTTGATGCGGATCGAGTGGACTCACGATGCGGGTGATCCTGTGGATGTTGCGATCGTGCAGGGTGCCATTCCGCAAGATCAAAAGTGGCTCGCCGAAAATCGAGACGAGAGTCTTCGTCGATATCGCGATCTGACCTTCTCGGCGCTCGGTACGCCGCTCATCGTATGGCCTGAGGCGGCCGCGCCTGATCTTGCCAACAATATCGTTCCTTACCTCAACGATTTGGCGGATGCCGCACGCCAGCGAGGCTCGAGCCTGTTACTCGGTCTCATTCGAGCCGAACCGGGCGCGCTCGACGACAAAGGTGAGCCGCGAGTCGACTACTTCAACTCGATCTTGTCGTTGGGTGAGGACTTCGCCTGGTACAACAAACATCACCTCGTGCCTTTCGGCGAGTTCTTTCCGGTACCCGAAACGGTACGCCGCTGGATGCGGCTCATGAACCTTCCGTACTCCGACTTTTCTCGCGGCGCGGCTCATCAACCTCCTCTGCGTATCGCCGGGCTCTCACTCTCGGCGAGCATCTGCTACGAAGACGCGTACGCGAGTTCGCAAATCGTTTCGGCTCGCGAGTCGACGGCGCTCGTCAACGTGACGAATGACGCATGGTTCGGTCGCTCGACGGCGAGGCATCAGCATTTGCAGATTTCGCGTATGCGCGCCATCGAGGCGCAACGATTTTTGGTACGCGCGGCCAACGATGGCATTTCTGCCGTGATCGGCCCGCGTGGCGAGTTTGTTGCACGCGCTGCAGACTTCGAGGCCGTCGTGTTACGCGCGACGATTACGCCGCGCAGCGGTATTCCGCCTTATCTGCGCTTCGGAAACCAGCCGTTCTTGATCTTCGTCATGATCGGCGTGCTGGCCGCACTGTGGGCTGGACGTCGTCGATTTCCCACAACCTGAACTTTCACCCGTCGCGAGTGTCTAGGAGTTTCGTGTCCATGCACTGGGTATTCACCATGTCCCGACGCCCCTTCGTCCGCCGCTCTCTCATGGCGGTATTCGCCGTACTCGTTTTCACGGCGTGCCAGCCCAAAAGTTCTAACGCCGAAAGTGCCGCACTGGCAACGCTCGCTCAAGCGCCGGCTGCCGGTGCTGCGGTCGTGCCTGCGCCGGGTGTCGTACTGCCCGACTTCGCGTCGCTCGTTCAGCAGCAAGGTCCCGCAGTCGTCAACATTTCGACCAAGGGTAAGCGCGTCCGTGCCGGCGCTCCCGGGATGTCACCCGACGATCCGTTCTTCGAATTCTTCCGTCGCTTCGGTATTCCGGGCGCTCCGGGCGCTCCGGGTGGTCGAGGCGGCGCTCCGGGCGAGGGCGATGACGAAGGCATGCGTCGTCCGGGTGGAGAGGGTTCCGGGTTCATCGTCAGTAACGACGGATACATTCTCACCAACGCGCATGTCGTAGACGAAGCCGAGGAAGTGACTGTGCGTCTTACCGATCGACGCGAGTTCACGGCTCGCATCGTAGGCCTCGACAAGCCCACCGATGTCGCCGTGCTCAAGATCGAGGCGAAAGATCTCCCGGTGGTACGCATCGGCAATCCGGCCAAGCTGCGCCCGGGCGAATGGGTGTTGGCGATCGGCTCGCCGTTTGGTTTCGATAATTCGGCGACTGCGGGAATCGTGAGCGCGACGGCGCGTGGATTGCCGGGCGGCGACTCAAACTACGTCAATTTCATCCAGACCGATGTCGCAGTGAATCCCGGCAACTCGGGTGGTCCGCTTTTCAATCTTTCGGGTGAGGTCGTCGGCATCAATTCTCAGATTTACAGTCGCTCGGGCGGCTACATGGGGATTTCTTTTGCCATCCCCATCGACGTCGCCGTGAGTGTGCGTGATCAGATCATCGCCAAGGGTCGCGTCAGTCGCGGCAAGATCGGCGTCGCGATCCAGCAGGTCGATGCCACGCTTGCCGAGAGCTTCGGTCTCGATCGTCCGCGTGGTGCGCTCGTAGGCGGCGTCGACGAAGAGGGTCCGGCCGGCAAGGCGGGCTTACGTCAGGGCGACATCATCCTGTCGGTCAACGGTCGTGTGATCGAACGCTCCGAAGAATTGCCGACGATCATCGGTGCGATTCGTCCGGGTACCGAGGTCACGCTCGAAGTCTGGCGTGACCGCACGAAGCGTACCTTCAAGATGCGCGTGGCCGAGCTCGAGCCGCCGGGACCGACCGTTGCCGATGCGGGCAAGCCCGAGCAGGCGAGTTCCGCTGATCGTCTCGGCCTCGTGGTTCGCGATCTTTCCGCCGAGGAGCGTAGTCGCGGCGGGGCGCGTGATCCGCAAGATCCGCGAAATGCTCGTCCCTCATTGCCCGACGGAGTGCTCGTGGTTCGAGCGCAGGGCTCAGCCCGTGATGCGGGCGTACAGCGCGGTGACTTCATCCTCAACGTGAATGGGCGTTCCGTCAAAACGACCAAAGAGTTCCGCGAGGCCGTGGAGAAGGCGGGCAAGGCCGTAGCCCTGCTCGTGCAGCGCGGCAACTCGCAGATTTTTATCCCGGTTCGCGGGGAGTAGCGGCAGGGGCCTGACGCCGCCCCTTTGACCCCTGTACCGACCGCTCCGGCGCTGCAGCGTCGGGCGCGGTCGTGTACCATCGCCGCTCGCCAAATAAGGCGGTTTCTCCCGATCAATCTGGTTACGGGCTTCCACATGGACGAGCGTTACGAGCCGGCTGCCGTCGAGCGGTCTGCGCAGCAATACTGGAACGAGGCGCGCAGCTTTGCCGCCACCGAAGATCCGTCCAAGGGTAAGTTCTACTGCCTATCGATGTTTCCGTACCCATCGGGTCGGTTACACATGGGCCACGTCCGTAATTACACGATCGGCGACGTGCTGACGCGTTTCGCGCGCATGCAGGGACGCAACGTGCTCCAGCCCATGGGTTGGGATGCCTTCGGTTTGCCGGCTGAGAATGCCGCGATGGCCAATGGCGTCGCACCGGCCAAATGGACGCGCGACAACATTGCGTACATGAAAAAGCAGTTGCAGGCGCTCGGCTTCGCTCTCGACTGGGAGCGCGAGGTCGCGACCTGCGACCCCTCCTACTACCGCTGGAATCAATGGCTCTTCTTGCGCATGCGCGAGAAGGGTATCGCCTACAAAAAAACCGGCGTGGTGAATTGGGATCCGATCGATCAAACCGTGCTCGCGAACGAGCAGGTCATCGATGGTCGCGGCTGGCGTACGGGTGCGCTCGTCGAGAAGCGCGAGATCCCGATGTATTACCTCAACATCACCGCGTACGCCGATGAGCTGCTCGGCGATCTCTCGAGCCTCGGTGGTTGGCCCGAGCGCGTCAAGTTGATGCAGGCGAACTGGATCGGTCGTAGTGAAGGCGCCGAGATCTCTTTCCCGCTCGCCGACGATGCGCGTTCGGCGCTGCGTGCGGCGGGTCAAGCGGGCGATGCGCTCAAAGTATTCACGACTCGTGCCGATACGCTGTTCGGTGTGACCTTCATGGCGATCGCAGCCGAGCACCCGCTCGCGCTGGCGGCGGGCGCTCGCAACCCTGAACTTCAGGCGTTCATCGACGAGTGTCGTCGTGGCAGCACCATGGAAGCCGATGTCGCCACCATGGAAAAAAAGGGGCGCCGCACCGGGCTACACGTGCTTCACCCCTTCACCGGCAAGCCGGTGGAAGTATGGGTCGCCAACTACGTGCTCATGGGTTACGGCGAGGGCGCCGTCATGGGTGTGCCCGCCCACGATGAGCGCGACTTCGAGTTTGCCTCAAAGAATGGCATCGATATCGTCACCGTGGTGCGACCGCACGACGGGTCGTGGCAAAAAGCCGAAGCGCCGTGGCAGGTCTCTTATGGTGACTATGGCGTGATTGTCGACTCCGGTGAGTTCTCCGGGCTCGAGTCGATGGCCGCAGTCTCCGCGATCGCTGCCGCCCTAGATAAAAAAGGGCTCGGTCGCAAGCGTGTGCAATTTCGCTTGCGCGATTGGGGCATTTCTCGCCAGCGTTATTGGGGTTGTCCGATCCCGCTCATCCACTGCGAGCACTGCGGAGAGGTGCCGGTACCCGACGAACAATTACCTGTCGTGCTGCCCGAAGATCTCGTGCCGGACGGCAGCGGCAATCCGCTCGGCAAGACCCCGTCGTTCTGGAAGGTGGATTGCCCCACTTGCGGTAAGCCGGCGCGTCGCGAGACCGACACCATGGACACCTTCGTCGACTCGTCCTGGTATTTCCTGCGCTACGCCTCGGCTGACAACGCCAAGGCGATGGTCGATGAGCGGGTCAAATATTGGCTGCCGGTCGATCAGTACATCGGCGGCATCGAGCACGCGATCTTGCATCTGCTCTACTCGCGATTCTGGACCAAGGTCATGCGTGACCTCGGTCTCGTCACGGTGGGTGAGCCGTTTGCCAATCTGCTCACGCAAGGCATGGTGCTGAACCATATCTACTCTCATCAGCCCGCAGAGGGCCGACGCACCTATTTCAATCCGCTCGACGTTGACGAAGAAGAGCAGAACGGCGTTAAACGCTGGTATGCGACCCGCGCCGACGGATCTCGTCTCGAGGTGAACTACGACGGCCTCGGCACGATGTCGAAGTCGAAGAACAACGGTGTCGATCCGCAGAGCCTCGTCGAAAAATACGGAGCCGACACGGCGCGACTCTTCATGATGTTCGCCGCGCCGCCCGAGCAGACGCTCGAATGGTCAGACGAGGGTGTGCAAGGGGCGTTCCGATTCATACGGCGACTCTGGACGGCGGTGTATCAGCACGTCAGCGCAGGGCCTGCCGCGCCCGTCGATAAATCGGCGTTAAATGCCGCGCAAAAAGATCTGCGACGCGCAGCGCATCAGGGACTCACGAAGGTGACGGACGACATCGGACGTCGACGTACCTTCAACACCGCGGTCGCCGCGGTCATGGAACTACTGAACGCCGTATCGCGATTTGACGATCGCAGTCCGCAGGGGCGTGCGGTGGCTCAGGAAGCGCTCGAGATCGCCGTCATCGGCCTCTCCCCAATCGTCCCTCACGTCTGTCACGAGCTCTGGAAGGCGCTCGGGCACCGTGAAGCGATCGTCGATGTGGCGTGGCCGACGGTCGATCGTGACGCGCTCAGTCAAGACGCTCTCACTTTAGTTGTGCAGGTCAACGGCAAGCTGCGAGGACAGATCACCGTGGCCGTCGATGCCGACGAGGCCTCGATTCGTGCCGCCGCACTCGCCGACGAGACTGTGAAGCGTTTCATCGGCGATGCGACGCCTAAGAAAATCGTCGTGGTCCTGCGAAAACTCGTCAACGTGGTCGTGTGATGCGATTTACGACCCTCATTCTTGCGCTCGTGGCCGTACTCGTCGCAGGTTGTGGGTTTCATTTGCAGGGCACCGTGCCGATCGTCGGAGATCTGCAACACCTCACCTTGCAAGTCACAGATCGTCAAAGTGACTTCATCAACGCCATGCAACGTAATCTGCGCAGCGCAGGAGTACAGGTCGGGCCGGGTAGCGAGACGGTGCTCGTGATCGAGCGTGACGAATTACTCGAGCGAGTGGCATCAGTCTCGGCCCGAAATCTTCCCCGCGAATACGAATTGACCTATTCCGTGACATTTTCGGTCAAGTTTCGGGGAGAACTCAGAGTCGCAAGTGAGCAGGTGTCGGTTACTCGAGACTTCAGCTTTGACGAGCGGCTTGCGCTCGCCAAAGAGCGGGAGCGTGAACAGTTGCGTGCGACGCTCGCAGAAGAGGCCGCTGGGATCGTGCTGCAACGACTCGCCAGTTTGCGCTGAAGGCGCGGCTGCGCTTGTGAGAATGCTCGACGATACGCTGCGCACCGCTCTGGCAGCCTTGCTGGCGTCATATGGTCTTACGATTCGATACGTCTCGGAAGGCGAGGTAATCCCAGGGTCGTACTGGGGCGACAGTGAAGCGGGTCTCGTCGGCTCGACGATTTTTCTCCGGCCCGATACTCCGTTGCACTCCGCACTTCATGAGGCGGCCCATTTTGTGTGTATGGACGAGTCGCGACGCCGATGTCTCGATCGCGATGCCGGTGGAGACGTATTCGAAGAGAATGCAGTGTGTTATCTGCAAATTCTTTGGGGCGATGTTCTGCCGGAGGTCGGTGCCGAAACGGTTATGACTGACATGGACGAGTGGGGCTATACGTTCAGACTCGGCTCGTCCGCCCGATGGTTTCGGGAAGATGCTGAGGATGCCCGACGCTGGCTGCAGTCCCGCGGTCTGCTCGACGATAACGGCGCGTTGCAGCGCGGTCAGCGAGTGGCGTAGCGGTCGGTGGCCGCGACGAGCTCGCTCAAGATGCCGGGCTCGAACGCCGAGTGACCGGCATCGGCGATGATGCGCAGGTCGGCCTCGGGCCAAGCACGGTGGAGATCCCAGGCGCTTTTCATGGGGCAGACCACATCGTATCGACCTTGCACGATCGTGCAGGGAAGATGACGAATCTTTGGTACGTCATCGAGTAGCTGCGACGGCGTTCGTAGGAAACCGCCATTGACGAAATAATGGCACTCGATACGAGCGAAGGCATCGGCGACTTCGTCTTCGGCAAACTTGGCGACGTAATCGGGGTTGAGTCGCAGGAAGCTCGTGGCGCCTTCCCAAACTGACCATGCGATCGCCGCTTCGCGACGCACCTTGGGGTCGTCGCTCGTCAAACGACGATAGTACGCCTGCATGAGTTCGCCGCGCTCGGCGGGCGGGATCGGCTTAACGAACTCTTCGTAAAGGTCGGGATAGAGTGCGCCGGTACCGTCCGGTGTTTCGTAGAACCAACGGAACTCCCACGGGCGAACGAGGAAGATGCCGCGCAGCACGAGTTCGGTGACGCGTTCGGGGTGACTTTGTGCGTAGGCGAGTGCGAGCGTCGACCCCCAAGAGCCACCGAACACCTGCCATCGGTCGATGCCGAGATGCTCCCTCAGGCGCTCGATATCGGAAACGAGATGCCAGGTGGTGTTATCGACGAGGCTGGCGTAAGGCCGGCTCTTGCCGCAACCACGCTGATCGAAGAGCACGATGCGATAACGGTTCGGATCAAAGAAACGCCGCATGCGGGCATCGGTGCCACCGCCCGGGCCGCCGTGCAGAAAGACCACGGGCTTACCCGACGGGTTACCGCTTTCTTCCCAATAAATTTCATGAAGGTCAGACACGCGTAGCCAGCCGCTGCGGCGGGCGTCGATGGCGGGGTAGAGTTCGCGAAGCATGAAGGCTCTTTGTGGTGGGCGCTGTGGGCGAGTGTGTTCGGCTAATTAGGCGCGGCTGATCATGGGGCCGAGCGGTGCGCCGCCGACCAAGTGAACGTGGAGGTGATAGACCTCCTGGCCGCCATCACCATTGCAGTTGATGATCAGACGATAACCGCTTTCGGCGATGCCCTCTCGTTTGGCGAGATCGCGGGCTACTGTGAACATGTGGCCGATCAAGGCCTCATCGCTGTCGGCGATGTCGTTCGCGGTCGGGATGGGTTTGTTGGGAACTACCAGAATGTGAACCGGCGCTCGCGGATGGATGTCGCGAAAAGCCGTGACTCGATCGTCTTGATGGACGATGTCGCCGGGAATCTGTCGCGCGATAATTTTTTCGAAGAGTGTGGGCATGGCGTCAGTATTTGTAGATCTCGACCTTCGAGCCGTCGAGCTGGTAAGCCGACGCACCGAGTCGCGTGGTCTTGTTGGTGGTTTTCATGCGCCCGGTTATCCAATAGGCCTCGTAGATCGAGTCGAGCGCGACTCCTTTGCTCATACGCACGTAGACGATTTGATTGGGTGGCGGTGGCGGCACGTGAATGCATGCGCCGAAGTACGGCACGAGGAAGAACTCGGATACGAGACCGTCCTTGCCGATATCGAGCGGTACGATGAACCCGGGAATTTTCACGTTCGTACCGTCGAGCGCCTTATTGACGGAGAAATCCATCACTTGTTGTGCGGCCATGCCGCCTTCGCCGAGATAGTCGTGGGCGGCGGGTGGCGGACTCGCGGCAAACCGCGAGCGCGCATCGGGCGGAAGGAGTTCGTCCCAATCTATTTCACGGGCCACACCGGCGGGGGTCGGGGGTTTCTTGGCGCGCTCGGGCACCGGTGTGCCGACGGCGGGCGGGGTGATGCCCTGCGCTTCGCCATGACTGCCGAGCAATATGGCCGACACGAGGAGAGACAGAAAAATCTTTGACTGGGTCATGTGAACCTTATGGTGGTCGTTTCAAACACGGATGGTCAGGCCGTCACTCAGGGTGTTTCGATAGGCGCGCCAGGCCGGCAGCGCGCCCATCAGCAGCGCGGCGCCGATGATCGCGCCGAGGATGGCGAGATCGTAGCCTGTCAGACCGCCGGGATCGAGGAAGATTCCGAAGCGCTTCTCGAGCAGTGGCCGTGCGGCGAAGATCAATCCGTAACAGACGGCTACTCCTGACGCCACACCTGCCGTGGCGAGCATGCCGGCTTCTGCGATGAGCAGGGTGAATACGTGTCGAGGCCTTGCGCCCACGGAGCGCAGGATGGCCATTTCGCGGCGGCGTTCGTTGAGGCTCGTCAGGATGGCCGTGAGCATACCGAGAAGGCCTGCGAGCACGACGAAGGCTGCCACGATCATCAGGGCGGTGTCGGCGATGCCGACGAGATTCCAAAGCTGGCTGAGCGCCACGCCAGGGATGATGGCAAGCAGGGGCTCTTGGCGGTATTCATTGATCGCTCGCTGCATGGTGAACGTCATCACCTTGCTTTCCATGCCAACCATGAAGGCCGTGATCGAGGTTGGCGTGAGATCGAGGGCTCGCGCATCGTCGGCATCGATCTGACTACCGGGGGGTGCCTGCATACCGCTCTGCCAGTCGACGTGAATCGCGGTGATGGCTTGAAGGCCGACGTGCACGGTTCGATCGATCGGTGTGCCCGTGCGTTCGAGTACGCCGACCACGGTGAAGGGCTTATCGTCATGCTTCGCGAAGCTCACGTTGCCTAGTCCGTGAGCGATCACGATCTTAGAGCCGACCGAATAACCGAGTTGTTTCGCCACCTCGGCACCGACGACGGCGTCGTACAAATCTTCGAATGGCTTACCGGAAGCGAACTTGATCTCGCGGTCGCCGGCGAACCGATAGTGTTTGAAATAATCGCCGTTGGTACCCATCACGCGAAAGCCACGGTGAGAATCACCAAGCGAGATGGGAATCGTCCAGGCGACATCAGGATGCCGCGCAATTTTTTGATAGCTCTCCCAGCTGACGTTCGCGGTGGCATCGCCGACACGGAACACGGAGTAGAGCAAGAGGTTGAGTTGCCCCGAACGGGCGCCGACGATGAGATCGACCCCGGAGACCGTGTTGGCAAATCCGTCTCGTGCCGCAGAGCGCATTTTTTCGACCCCGAGCAGCAGCGCGACGCTGATGGCGATGGCGCAGATGGTCAGTAAGGCCGTGGCTCGCCGATTACGCAGTGACCTCAAGGCGAGATGCAGCGTCTTCATGCGCGGTTGATCTCCCGAAGCGAGAGATTACGATCGAAAAGCGGACCCAACGACGTATCGTGGCTCACGAAAAGCAGAGCAGATTCCTGTGTCTTGCATTCATTCATGAGCAGGCGAAGAAAGTCCTCTCGCGAATCGTAGTCGAGCGAAGAGGTGGGTTCGTCGGCCACGATGATGCCCGGACGACCGAGTAGCGCGCGCGCGGCCGCGACGCGTTGCTGCTGACCGATCGACAACTCGGTGACGGGACGATCGAGAAAGTCCGTAGATCCGAGGCCGAGTGCCGCGAGTAAGCGGCGACCTTCCGCAGCGAGATCACCACCGGGTATGCGTGAGGCGCGAGCGGGCGAGAACTGGGCCGGTAGCAGTACGTTTTCGAGCACGCTGAGATAGGGGATGAGATTGAACATCTGGAAGATGAACCCGAGGTGTTCACCCCTGAAGCGATCACGCTCTCCTGCTGAGAGCGCCGTGATGTCGGTTCCGAGCAGGCATACCCGCCCGCGCGCCGGGTTGAGTACGCCACCGAGGAGTCCGAGCAAGGTACTTTTTCCGCTACCGCTCGGTCCACGCAAGAACACGCGCTCCCCTCGCGCCACCGAAAAGTGCGCGATATCGATGACCGGCGATTTGCCGGGCCACGCGTAGAGCAGGTCGGTCGCGTCGATGGCGGCCGAATATGACGGAGAGGGCGAGGACACCGCGCTACTTTAACGAAACCCGCAGACTCCCGGGAGCGAGGGTGTCCTGCCGCTGCATCGAGGCGCTGATCACGTTCACCTCGACCTTCTCCACATCTTTAAATCGACGCAGCGCCCACAGTTCGACCCATTCGAGTGCTGCGGGGTTGGCACATCGGAAGGTGTAGCGGGGTCGATAATCGGCATGACCGCTGCCGAGTTTCGGAGCGACGTAAGTGACGGACTGCAGTCGGCACTCGGCTGCGCGTGGGACTCCAGCGATGTCGCGTCCGGCAGAGAGCCAGGTATCGACGGCCGCTACCGCTTGGCGCTCCGCGTCGTTTCGTGGTGATTTCTCGAACCCGAGGACGTTGATGGCCGGGGCATCGATCTCGAGTGACAAAACCTGGCCTTCGAGGGCGACATTGAGCGTCACCGCGCCGTGCGAGTGCGCGTGCTGCTCGAGCGACTCTGCCGAGGAGACGAGAGCGGCCAGACCCAGGCCCGAGCAAATCAAAAATTTGAAATAGTGGATCATGATGCGCTCACTCCTAGAACTTGAGTTGTAATCCGAAGGCGAGGTGTCGCGCCGCGAGTGGTGCGACATCTTTGAGGGGCGAGGCATGACGTCGCATCTCTTCATTTAAAAGATTCACGCCCCGCGCAAACCAAAGCATATCGGTTGTACCGAGGCGCAGGCGATAGGTTGCCTCGGCATTCACTTCCGTGAAGCCTGCGGTACGGGTCTCGCCCTGGGCGAGATCGTTCTGAGCGTCATGGACGATGGTCTCAAAGCCGAGACGCAGCGGGCCTGAGCGGTACTCGAACTCGAGGCCGAGTCTCTTGGGCGGAATCTGCGGCAGCGGATTTCCGGATGAATCTCGGGCTCGCACGTAGTCACCGAAGAGGCGCACCCCGAGAGTGCCTGAAGCGGTATCGATGAGCGAGCCGTGACGCCAATCGAATTCGAGACCCTCGAAGCGCGCGTCGATACCGGTGAATCGCACGACGCGAAGATCGTCTTCGATCGTGCCCGTGGGTATCGCGGCGATGAACTGGTCGTATTCGGCGGCGAACATACCGATTTGACCGCTCCAACCCGACTCCGTTCGATATTGAAGGCCGAGGTCGGCCGTCGTGCCTCGTTCGATATCGAGCGACTCATCGCCGATCTCGAAGCGCTGTACCGCAAGGTGGGGACCGAAGGCATAGAGTTCGGTCGCCGTGGGGTGCCGCCCCGTCGACGTGACGTGCAGCGTGGCCTCCCACGGCCCCCTCACTCGCCAGCGCGCACCGAGCGATCCGCTTAGGGCCTGATCGCGGTATTCGCCGCGATCGAAGTTCTGCGCCACGGCGATCTCTTGTTGCTCGAGACGAACACCGGCTTCGACCGTTACGACACCGAGTCGGATTTCGCCGAACCCATATGCACCGAGATGGCGTGTGCGCGACGCGGGCAGAAAAGCCTCCCCGCCTTCGGCGTCGAAATCGAGTTCGCGCCACTGGAGACCGATCGTATAACTCTCGTCACGATTGGCGCTCAGACGAAGTTCGCGGCCATCTTGTGCGTAGGTCGTACCGATCGAATCGCCCTCGATTTCTACGTGTGCGTAGTCGTTGCGCGCGCCGCGAAGTCGCAGCGTATCGAAGGGACCGTCGATACGCTGCTCGCCGACGAAGTCGAGGCGTCTCTGCTCGAGCGCGAGACGTACGTCGCCGTGGTGCTCGTCGGTCTCTTGCTCGTCGTCACCTTCGTGCGCGTGGCCGTCGCCGGGTAGCCCGTAATCATTTCGAAGATCGCTCAAAGAAATCGCGAACGATGTGCGGTCGCCAATCCAGCCAAAGCCGCCGCTGGCTCCGCGTGTTTCACCGTTGGAGTTTGTGAGGCGTCCATCGGGGATGCGCAGTTCATCCGCTCGAAAGTGATGCCAATCCGCCGAGAACTGCAGCTGATCTCCTGCGAGGCCGCCCACTCTTGCGGCAACCCCGCGCTCGTTGGCCGCCGTGTCTCCGCGAACTTGCACCTCGCCGGCGAGCGGCGATTCGAACCGCGACAGCGTCAGGCGAGGTGTGATGACATTCACGGCGCCGGCTGCGGCGGCTGAACCGAACAGCAGTGCGGCGGGTCCGCGCACGATCTCGATGCGATCGGCCAGCATGGGCTCGAGCCCCACGGCGTGATCGTCCGACAGTGCCGCGACATCAAGAGTGTCGGCGCCGTCTTGATAGGTCTGCACGCGCAGTCCCCCTTGACCGCGGATGATGGGGCGACTTGCGATCGGTCCGAACGCTGAGGCCGAGACGCCGGGCTGATCCGCGAGCGTTTCCCCCAAGCTGCTTTCGCGACGGGTGACGAGCGCGTCGCCCGAGAGCACCGAAACGGGCTGCGCGGTTTCGAAGGCGTTCTTGCGCAGCGGGGTTGCCGTGATGACGACTTCTTCGAGTTCGGTAGACGGCCTGACTGACTGGCCATGGGTCGGAACGGTCAGGAGCATGGCAAGCATCGAGCACGCGGAGAGCGAGGTTTTCATGGGCCCGGGAATGTAATTAAGTTACGGTACTGATACTTTATAACACTCCGTAAGCAGCGACCAGACCCGCCGCCCGGCCGGTTGTCGCCGATAATCGAGGTCCTCCATGAAGCTCAGCCTCGACAATCTCGCAGTACACCTAAAGCAAGCGGTTCAACGCGGCCAGCTTCCCCCGGCGTACCTCGTCTCGGGTGATGAGGACCTGCTCGTCGGCGAGGCCTGCGATGCGATTCGTGCGGCGGCTCGATCTGCGGGCTTCGTCGAGCGCGAAACGCATTTTCCCGAGCGCAGCGCTGACTGGGCCGATATCGCCGCGTCGCTGTCGTCGATGTCCCTGTTCGGTGATCGACGGATCGTCGAAATTCGATTCTCGGGAAAGGCCGGAAAGGAAGGGGGCGCGGCGCTTCAAAAAATGCTCGAGAGTGCGGGGGCCGATACGTTGTTGCTGGTGATGACGCCACGCCTCGACTACGCCGCGCAGAACACGGCTTGGGTCAAAGCCATCGAGTCCAAGGCGGCGTGGTTGCCGATTTGGGAAATTGGTCCGCGTCAGCTCGAGTCGTGGCTGTCGCAGCGACTTCGCGCCGCTGGGCTTGAGCCTACGAGCGATGCGGTCGCCTTGCTCGCTTCGAGAGTAGAAGGCAACTTGCTCGCTGCCAAACAGGAAATCGAAAAACTCAAACTGCTTGTACCCGCAGGCCGACTCGATGCGACGGCTGTGCTTGAAGCGGTGACGTCGAGTGCGCGTTACGATGTATTCGGTTTGGGCGAGGCAGTGGTGTCGGGTGATGCATCTCGCGCCCTACGTATTTTGGCGGGGCTGCGTGGTGAGGGCACCGAGCCCACGCTCGTGCTGTGGTCGATCACGCGCGAATTGCGAAATCTTTGGGCGCTGCGCCGCGGTGATGATCCATCGCGTCGGCCTGGGCCGAGACCCTCGCCATCGCAGCTCGCCGCTCTTGATCGAGCGCGACCTCGCGTCGCGCGCATGCCTTTTGCTCGTCTCTCTTCGCGTGCGTTACGCGCAGATCGCATGATCAAAGGGCGACTTGCGGGAGATCCGTGGGATGAAATGACCCTGCTCTGCGCCGAGTGTTGCGGCCTGCGTCCGATCAAATGAGCAGCATGAGCGCCGCACCCTACGGACCTCTCGGTATCTTTGGCGGAACGTTCGATCCGATCCATGTCGGGCATCTGCGTACGGGTTACGAGCTGATGCATGCGCTGCAACTCGCCGAGGTTCGCTGGATACCGGTGGGGAATCCGGGTCACCGTGATCCGCCGCTCGCCTCTGCCGCCTTACGGCTCGAGATGGTTCGTCTCGCGATCGCTGGTCAGCCGGGATTCGTTCTCGATGATCGCGAGATCCGTCGCAGCGGAGTGAGCCGCACCATCGATACGCTGAGTGAATTACGCGAGGAGCATCCGGAGCGCTCGATCTGCGTGCTGCTCGGGATGGATGCTTTCGCAGGGTTCATGCAGTGGCATCGCTGGCGGGACATCTTCGATTACGCCCACCTCGTCGTGGCACACCGGCCCGGATGGCCGCCGCCGACCGAGGGCCCGCTCGCGGCGTTGTTGGCTGAGCGAGCGATGCCCGATATCGGCGCGTTGCACTCCGCGCCCTGTGGCGGCATTCACGTGCGCAAGGTCACACCGCTCGAGGTGTCTTCCACCGACCTGCGTGAGCTACTGGTCGCGGGCGACGACCCGAGATTCTTGGTTCCGGATCCTGTCCGAACCATCATCATCGAATCAGGATGTTATGCTCGCGCGCATGAATAAACCCCGCTCGTCCGCTCGTAAGCCCGCGAAGAAATCCCCCGTCCGAAAAGCCGTCAAACCCCGTAAGACTGCAAACACCTCTTCGAGTGTCGCGTCAGGGCGCAAACCGCGAGCCCTTCCGCCAGCGCTGCGCCTCGTCGAGGCGGCTTTGTCCGACATGAAGGCGGTAGACGTCCGTGTGCTCGACGTGCGAGGCATGAGTGACGTCGCCGATTTCATGGTGATCGCGAGTGGCACGTCCGATCGCCACCTGCGCTCGATCGCCGATCGTGTCGTGCAGATGGCCAAGGCCTCGGGTCAGCGCCCGCTCGGCGTCGAAGGCGAGCAGCAGGGCGAGTGGGTGCTCGTCGATCTGCCAGACGTCATGGTGCACATCATGCTGCCTCGCACTCGTGAGTTTTATCAGCTCGAGCATCTTTGGGAGCCGCGTACACCTGCGCCTCGCAATTCCAACAGCGGTGGCAAGCGGACGTCCGCGGCGCGCGGCTAAACAACCTTCGATCTTCAAAAGGCAGGTGCATCGATGCGTCTGCGAATCATCACGGTCGGTTCGCGTCAGCCCGCGTGGGTTGATGAGGCGGTTGCCGATTATCTGAAGCGCTTTCGAGCGCCCTGGCGTGTCGAACTCGTGGAACTTGAAGCGGTCCCGCGCACGGGAGGACGCTCTGCCGACGCCGCACTCGAGCGTGAAGGCGAACGTGTGCTTTCGGCTCTGCGCGATCGAGAGAGGGTGGTTCTCCTCGATGAAACGGGAAAATCTTTGAGTACGCGCGATCTCGCGACGCGACTCGAGACGCTGGCCTCGTCTTCGCCGGATCTGGCGTTGCTCATCGGCGGGGCGGATGGACATGCGCCGTCCGTCCGCGCACGGACTGCCGAGAGTTGGTCGCTGTCAAAAATGACCTTGCCCCACGGACTCGCTCGCGTAATGCTGATCGAGCAACTCTACCGAGCGTTTTCCCTCTCTCAGGGCCACCCTTATCACCGTGATTGACGCCAGCGCATGACTCACGACGCTTCGATTTGTCTAGCCTCGGCATCGCCGCGTCGATGCGAGTTGTTGCGCCAGATCGGAGTGGCGTATGTCGTGCAGCCTGCCGATCTCAACGAAGATGAGCGGGCGGGCGAAACGCCCGATCGCTATGTCGAGCGTCTGGCGCGATCGAAGGCAGAGTGGGTGTGGCGATCGAGGCGCGAGGCAGGTCTCGAAGCCTTGCCCGTGCTCGGTGCCGACACGACCGTGACCGTAGACGGACTCATACTCGGCAAGCCGGCCGACGAGGCTGCGTTGCGTGCGACCTTCGCCCGTCTGTCGGGGCGCGAACACGAGGTGCTTTCGGCGGTGGCGCTCGTGTCTGCGACGGGAACGAGTTCGCGGCTCTCGCGCACGCGTGTTCGATTTCGGGTCGTGACGCCCGAGGAGGCCAAGAAATATTGGCTCACCGGAGAGCCCCGCGACAAGGCGGGCGGATACGCCATTCAGGGCTATGGCGCGGTCTTCATCGAGCACATCGCGGGCAGCTATTCGGGGGTTATGGGGCTGCCTCTTGCTGAAACGGCCGAATTGCTCGTCGCAGCGGGCGTATCGGTGTGGCACCCTGAGGCATGAGCGCCGAAATCCTCATCAACGTCGCACCGCGAGAGACTCGGGCTGCTTTGCTCGAGGGCGGTGTGCTGCAGGAGGTTTTCGTCGAGCGCGCGAGTCGTCGCGGGCTCGTCGGTAATATCTACAAAGGTCGAATCACGCGCGTCCTGCCCGGTATGCAAGCGGCGTTCATCGAGGTCGGTCTCTCACGCAGCGCATTTTTGTATGTCAACGATATCGTCAGCGCTGATTCGCGTTTTGACGCGCAGCGTGTTGCAGCGGCCGGGGTTTCAGGAGCGCCGTCGGGGCTGCCGTCGCCGTCTCCCGAGGAGTCGGTCGATATTCGTCGTCTGATCAACCCCGGGGACGACATCGTCGTACAGGTCGTCAAAGATCCCATGGGCGCCAAGGGCGCTCGCCTCACGACCTTCATTTCTTTGCCCTCGCGATATCTCGTCTTCATGCCTCGTGGCCGAGGCATCGGAATTTCCTCGCGCATCGAGGACGAAGTTGAACGGCAGCGGCTGCGCGAAGCGATACAGGCCTTGGTGGGCGAGGGACACTCCGGGGGTTACATCGTGAGGACGGCGGCCGAGGGCGTCGACGCCTCGTTACTCGCCGCCGATTTCGCCTATCTTGGCAGACTGTGGTCGCACGTTCAGGAACGAGGGCTGCGCGCGTCACCCGGTGAACTTGTGCACGAAGACCTGCCGTTGGCGCTGCGCGTGTTACGCGATGAGCTCGGCCGAGGCGTCGAGCGTGTGCTGGTCGATGATGCCGACGAGCTCGCGCGTATGCGGCAATTCGTTCAGGACTTCATCCCGGCTCATGCTTTGCGCCTTGAGGCGCACGGTGGGCCGCGGCCGATTTTCGATCTGCATGGCGTCGAAGAAGAAATCAATCGCGCCCTCGAGCGAAAAGTCGCGCTGAAGTCTGGCGGTTATCTCGTCATCGATCAGACCGAATCGATGACGACCATCGACGTCAATACGGGGGGGTTCGTCGGTCATCGCAATCTCGAAGACACCATCTTTCGCACCAACCTCGAGGCTGCGGTGGCGATCGCGCGGCAGCTACGGCTGCGTAATCTCGGCGGCATCATCATCATCGACTTCATCGACATGTCGGACGAGTCGCACCGTAGCCAGGTGCTCGGAGCGCTTGAGCAAGCCCTTGCGGCAGATCATGCGCAAACTCAAGTTGCGCCGATCTCACCGCTCGGACTCGTTGAGATGACGCGCAAACGCACCCGAGAGAGCCTCGAGCATTTACTCTGCGAGAGCTGTCCGACCTGCGAGGGTCGTGGCTCGATTCGTTCAGTCGAAACGGTGTGTCAGGATATTTCCCGCGAGTTGCTGCGACAGGCTCGACAATTCGGTAGTCGCGAACTTCTGGTGCTGGCGCACCAAGACGTGGTCGAGCGTCTGCTCGGAGACGAATCCACTGTTCTGGCGGAACTCGAGGGCAGCGTTGGTCGACCGATTCGTCTGCAGGCGGAGTCGCTCTATGAAATCGATCGCTACGATGTGGTTCTGGTCTGAGGCCTCTGTATGACGACCGTCGCTGCCGTACAAATGACTTCGGGGCCCGACGTTCCAGCTAATCTGGCTGTGGTCGATCGGCTGCTTCGAGCGGCCGCCGAGGCGGGGGCGTCCGTAGCCGTCTTACCCGAGAACTTTGCATTTATGGGTCTGCGCGATGCAGACAAACTCCAGGTCGCCGAGGATCCGGGGCGTGGTCCGGTACAGGAGGCCATCGCGGGCCTCGCGGCGTCGCTGCGACTTTGGGTGATTGCCGGCACCTTGCCCGTGCGTGTCGAGGGCGAGCGGCGTGTGGCCGCGGCTTCACTCGTGTTCGACGCCGAAGGGCGTCAGGTGGCGCGCTACGACAAGATTCATCTCTTCGACGTCGATGTGCCGGGTCGCGCCGAGTCGCATCGCGAGTCGACGAATATCCGACCCGGCGATCAAGTGGTGACGGTCGACACGCCCGCGGGGCGTGTGGGTCTTTCGGTGTGCTACGACGTGCGTTTTCCCGAGCTGTACCGTCGCATGGCCGCCGAGGGGGCGCAGTGGCTGGTGGTCCCTGCGGCGTTCACGGTGCCGACGGGTCGTGCGCATTGGGAGCTTCTGTTGCGCGCCCGAGCTGTCGAAAATCTCGCCTTCGTCGTGGCCCCTGGACAGAGCGGCGTTCACGCCAGTGGACGCGAGACGTATGGCGACTCAATGATCGTCGATCACTGGGGCGAGGTACTCGGTCGCTTGCCGCAGGGTGAGGGAATCGTGACCGCGCGTTTCGATCTCGATGCGCAGCGCCGCGTTCGCGAGTCGTTTCCCGCGCTGTCTCACCGTCGTCTTTGATTAAAATGACGCTATCCGAACTATGACATCACCGATGCACACCCAAGACGCATTTTCACTCGCACGTGAGCTCATCCTGACACCCGCAGGACTCGACGAGGGCCATATCGCGCGCGCCCTCGGAATCGTGCGCGCCTCCTCCATCGATGCGGCCGACGTGTACTTCCAGTTTTCACGTGACGAGTCGTGGTCGCTCGAGGATGGCATCGTCAAAGAAGGGAGTGCGAGCATCGAGCAGGGCGTCGGGGTGCGCGCGTTATCGGGAGAGAAAACGGGCTTTGCCTATTCGGACGAAATTTTGCCTGCGGCGCTCGAAGAGGCGGCGATCGCTGCGCGGGCCATTGCGGCAGCCGGTGGTGACGGACGCGTTCCTGTGCTGCGTCGTAGTGCGGGGCACACGCTTTATCCGGCGATCGATCCTCAAGGCTCGCTATCGGACGACGACAAAGTACGTTGGCTCGAGCGCGTCGATCGCGAGACGCGTCGTATCGATCCGCGCATCGCGCAGGTCATGGCATCGGTGTCGACCGCTTTCGATGTCGTCCTACTGGCAGATGCCGACGGCACGCTCGCGGCAGACGTTCGTCCGCTCGTGAGGTTCAACGTGTCAGTTATCGCCGAACGCGATGGTCGACGCGAAGTGGGTTTCGCAGGAATGGGCGGCCGTTATGCGCTCGCCGAGCTCGTGGCGGGTGACCGACCGCTCGCGCTGGGTCGCGAAGCCGCACGACAAGCAATGGTAAACCTCGATGCGATTCCGGCGCCGGCGGGTGCCATGACCGTTGTGCTCGGTGCAGGTTGGCCGGGCATCTTGCTGCACGAGGCCATCGGTCACGGGCTCGAAGGCGATTTCAATCGTAAGGGAACTTCGGCTTTCAGCAATCGAGTTGGTGAGCGCGTGGCATCCGAGCATTGCACCGTCGTGGACGACGGCACGCTCTCGTCGCGACGCGGATCACTCAACATCGACGATGAAGGTACGCCGACCCGCTGTACGACGCTCATCGAAAACGGCGTCCTCAAAGGTTATCTGCAAGACAAGATGAATGCGCGTCTGATGGGCACTCAGTCGACGGGCAATGGGCGTCGCGAATCCTTCGCACACATGACGTTGCCGCGCATGACGAACACTTACATGCGACCGGGTCCTCACGATCCGCAAGAGATCATCGCCTCGGTCGATCGCGGTATTTACGCGGTGAACTTCGGCGGGGGTCAGGTCGACATCACTTCCGGTAAATTCGTCTTCTCTGCGAGCGAGGCCTATCTCATCGAGAAGGGCCGTATCGGCGCGCCCATCAAGGGGGCGACGTTGATCGGCAACGGTCCCGATGTGCTCACTCGCGTCTCCATGGTCGGCAACGACCTCAAGCTCGATGACGGTGTCGGTACCTGCGGCAAGGAAGGGCAGAGCGTGCCGGTGGGCGTGGGGCAGCCGACGCTGCGTATCGAGGAGCTCACGGTCGGCGGCACGGGCTGAGCCACCGAATTTTTTTAGCGAGCGCTCGCCGAATCGATCCGTCGAAGCAAGCGATTAGCACGAGCGTCTCGACGCGATGCCGTGCGCTCGAGCAGCGTGATGTGACCGAGCTTTCGGCCCTCGCGTTCGGTCTTTCCGTAGTCGTGCCAATGCAGCTCGTCGTCGCCGATGAACGCGTTTCGTGACGGCATGCGTCCGATGAGGTTGATCATCGCGGCATGACCTCGCGCGGTGGTCGCGCCGAGCGGCAAACCCAAAATTGCACGTAAATGGTTTTCGAACTGGCTCGTGGCCGCACCCTCGATCGTCCAGTGCCCCGAGTTATGCACGCGTGGTGCAGTCTCGTTCGCAAGCAGGCGTCCGCCGCGAACAAAGAATTCGATATTGAGCACGCCTTCGTAACGGAAATGTTCGAGTATGCGTCGCAGGTGTGTGGCGGCGCGACGCTGCAGGGTGGGTGCGCCCCAGGGCGCACGCGTCAGACGCAAGATGCCGTCCCGATGCAGGTTACGGTTGAGCGGATAAACGACGATCTCGCCGTGTCGGTTACGCGCACCGATGATCGACACTTCGTAATCGAAGGGAACAAATTCTTCGTAGATGAGCGGCGATCCGCGCAATCGCTCGAATGCCAGCCAAGCGTCCTCGATGCTACGCACGACCGCCTGCCCTTTGCCGTCGTAGCCGAGACGACGGGTTTTGAGCACGCCGGGCAGGCCGATATCGCGCAAGGCCCTCACGAGCGAGGCCTGAGAGTCGACGGCGGCGTAATGCGTGGTGGGAATATCGAGCTTGCCAAAGAGTTTTTTCTCGGCGACACGATCTTGCGACATCGCGAGCGCTGCGAGCGGCGGAGCGATCGAGGCCGATCGACCGAGGGCTCGCAAACTCTCGATCGAGACGTTCTCCCAATCGAACGTGATCACCTCGCTGCGACGCGCGAGCTCGCGAAGTAATTTTCGATCAGTGAATTCGCCGACTAGCGTCGGTGCGACCTGCGCGGCGGGCGTATCGGTCGAGCGATCGAGAAACAGAAAGTCGAGCCCGAGCGGATACCCTGCGAGCGCCATCATGCGCCCGAGCTGCCCACCGCCGACGATACCGATGGTCATCGGACGACGCTCGTCAGGCTTTGCGCGGATCGGGATGCTCGAGCACCGCAGCGGTTTGCGCATCGCGATGGGCCTTGAGCGCCTTGCCGAGAGCCGGATCGGAGAGTGCGAGGATCGCGGTGGCCGATAGGGCGGCATTGGTCGCCCCGGCGACGCCGATGGCAAAGGTCGGAACCGGCACACCCGCGGGCATTTGAACGATGGAGAGCAGCGAGTCGAGGCCGTTGAGAGTCTTCGACTGAACCGGGACGCCGAGCACCGGCAGCGTGGTTTTCGCGGCGAGCATGCCTGGAAGATGGGCTGCGCCGCCTGCCCCCGCGATGATGACCTTGATGCCGCGGCTCTCCGCGGTGGAGGCGTATTCGAAGAGTAGGTCGGGCGTGCGGTGTGCGGAGACCACGCGAACTTCGTGGGGCACGCCGAGTTTCTCGAGCGTTTCGGCTGCGGGGCGCAGCGTCTCCCAATCGGAGCGCGAACCCATGACGATGCCGACGACGGGCTTCATCGCGCGATGATAGCGGAAAACCCGGTCAAAATCAGTGCAGATTCTCCAAGGCATCCTCGATGGCTGCCGTATCGAGATCGCGCATCAGCTTGCCGATGTACTGTTTTTGACGCGAGAGACCGCCCCGCGCCTTGATTCGTCGTGCCTCGCGGACGGCATCGAGCAGATTTTCGGGCAACGGCAGACGCGCGAGGTCGGTTTCCTTGAGGGCGATCAATCGCTCGCCAAGCGCCTGCGCCGCATGCGCAGCACGCTTACGCGAGCTTTTGCTCGGGCGTTCATCGAGCGCCTCGGTGTTGTCCACCTCGGGCTCGTACGGTTTCGTGTATCTGGGATATCGGGACACCGCTACAATTCTGCCTCATGTCGCAGCAAGTTGATCCCTCTCGCCTCCCCGAACTCGAATCAGTGGTGGCCCTGACCCTCGAGGAGGCCCGTAAGGCGGGCGCCTCTCAGGCTGAGGCCGATGCCAGCTTGTCGAAGGGGCTCAGCGTTACCGTGCGCCTCGGCGAGGTCGAGACGGTCGAGTACCAGCGCGATCGCGCCCTCGGCGTGACCGTTTATTTCGGCACCCGCAAAGGATCGGCCAGCACGGCCGATCTCTCCGAGAGTTCGGTGCGCGAGACCGTCGCGAAAGCCTGTGCCATTGCCCGCCACACAGCGCTTGATGATTGTGCAGGTCTTGCCGATCCCGAGTTGCTGGCCACGGAGTTTCCCGATCTGCAGCTCGACTTCCCCTGGGACATCAGTCCCGAGGGGGCCGTCGAGCTCGCGCGTGAGTGCGAGGCCGCCGGTCTCGCTGTCGACAAACGCCTCGGCAACTCCGAAGGCGCGAGTGTGGGCAGTCAGCGTGGTGTACGGGTGTATGGCAACAGTCATGGCTTTCTCGCCGGTGACTGCGCCTCGAGTCATTCTTTGAGCTGCGTGCTGCTCGCTCAATCGGGTGACGACATGCAGCGCGACTATTGGTATTCCTCCGCGCGCGATCCTGCCGATCTCGAAGCGGCTGCACCGATCGGGCGTCGCGCCGCCGAACGCGCGATCGCGAGACTTGGCGCGCGACGTTTGCCGACGGGCAAGTCGCCCGTACTGTTCGCGCCCGAAGTCGCGCGTGGATTCATCGGGCATTTCGTTGGAGCGATTCGCGGTGGTGCGCAGTATCGCAAGGCGAGCTTCCTGCTCGGTGCCGCGGGTCAGCAGGTGTTTCCCTCGTGGGTGCAGATGCACGAACGACCGCGTCTACCGAAGGCTTTTGCGAGTGCCAACTGGGACGGCGAGGGCGTACGTACGCACGATCGCGAACTCGTTCACGACGGAGTCGTCGATGGCTACCTGCTCGGCAGTTACAGCGCGCGCAAGCTCGGCCTCAAAAGCACGGGCAACGCCGGCGGCTTGCACAACTTGCTCGTCGATCCTTCGCAGGGCGCGCCCGATCAGTCGGCGTTGCTCAAACAAATGGGGCGGGGGCTGCTCGTCACCGAACTCATGGGGCAGGGCGTCAACGGTGTGACCGGCGATTACTCGCGAGGCGCGACGGGCTTCTGGGTGGAAAACGGAGAGATCGCTTACCCGGTCCACGAGATCACGATCGCCGGCAACCTCAAAGAACTCTATCGACAGATCGTCGCGATCGGTGGCGACATCGACCTGCGCGGCGGTATCCGCTCGGGCTCCGTACTCGTCGACGGATTTACGATCGCGGGCCAGTGAGGCGCGTCAGCGCTTCGCGATATTTCTCGCTCGTCTTGGTGATGATCTCGGGCGGCAGGCTCGGCCCGGGTGCTTTCTTGTCCCAGTCGAGCGTCTCGAGATAGTCGCGCACGAATTGTTTGTCGAACGAGGGCGGGCTGATGCCGACCCGATACGTATCGGCGGGCCAGAAACGCGAAGAGTCGGGTGTGAGCACTTCGTCGATAAGGACGAGTCGACCGGCTTCATCGACGCCAAACTCGAATTTGGTATCGGCGATGATGATGCCGCGCTGACGCGCGTGCGCGGCGGCGAAGTCGTAGAGCGCGAGCGAGGTATCACGCACCTGCGCAGCGAGCGTCGGGCCGACGAGTGCTTCGACGTCGGCAAAACTGATGTTCTCGTCGTGTTGTCCGGCGGGTGCCTTGCTCGCCGGCGTGAAGAGCGGTTGCGGCAGACGCTCCGCTAATTGCAGCCCCTTCGGCAGTGCGATGCCGCAGACCGTGCCGGTGCGTTGGTAATCCTTCCAACCCGAGCCGATGAGATAGCCGCGAACCACGGCCTCGATCGGCAGGGCCTTCAATCGCTTCACGATGATGGCCCGCCCCTCGAGCATGGCGCGCTCGTCCGGATCGAGGGGCAGCGTGTCGAGGCTCACGGTCGTGAGTTGGTTGGGCACGATGTTCGTCGTGTGACGAAACCAGAACTCCGAGATCTCGGTGAGCACGTGGCCCTTGTGCGGGATCGGGTCGGGCAGTACGACGTCGAAGGCCGAGAGTCGGTCGGTGGTGACGATGAGCATGTGCCCGGCGTCGATTTCATAGATGTCGCGCACCTTACCCGTATGCAGGCGGCGCAAATGCCTTAGGGCCGTGGTGTGCACCGTCCGGATCTCGTTCACTTCGGATTCTCGCTGTTTCCGGCCGACTGCCGAGGGTTGCTAGTATTGCAGCATGGAGTGGGGCGGGAAACTCGTAGGCGGTGCCTTGGGTCTGCTGGTGGCCGGCCCAGTGGGCGCGGCGCTTGGAGCGCTCGCGGGTCACCTCGTCGATGACCGGCTCGCAGGTCCCACGCCTCGTAAGCCGGATTCCGGTTCGACTGCGAAGCCCAAGCCACCGTCTTCGAGCGCTTCGTCCGCTCGTCACGATCGGACGAGCCCGATCCATCATGTCGAAGATACCGATCCGTTCGCGGCGGGTAGCGAGACGACAAGCGACACGGACGAAGGTCCCTCGGTCGACGACCCCAAAGCGGTGTCCTCCCAGTTTTTTCAGACCACCTTCGAAGTGATGGGCAAAGTCGCCAAGTGCGATGGTCGTGTATCCGAGAGCGACATCCGTGCGGCACGCGCCGTGATGAAGGATTTCGCGCTCGACGATCTACAGGTGGCGCATGCGATCTCGCACTTCAATGCGGGCAAGCTCGGCGAGTACGACGAGGAGCGTACCGTGATGGCGCTGCGTCGCGTTTGTGCCGGTCGTCCCGACTTGCTTCGTACCTTTCTCGAGATTCAGATTCGCGCGTCGATCGGCGGTAGTGATTTGCAGGGACCTGCGCGGCCGATGCTCAATCGTATCGCCGCGATGTTGGGTGTCGGCGGCCTCGAGTTTGCGCAGATCGAGACGGTGCTTCGCATTCGTCATCGCGCGCGTGGCAATCGTGGTGAGGCGGCCGATTGGAATCGTCCCGCCGAGGGCGCAGCGCAGGCCGAACCGGCTGCTCGTCAACCCGGCTCAGGGGGCCGCGAACGGGCGAGGTCGGAACGGTCCGAGCAAGCGGGTTCGCGTACGCGGAGACCACCCGCGATGGCGGGTATGACGCTGCAGGAGGCCTATCAGGTGCTCGGCGTGTTGCCCGGAGCCGCCATGACGGAGATCACCCGAGCGTATCGTAGGCAGCTTTCCCGTCATCATCCGGATAAGCTGAAGGCGAATGGTCTGCCGGAGTCGATGCTGGACTTTGCTCAGCAACAGACCCAGCTCATCATCGAGGCGTTCAATCTGATTCGCGAGTCTCAAGGAGATAAACAGTGACTGATCGTCGTCGCGCGGCCTGGATCGCGCCATCCATTCTCTCCGCAGATTTCGCCCGCCTCGGTGCTGAGGTCGATGCCGTGCTGGCCGCAGGCGCCGACCTCATTCACTTCGACGTGATGGACAATCACTACGTCCCGAACCTCACCATCGGTCCGCTCGTTTGTGAGGCGCTACGCAAGCATGGCGTGAAGGCGCCGATCGACGTGCATCTCATGGTGCGTCCGGTTGATCGTCTCGTACCCGATTTCGCGCGCGCCGGCGCAACGTGGATCACCTTCCATCCTGAGGCGAGCGAACACGTCGATCGCACGATCGCACTCATTCGCGAACAGGGCTGCAAGCCAGGCCTCGTGTTCAATCCGGCGACACCGCTTGACTGGCTCGATCACACGCTCGAAAAAATCGACATGGTGTTGCTGATGTCGGTGAATCCGGGTTTCGCCGGTCAGCAATTCATTCCATCGACCTTGTCAAAGATTCGCGAGGTTCGCCGTCGGATCGATGCTTCGGGCCGCGAGGTGCGTCTCGAAGTCGATGGCGGCATCAAGGTCGACAACATCGGTGCCGTCGCTGCAGCGGGGGCTGATACCTTCGTTGCGGGCTCGGCGATCTTCGGTAGTGCCGATTACGCGGCGACCGTGCGTGCCATGCGCGGCGCCATCGCCGCGGCTGCGGGCTGAGCGCCCGCCTGCGCGGCAAGTAGTCGCGCGGGACGCACGCCGAGCATCACCACGGTTTTGCCGCGGGCACGCAGGGTGCCTTGCTCCTCGAGCGTGCGCAGTACGCGACCCGCCATTTCGCGCGAGCAACCGACGAGACGCGCGAGCTCTTGGCGCGACACGCGGATCTGCATACCTTCGGGATGCGTCAGCGCGTCGGGCTGCTCGCATAGTTCACCGAGCGCTTGCAGGATGCGACCACTGACGTCGATGAACGCAAGATCGCGTAATTTACGGGTCGCGCGTTCGAGTCGTGCCGCTAATTGTGCCGCGAGCTCGAGCGCGAGCACGGGGTCGGTGGCAGCCACCTGTCGAAAGCGCGAGTACGCCATTTCGGCGATTTCGGCGCGACCACGAGCTCGCACGTAGGCACCACGGCCTGGCGTTGCTTCGAGCAAGCCCATCTCACCAAAGAATTCACCCTTGCCGAGGTAGGCGAGCACCAACTCTTTGCCGTGTTCATCCTCGATCAGAACTTCGACCGAGCCGGCGATCACGTAGAAAAGCGCATCCGGCGCCTCGCCCGAGCGAACCAGCAGGGTGCGCGAGGGCACCACACGCCGGGGACACTGCTCGAGGAAGCGTTGCATCGGCGAAGGAACGACACGTGGCTTCAGGGTGGGTGAGTTCATCGAGGCAACCTCTCTCGTGAATCAGATCCAGTAACTGGTCGTCGTCATGACGCGCGCCGTGGCGTGCATCGCTGATTTCACGGGAGGTGGAAGATCGACGCCGCCGGCTTCTCGTGCCGCGGCACCGTGTGCGACTTCATCGGCGCGCATTTGCTCGAGCACGGCGCGACTGCGATCGTCGCTCACCGGTAGCTTGTCGAGATGCGAGTCGATGTGGCCTTCCACCTGTTTTTCGGTTTCGCTGACGAAACCGAGGCTGACCGAATCGCCCACGACCGCCGCAGCGGCTCCGATGGCGAACGATCCGGCATACCAGAGCGGTCCGAGCACACTGGGTCGCGAACCGAGTTCGCACAGGCGCTGGTCGCACCAGGCCAAGTGGTCGGCTTCCTCGCGAGCGGCCCGCAGCAGCATGTCGCGGACCTCAGGTCGCCGCGCGAAGACCGCCTGCCCGTGATAGAGGGCTTGGGCGGCGACTTCGCCGGCGTGGTTGACGCGCATGAGGTTGGCCGCCTCGCGACGCTCCGTCTCGCTGAGCGCCGAGTCGTCGGCGACCTTCACGCCGGCTGGCCTGGGGATGGGCCGAGCCGCCGTCGGGGTCGCAAACACGGACCGCAGGGCGCGGTCGACGCTGACGAGGAGGTGGTCAAGGGGGGTATCAGTACTCATGGCACATATTATTACGGCCTCCCGGGCCCCAACTTGAGGGTCTTTTGACCCCGAGCGGGTGTTTCTGTCGAGTCGGGTCGGGGGCGGGTTCGTGGGCATGCCCGGGGTATCGGCTTCGGGGAGGTCTCCTTTAGGTCGGGGCGGGCCCGAGGAGGGGGGTTTTGCAAAGCCGGGTCGGCTTAAGTACACTCTCGCGCCCTTTTAGGGACTGGCGGGACCCCCTCCATCGGAGGCCAGGTTAGCCGCAGCCGGAGACCTCAGATGAGCACTGTTTTTGCGAAGCCCGCGACTGTACGCGGCGACTGGTATCTCGTTGACGCCAAGGGCAAAACCCTGGGCCGTCTCGCCTCGGAAATTGCTTTGCGCCTCAAGGGCAAGCATAAGGCTGACTACAGCCCGCACGTCGACATGGGCGACCACATCATCGTGGTGAACGCCGAACAGGTCCGTGTCACCGGCGCGAAGATGACCGACAAGATTTACTACCACCACACCGGCGCCATCGGCGGTATCAAGTCGATCGCTCTTGAGAAACTCCTCAAGGAGCATCCGGAGCGCGTGCTGCAAATCGCCGTCAAAGGCATGCTGCCGAAGACGATCCTCGGCCGCAGCATGTTCCGCAAGTTGCATGTTTTCGCGGGCGACAAGCACCCGCACTCGGCGCAGCAGCCGAAGCCTCTCAACATTTAATTCGATCGATCTCGCAGGACCTTCAAAGATGCCTTCCACCAATTACGGCACCGGCCGGCGCAAGACCTCCACCGCTCGTGTGTTCCTGAAGCCGGGCTCCGGCAAGATCACCATCAACGACCGTTCGATCGAGAACTTCTTCGGTCGTGAAACGGGTCGCATGATCGTTCGCCAGCCGCTTGAACTCACCGGCCTCATCGGCCGTTTCGACGTCGACGTCACGGTTGCGGGCGGTGGCATCACCGGCCAGGCCGGTGCGATCCGTCATGGCATCACCCGCGCGCTGATCGAGTACGACGAAACCCTCCGCAGCCCGCTGCGTTCGGCCGGGTTCGTCACCCGCGATGCTCGCGAAGTGGAGCGTAAGAAGGTCGGCCGTCGTAAGGCGCGTCGCGGTCCGCAGTACTCCAAGCGCTGATATATTGGTCAACACGGACTGCCGTCGCGGCCACCGGTTTTTGGGGGATCGTCTAGCGGTAGGACAACGGACTCTGACTCCGTTTACCTAGGTTCGAATCCTAGTCCCCCAGCCAAAACAAAAAGGCCCGCAGCGATGCGGGCCTTTTCGTTTTTGGTCAATCGAGCTTACGCACCCCGGAAGAACTGCCGATCAATACGATGTCGGCCGGTCGATGTGCGAACAGTCCGCAAGTCACCACTCCGACGATGCCGTTGATGGCCGTCTCGAGTGCGGGCGGGTCGAGGATGCGTAGGCCATGAACATCGAGAATCTGGTTACCGTTATCCGTCGTGACATTTTCGCGCCAGACCGGTTGACCCCCGAGTTTCACGAGTTGGCGTGCCACGTAGGAGCGCGCCATCGGAATGACCTCGACGGGCAAGGGGAAACGACCGAGCACGTCGACCACTTTCGATTCATCGACGATACACACGAACTTTCGCGAGGCGGCCGCCACGATCTTTTCGCGGGTGAGTGCAGCGCCCCCGCCTTTGATGAGTCGTCGGTGCCCGTCGGTTTCGTCGGCACCGTCCACATAGAGAGAAAGATCCCCGGTCCGGTTGAGCTCGAGTACCTCGATGCCCGCCGCCCGCAGTTTTGAGGTGGAGGCTTCCGAACTCGATACCGCCCCCCGGATCCGATCGCGGCGAGCAGCGAGTTCGTCGATGAAGAGATTGACCGTCGAGCCGGTACCGACACCGATGATCATGTCGTCCTCGAGGTACTGCAGCGCTGCACGTGCTGCGGCGAGCTTTCCGTTCACTGCTTCGTTCATCGTATGTTCTCCGCAGAAAAACAGGTGTTTTCGGAGTCCTGAAACGAAGATGCCCGCTTTCGCGGGCATCCTCGTTTTATCCAGAAGAGGCGGGCGGGATTTTCATCCTCACCCGCCAAAGATCATAAAGATCTTACTTCTTCTTGGCGGCTTTCTTCTTAGCCTTAGCTTTCGCTTTCTTCTTGGCCTTAGCCATGATTTTTCTCCAGTTACGGGTTAGTCCGAGGGTGAGTATATACACGCGATTACAAAAAACAAGCAAGGGGGTCTTGCGGAACTCCTCACGACGTCGCAAGCGAACAAATGAATCGCCACTCTGCAGAACTCACCGGCGTGATCGAAAGTCGATTGCCGCGTTTGATAATCAGCAGCTCGCGCAACTTTCCATTCGCATGCGTTCGAAGTTCATCGAGTGAAATCACTCGAGAAAAACGCTGCTCGAGACGCACATCGACCATATACCAACGAGGGTCTTTGGGGTTGGAGTCAGGGTCGTAGTGAGCGTGCTTGGGATCAAAAGCAGTCGTGTCGGGATAACCCTTGCTCACGACTTTCATCACGCCGACCACACCCGGTACCTCACAACTCGAGTGATACATAAAAGCGAGATCCCCGACCGCGAATTGGTCACGCATCATGTTGCGGACCTGGTAATTGCGCACGCCATCCCAGCACGTGGTGCGCTTCGGCGCCTTGGCGAGATCGTCGATACTGAAGGTCGACGGTTCGGTTTTCATGAGCCAATGATTCATCGGTTTTCTCCGCGAAAAACGTGGATGCCGCGTTCCGTGACGACGGCGTCGAGAGGGATATCTGACGGTGTGGGATCGATGGCGTCGACCTGCTGACACGAGTGGCCGATGCCGATCAGGCGAGGTCCGAGCCAATGTTGACGATGACGGCGAAAAGCGAGCGCCCGATCATAGTATCCCGCGCCCATGCCGAGACGATTGCCCCGTGCGTCGAAGCCGACGAGCGGCAGGAAGATGATTTGCAGGGCCGAGGCGGTGATTCGTGCAGTGGTGTCGGGCTCGGCGATGCCGTACCGGTTATATCGACGGTGCGGACCGGGTGGCGAGAACGTCATGCGACGATCGCGATGGCTCTCGATGCGCGGCAGAAAGATCTTGGCACCGCGACGCATGGCGAGCGCGATGAGGGGCGCGGTATCGATTTCTTCGGGTACCGCGACATACAGCGCTAGCCGAATACCAGGCTTGAGCCAATGCGTTTGAGCAACGAGCTCGGCGATGCGCTCTGCGGCGTGGCGGCGCTCGAGTGGGGAGAGCCCCGCTCGCGCCGCACGCAAGGTTTTGCGCAATGTGCGACGGTCGGTCACGAAGGCTCTCCGACAAAAATAAGAGACGTCACCCGCCTGTGCCGGTGCGAACCGTTGCTCTCGACACAGAGCAACAAGTGGGGCGGACTACGTCAGGTAAGGCTTTCCGCTCGAGGGCGGACATGCACAGTGCTGACAGCAAGTCCTGGTGCCCCTGGGCGTTCAAACTTAGGGTCGAGAGGTATCCCGATTCACTGTCGAACACCGCAGGTGACGCCATGACACTCTACACCAGCTCCTCTCGCATGAGTATGCGGCAGAGGACGGAGTTCAGATATCGAGTTGGCGACTGCGCTTGAGAGCGCCGTCGATGCGCTCACGCAACGCTCGGACGCGCGTGCCGGCCTCGGCCTCGCCGCGGCGATCTTTGGTTTGCGACTTGAGCAGCTCGTGGGCGAGGTTGAGGGCGGCCATCACGGCGATTCGATCGAGGCCGACGATTTTTCCGGAGTCGCGAATCTCGCGCATCTTGCCGTTGAGGAGCTCAGCGGCATCGAGCAGTGCGGAGCGTTCGTCGTGTGGGCAGGCGATGAGGTACTCGCGCTCTAAGATGCGGATGCTGACGCGGGAGGCGTCTTTCTCGGCCGAGCTCAAGCCCCGTGCTCCAGGGTCTTGAGGCGGCCGATCATGGCCTCGACGCGGGTGCGCACCTGCTCGTTGCGCTGCAACAGCGAGGCGCGCTCGCTGGAGAGGCTGTCCTGCCGCTGGCGCAGCGCCCGATTCTCTTCGCGCAGTGCGCCGAGAGAGTCGAGAAGCTCGTCGACCTGCTTTTCGAGGCGACGGATTTCGGAGTCGAGGGTGATTTTGTCGCTGGCCTTGTCGCTCATGTCGAAAATTATAGGCGCCAAAACGATCCGATCAATGCGCAGGTCGGGTATTTGGCATAATTTCGATCATGTCAGCACCTGACTTCCGGGAAATCGAACGTCAACTTGCCGGAACACGGGCGCTCACCGATCTGCCCGAGGCTCACGGGACACTGACCGGAGCGCTGTGTTCCAGCTCTGCGGTCTCCATGCAAGACTGGCTCCGAGAGATCTTCCCCGAGGGGGTCGCCGGAGCGGCCGAAACCCCTATGCTTGCGGTTTACGAGTGGACCCGACACGTACTCGAGTCCGGTCAGCTCGAGTTTCAGCTCCTGCTGCCCGATGACGAGGAGCCGGTCGCACTCCGCGCGGCGGCTCTTGGTCAGTGGTGTCAGGGGTTTCTCTACGGCCTCGGATCGAACCCGATTCCCGATATCGATCAGTTGCCCGAGCAGGTCGGGGAGATCGTTCGGGATCTCACCGCCATGACCCGGATCGATGTGGACGAGGCGGAGTCCCTCGAGGACAACGAGCAGGCCTATTCTGAACTCGTCGAGTTCGTACGCATCGGGGTCCAGCTGCTGCATGACGAACTCGCCGGGGTTCGCGAGTCGGCGGCAGTCGGGAGTGACGCGGATGACAAGCCGCCCTCGATCCACTAAATCGTCGCGGAATAGTTCGGCGCCTCGAGTGGTCATCGCCACTCCGGCGTTATCGACGTCCGTCAAAATTCCGCCGATCGGTCGTGACGAATTTTCGCGGCGTCGACGTCAGCTCATGAAGACGATGGGGCGTGAGTCGATCGCTATCGTGCCGGCGGCGCCCGTGCATCTTCGCAACAACGACGTCGAATACGCCTATCGCCAAGACAGTAACTTCCATTACCTCACCGGGTTCCCGGAGCCCGAGTCGGTCGCGGTACTGATTCCGGGGCGCCCGCAAGGCGAGTATCTGCTGTTCGTGCGTGATCGCGATCCGCAACGAGAGACTTGGGATGGACGGCGCGCCGGGCCGAGCGGTGCGCGACGAGATTTTGGCGCCGATGATGCTTTTCCCATCGGCGATATCGACGAGATCCTCCCCGGTCTCATGGAGGGTCGCGAGAAAATCTTTTACACCGTCGGTGTGAACCGCGAGTTCGATCAACGTGTCGTCGGTTGGGTGAACGGACTACGGGCCCAAGCCAAGCAAGGGCGTCATGCACCGCACGAGATGGTCGCGCTCGAGCATGTGCTGCACGAGATGCGACTTTTCAAAAGTCGTGGCGAAATCGAACAGATGCGTGAGGCGGCGCGGATCGCCGCGCGGGCGCATGTGCGGGCGATGCGCTTTTGCAAACCCGGTCGCTACGAATACGAGGTGGCCGCTGAAATTCAGCACGAGTTCCATCGGTCGCGCGCCGAGATTTCCTATTTGCCCATCGTCGGTGGTGGAGCGAACGGATGCATTCTGCATTACCGCGAGAATGCCTCGGTGTTGCGCGAGGGCGAGTTGCTGTTGATTGATGCGGGCTGCGAGTACGAGTGCTATGCCTCCGACATTACGCGTACATTCCCGGTCAACGGACGTTTCTCACCGGCGCAGCGCGCCGCCTACGAGGTCGTTCTTGAAGCCAACCTCGCAGCGATCGAGGCTGTGCGTCCGGGCAACGATTGGAACCGACCGCACGATGTGGCGGTTCAGGTGCTGACTGCGGGCATGGTTCGCCTCGGACTACTCAAGGGGCGAGTCCCTTCGCTCATCAAGTCGATGGCCTACCGTAAGTTCTACATGCACAAGACCGGGCACTGGCTCGGTATGGATGTTCACGACGTCGGCGACTACAAAATCGGCGAGGCGTGGCGACAACTCGAACCCGGCATGGTGCTCACCATCGAGCCCGGTCTGTACATTCCCCCGGGCACGCGCGGCATTCCGCCGGAGTTTCGCAATATCGGCATTCGCATCGAGGACGACGTACTCGTCACGCGCGAGGGGCACGAAGTGCTGACGCATGGCGTGACCAAAGATCCTTCCGCCATCGAAACTTTGATGGCCGCAGCATGAGCGCCGTGAACACGGGCGAGCCTCAAGTCGATGTCGCCATCGTCGGAGGGGGGCTGGTCGGAGCCAGCCTCGCGCTCGCGCTCGCACCGACGGGCCTCAAGACGGCACTCATCGAGGGTGTCGCGCCCGATGCGAATACCCAGCCTAGTTTTGATGATCGGACCACGGCCCTCGGCAATGGCACGCGCCGCAGTTTTGAGGCGCTCGGCATCTGGTCGCAGGTGGCGCCCAAGGCGGCGCCTATTCGCCGCATCCACGTCTCCGATGCAGGGCGTTTCGGTTTCGCGCGACTCGAGGCGAGCGAACACGGAATCGATGCCTTCGGTTACGTCGTGACCAATCGCGTACTCGGTGCGGCGCTGCGCGCGTCGATGACGACGCTGCCCAACCTCGATTTACGCATGCCAGCGAAATGCACGGGTGTTGCGCTGCACGAGGGGTATGTCGAACTCGAGACCGAGCCCGCTGCGGCACCGTTGCGGGCGCGTCTCGTGGTCGCGGCAGACGGCGCCGACTCCAAGGTGCGCGCGGCGGCAGGACTCGCGGCCACCCTCGAAGATTATCGACAGGTGGCGATCGTGAGTCATGTGCGCAGTTCGCGTCCGGCCGATGGAACAGCGTACGAACGATTTACGCCCGATGGACCGTTCGCGGTGCTCCCGCTCTTCGACGGCGCGTATGGAGTGGTGTGGACGCTCGCGCCTGAGGCGGCCGAACGGGTGCTCGCGCTCTCCGATAAAGACTACCTCGCCGCGCTGCAAGGGGAGTTCGGCTGGCGCATCGGTCGTCTACTCTCCGTCGGCAAACGTAATGCCTATCCGTTGAAGCTCTCCCGTGCCGAGACGCTTACGGGTCAACGCGTGGTGTTGATCGGTAATGCCGCGCAGGGACTGCATCCGGTGGCGGGTCAGGGCTTCAATCTCGGACTTCGAGATGCTGCAACCCTTGCCGAACTTCTCGCCGAGATCGTGCGTCGCGACGGTCCTCGAGCGGATATTGGATCACCCGACGTGTTGCGCGAATTCGTATCGCGTCGCGCCGCCGATCGCGACGGGGTCACGCGCTTTACCGATGGGCTCGTGAAGCTCTTCGGCGACACGCGGCCCGGTGTGCCCTTGCTTCGTGATCTCGGCCTGCTGCTGTTCGATCTGTCTCCGACTGCCAAGCAAGCCTTGTCGCGACTCAGTTGGGGCTTTGCCGGGCGCACGCCACGACTCGGTCGCGGGCTCGGAGTCATGCCTTGAGCGTCGAGGCCATGTTCGATGTCGCCATCGTCGGTGGCGGTCCGGTCGGTGCAGTGCTCGGTGCGTTGCTGCGTCAAGGGCCGACGCCTCGACGAGTGTTGTTGCTCGAGCGCGAGCTACCCGATTTAGCCGTCCCCCCGAGCGCGCCCGATCTTCGAGTCTTCGCTCTCTCCCGAGCGAGCGAACGCATTCTGCGTACCGCCGGAGCCTGGAATTCGTTGTCGATGGCGCCTTCGGCATTGTGTGCCTACGAGCGTATGCACGTATGGCCACGTGACAGCGAGCCTCGCGGTGAAGGCTCGCTGACCTTTGATGCGGCCGAACTCGGCGAGCCTGATCTTGGGGCGATCGTCGGTAACGAGGCGCTTCAGCGTGCAGGACTCAAGGCCTTTCTCGAGATCGGTGGTGAGGCGCGCGCTGCCCTGGTGGGTGATGTCGTGTTTCATGATCGAGTCGTCGAGCTCGCGACGTCGATCGGAGTGTTCTCGGCCAAGCTCGTGGTCGGCGCCGATGGCGGTCGTTCGATCGTGCGGCGGGCGGCCGGCTTCTCGGTCGAAGCGCAGGAGTACGGGCAACTCGCCGTCGTGGCGAATGTGAGTAGCGAGCGGGTGCACGAGTCGACGGCGTGGCAACGCTTTCTCGGCGAGGGCACGCTGGCTTTATTGCCGCTCGCCAACGGGCAAAGCTCGCTCGTCTGGTCACTGCCGAGAGAGCGAGCCGAAGGTTTGCTCGCCGCCGACGTCACGTCGTTCAATGAAGAACTCACGACTGCGAGCGCCGGGGTGCTCGGACGATTGTCTTTGGCGAGTGAGCGACGAAGCTTTCCGTTGCGACGCGTGAGTGCGCCGCACTACGTGCGCGAGCGCTGCGCGCTGGTCGGTGATGCGGCGCATATTGTTCATCCGCTTGCGGGGCAGGGCGTCAATCTCGGACTGCTCGATGCCGCCGCCCTCGCTCAGCAACTCGATGAAGCCTCCCGTGAACGCGAGGATCCGGGCGCACTACGCGTGCTACGTCGCTACGAGCGATGGCGCAAAAGTGACAACGAGGTCATGAGCCTCGCCATGGATCTGCTCAACCGTTTTCTGGCGTTCGGTGGGGACGGTGCGGAGCAATGGTTGCAGCGCGGACTCGGGTTCGTGGGCCGCAGCGCCGTGTTGCGACGCCCGTTCGCCGAACGCGCCCTCGGGCTCGCAGGCGATCTGCCCGCTATCGCCCGACGCTGATTACCCGATCGCGCTCACGCTCGCCGATTAAGCTCAAGCAAGGCGGTCGATCTTCGCCGCGCAAATGAAATCGTTCTCGGTGAGGCCGTTCACCGCGTGGGTGCTGTAGCGCAACCGACAATAGTTGTAGCCGATGGCGAGATCTGGATGATGGTCTTCGCTGTTGGCCACGTGGGCGAGGGCGTTGACGAAGCTCATCGTCCGATAGAAATCTTTGAA
>JAFMKA010000117.1 GCA_017853175.1 Steroidobacteraceae bacterium | reverse complement strand
CTCCGGTAAGCGCGGTTCGGTGAACTCGAGCAGGCCGATCATGCCGATCACCGGATCGTCCGCTTTCATGATCACGAGCCGCGTTCGGTCGCCTTTTGCACCGGCGGCAAGCCCGGTGCCGGACAGTACGATTTCATCGTCGTACCACACCGATAAACCAAGTACGTCTCGATAAAACGCGACCGATCGATTCACGTCGCGAACGATCAGGGTGGTCCGCTTGACGAGAGGCGGCGATAGAGAGGAATTTGAATCAACGAAAACCGACATGGGACGTCTCCGACTCGAAATCTGACGATCAACCGACTCGCCAGACGCTCATCGCGTTCGGCGTATGAGCAGGAGCGCCGCAGCGCCCATGAGCAAGGTCGGCAGCCACGCAAACAACGCAGGATTACCGTTGAACACCACCGCGCCGCTTTCGAGCATGCGTTGCAACAAAAAGAACGCGATTCCGAGGATCAGCCCCAGCGCCACCTTGGCCCCCGCCCCGCTCGCCCGCAAAGATCCGAACACGAACGGCAACGCGAGCAAGACCGCGAAAATAGGCGCAAGCGTACGCGCGATGCGCGACCAGAGCGCGAAGCGAGACTCTCTCGTGTCGAGTCCATTCGCTTCCAGATGTCTCACCATTTTCCAGAGTGCGCGACTCGGTAGCTGAGCGGGCGATGAGGCCGCAATGCCGAGGAACTCTGCGGTGACGTTCGACTCGAGCACTCTCCTCGCGGCTCTGACGCTCGAAACCTTGTCTGTATCGAATCGGGTCTCAGCATATTGTTCGAGGGACCACGACCCTTCATCGCTGGCGCGAGCACTCACCGCGCGACCCATCGCGATCAGTCGCCCGTCATCGCCGATTTCGTAGAGCATCATGCCACCGAACTGCGACTCGCCCGTCTGACGCTCCACGTTGACGAGCAGATTGCCATCGCGAACCCACGCATCGCCGGATCCGGCAACGCTGACATCGTTGAACTTCGCGAACGCTTTTTGCTGTCGTGCGTACTGCTCGAGTGGAGGCCCAATCACCTCGCCGATCAAAACACCGGCGAGCGCGAGGAGTAAACCGGCGAGCGCGACCGGACGGGCGATCCTCCACACGGAAAGCCCCGACGTTCGCATGACGATCAGCTCACTACCGCGAGCCAAATTACCGAGACCGATCAGAGCGCCGATGAGCGCGCTGATCGGCAGGAGTTCCCACGCCTGCTGCGGAAGGTTGAGCACGACGAACTGCAAAGCGGCTAACGCCGTATAGCGACCGATACCAATGTCATCTTGCTGCCCGATCAATAAAAACAGCCCGCCGAGCGACAGCAATACGAACACCACCATGCCGACGCCCACCAGCACACTGCGCAAGACATATCGATCGAGTACGCCGAACGCGTTCATGACGCCCTCGAGAGCGTGAGCGAGTCGCGGTGTCGAAGCCGCGCACGAAGATCAGGGAGCACAATGAAAGACAGCGTCAGAATGACGACGCAGGCGTGGACCCACCATAACCCGAGCAGGACCGGCACTGTTCCCTTAGCCATCCAGACTTTAGCCGCCGAGATCAGGCTGAAGTACACAAAGTAAACCACGATGGCGAGCCAGAGGCGCGCGTAACGACCCTGCCGAGGCCGCAATCGGGAGATCGGTACCGCCAACATGGCGAGAACGAAGACCATCAAAGGAATCGCCATTCGCCAATGCAACTCGGCATGAAACTCAGGATCGTTTGACGCAACGAGCGCCGAGGTCGGCTTGGCATCCAACTCACCGGCTCGGGCTCCGACAGGTGGCACGCGAACAGGGATGACATTAGTCGCGAACCGAACGATGCGAAACTCACGCGAGCCCGGCACCCCCTCGTAGCGCTCACCGTTGAAGAGCGTCAAGGTGTGCAGCGTACCGTCAGCCGAAACCGAATGGCGTGCCTCGGCGGCCACGGCGATTTCATAGCGCTCATCCCGGACGCGCTTGACGAAGACACGCTCGAGCGTGCCATCGGATCGCGAGGATGCCGCGTACAGCACCACCGAGCCACCACCGAAGCTACGGAATCGACCCGGCGCGATGGGTGCAAATTCGCCTGCTTGAAGCGCACTCGCCCGTAAAGCCTCCACACGTGCCGCGGCTGCCGGCGCGCCGATGAGGGTCAGCCACGCCACGAGTGCCGCGACGACCAAGGCGAGGAGAATCACCGGCGCGTGAATGCGCCAGCGATCGACGCCGCAGGCGAGCACGGCGGTCATCTCGCTGTCGTGATAAAGACGTCCGAAGGCCACCACTACGCCGAGCAATAGCCCGATCGGCAAAAGCACCGCGAGGTTGGTGAGGGTGCCGAATCCGACGAGTTCCAGCACGACGCCACGCGGAAACCCCTCCTCCGCTGCCCGAGCCAACACCGTGGCCACCTGGTTGGTAAGGAGGATCACGAGTAGCGCGCCGGTCACCCCGAGCCAGGTACCGAGGGTTTCTCGCAGGATGTAGCGGGACAGGATGTGGGGCACGACCTGACTTCCCCGGAACGCCGGGATTAGGAAAACGATAGAATGTTACGGTAACTCACGCGGTTCGTGGTGCAGGTACGCACCCATTTGGAGGTCAGGATGCAATTCGAGATTTTCACCGGCAGCGCCGCCCAAACTCAGGCTGATTGCCTCGTCATCGGGGTGCACGAATCCGGCACCTTGTCCTCGACCGGAGTCGGCGTCGACCGCCAGTCCGGCGGCAAGCTGTCGAAATTCCTGAAGTCGGGGGACTTCCCGGGTCGACTGGGAGACACGCTACTCCTGCCGGCTTTCCCGCGTATGAAGGCCTCACGTTTGCTGCTCGTTGGTCAGGGTAAGTCGGAGGTCACCCGAAAGGCGTGGCGCAAAGCTCTGCAGGCCGCCATCGGTGCGCTCGCTCGAACTCGCTGTAAGAGCGCAGCGATCGCCCTGACTCGCCCCAGCGTTCGTGAACTCGACGATTACCTCTTCGCGCGCTCGGCGGCGGAGATCACCCA
>JAFMKA010000116.1 GCA_017853175.1 Steroidobacteraceae bacterium | reverse complement strand
CGGATACGACGACGACGACGACGACGGATACGACGACCACGACGACGACCACCTCCGGCACCTGATCGGTCGAGTCACACAAACAAAACCCCCGGTCGATTTCTCGACCGGGGGTTTTTGTTTTTATCGATCAGTTTTTAGGCAGGCCCGTCGCGGGCACTCAAGTGTTGAAGGGTTTTTCTCTGAACCACTTCGTCGCAATCCACTTTTCGCCCTCGATCACAGGTGCACCGCCGTGTAGCGTCTGCGTCGAAGCCGCAGGCCGATCGTAAGAGAAGAACACCGCGTTCCCTTTCTGCGCGAACACTTCGATGCCCGCATCGGGAAAAAGTGTACTTCCGCCGCACACTGGCGCCTTCAACACCATGATGAGCGTGCCTACGCGATTACCGGCGATGCGAATGGGCTCAGCCGAGCCTGGTATTACCGGATCAAAATAATCAAAGTGCGGATCGTATTTACCGCCGATGCCATAACGCAGTACTTGGATCGTCTCGCCGTGATCGAGCGGCCAGCGCACGAGCTCAGCGATGCGCTCTTCGATACGACGGATGAGCGGAGACTCGCAACGCGCAAAGAACATACCCTCGCTCACGCGACCCTCATGCATGGCGTTAGCGCCCGAGTCGTTGTCGATCACCGTCGAGGCCGCAAGTCTGGGTCGAGCCGCCTCGATCATGGCATCGCATTCTTCGTCGGACAAAAACTGCTTGAACACCACAAGACGCGGCAGTTTCACCGAGAGCATCACCTCGATGCGACGGCCACCGACCGTGACGAAGGTAGGTGAGCCGGAGAGATCGGGCTCCGGCACGGTGACGACGCCGAGTTCGGTGGCTCGAGCGCGCAGGGTATCCTCGAGCGCATCGAGCGCGACAGTCTCGCTCCATCCCGCTTGAATCAACTTGTCGAGCAGCACCTCGGGCGAATGGCCCGCCTCGGTGTTGAGCAAAATCCAGTCGTGCAGTTCACGGCTCGTCATAGGCTCTGGAGTATGATTAAAGAGGGTTTTTGAGGCAAACCGATGTTGATCAGAGGAATACTGTCTCCTGCAGAGTGCCGACGACTCGTCGAGGAATTCGACTCGGCGGCCTCACGACAACTCGAGGACGATGCGTTCTATCGCGGCAGTCTCGGCCTCTACCAACCGCCGAGCAGCGTACCGCTCGTTGAGCGTTTGCAGAGGCAGCTCGAGCCTACCTTCGGGCCGCTCGCATTCGAGAACACGTATCTGCGCGCCTATCTTCGCGGCAGTTTTCTAGGTATCCATACCGACCGGCCGGGGCTCGATGTGACGCTAAGTGTGTGCCTCGAGCATGAGTTCGAAGGCGAGTATCCGCTCTGGTGTAGCCGCAAGCCGTACTTAGGGCCGTGGGATAAATCCGTGACCGATCACGACGACTGGATGAAAAACGCCATCGCGCTCGAGCTCGGGCTCGGTGATGGCGCGGCGATGGAAGGCATCAAATATCCGCACTGGCGGGATGAGTTCGCCCAGGATGGACGTGCCGTCTACATCTTTTTTCATTGGCGCAAGCGCCTACCGCCGATCAGCGAGCCGCCGAAGCCACCGCGCTGAGACGTCTCAAGATAATCGTTGGCCCGCCCGGGAACATCGAGGCCTCGATCTCGCGGATGCTCGCCGTGGAGTCGAACTCGACGAGATGGTTCGAAGACACCGCAACACCATCAACCTCGCCGCGACAGGTCTGTCGCCAGCCATAGCGGTCGTCGCTCAGACGCCAAGCGCGCGGTGGCGTGCAGAGTGCGCGACGCACCGGAAAACCCTCTTGATCGTACCAACGACCCTCGCGTCCTTCGGGCGTGATCTCGCGACCCGAGAGGTACTTCCCGAAACCACCCGGCATGTTCTCAATGATGATGAAGCTGTCGCCGTCCCACACGAGGTTCATGCCGTAGTCGTTACTGAAATAGACCCGACGACCCTGCACGCGTACAGCATATACCGTGTACTGCGTGCCACCTATCGAGAGTGACCAGGCATAGGGGGCCAACGTCTCTTGTTTCGAGTCACCGAGGGGAATCAATCGGCGGACGGTATCCACTTGCGGCGTATTGAGCTTACAGCCCCCGATCACAAGTAGGACTGCGATGAGCATGAGGCGCAGCGGCGTGAGCGTCATTCGGAGGTCATCCGGTCTTGGGTCTGAAAGAGCATGTCGCCGTGCGTGCTGCGCATGGACTCCCACAGCGCGCCCGGCCAGTTCTCGATCATTCGACCACCGTCTCGATTGATGGAGCGGATGCTGAGTCGATAGGCGCCGCGCGTGTTGCGAGGTGAGTAAAGATCGAAGGGGATCTTGAAGATAAGACCTTTGTCGAAGCTGCCTTCGCCAAAGACTTCGAATGGCACGTCGGTGAGCGTCGCGAAGGCGCCGACCGACCAGCCATTCGCAAAGCGCTTCTGTACTTCGATCGTCGCGCCGATATCTTTGGCGAGATAGCGACCTGCATGCACCGCGACATCGAAACCATGGAAACCCGTCGCCCAGTAGGCACTCACGTGACCCGTGAGGGTCTTGTAATCTCGTAGGCCGAACATCTTGTCGTACTCACGCTGTTGCACGGCCATGAGGTTTGCGCCGATCGCAAACGGCAGGTCTGCCCGGCGCCAAAGAATTTCGCCACCGACGCCCGAGTACATTTCTTCGAGAATGCCACCGAAGGTCTGATAGTAAAGGTCTCGACCGATCTTGCCACGCTTGACGAGCACGAGACGATCGATGCCGCTCGCGCCTTCCTGCAGATAGCGCCTGAGATCCGTGCGCACCGGCGGCAGCTGCGAGTTGCCGTCACGGGTAATGCGACCGAACTGGCTCTTGAGGCTCTGGACCCACGTCCCCTGCACACCCCAGCCGTTGCCGAGATCGGCGACTCCTCGGACCTCCGCCGAGATCTGATACAGAAATGGGAAATCCGGGTCGAAGAGGTAAGTACGGGCGGTGAGCCCTACGCCGACGGACCCGTTCGGATATCTAAACTTTCGCGTCTCGCTCGGGTTCTT
>JAFMKA010000009.1 GCA_017853175.1 Steroidobacteraceae bacterium | reverse complement strand
GACAACCGGGACGACCCGGTCGGCAGGCAGTGCCGCGCCTGGTGCAGCGCCCGGTTCGGGGGCGCCTCGGCCTGCGCCCCGCTCCCGCGTGCCCGCTTCGCTGATCGCGACGGTCACGGGCGCCATCCTCCACGAAGACGAGCGCTTGCTCGTCATCAACAAACCGGCGGGGCTCGCGGTTCACGGCGGCAGCGGCCTCAGCTTCGGTGTGATCGAGGCGCTTCGCGCCGCACGGCCCGACGAGCGCGACAAGCTCGAGCTCGTCCATCGCCTCGATCGTGATACGAGCGGGGTGTTGTTGATCGCCCGCAAGCCCGCGGTGCTGCGCATGCTGCATGCGGGGCTACGCGAGGGGGAGGGTTTCGAGAAGCGCTATCTCGCGCTCGTCAAAGGTAGCTGGCAGCTCGGTAAGAAACGCATCGATGCGCCGCTGCGCACTGATTTGCGCGTGGGCGGCGAGCGCACGGTGAAGGTTCAGGCCTCGGGTAAAAGCGCGACCAGCGATTTTCGTCCCGTGCAGGGTTTTGGCCGCATCGCCTCGCTGCTCGAAGTGTCGATTCTCACGGGGCGTACTCACCAGATTCGCGTGCATGCGGCGTACGCGGGCCATCCGGTGGCGGGCGATCCGAAATACGGTGACGTCGAGTTCAACAAAGAAATGCGCGAATACGGCTTGGAGCGCATGTTTTTGCATGCTTCGAGTTTGTCTTTCGTATGGCCCGATCGCGGAACCGAATTCAGCGTGAATGCGCCGCTGCCTCCCGAGCTCGCTCGGGTGATCGATGCACTGTCTAGCGGGTCGACGCGACGACGTAGGGGCGCAAGGCCTGCGCGACGAAGATCATCGGCAGGCCGATGATCGCCGTGGGGTCGAGGCTCTCCATGCGCTCGAACAAAGAAATCCCGAGGCCCTCGCTCTTAAATCCGCCGGCGCAGTCGTATGCGGGTTCGCGACGGACGTAGTCGTCGATCTCGACTCCCGTGAGCGCGCGAAAGACGCAGCGCGTCTCGTCGCGATGTCGTTGCCAGAGCCCGGCCTCGAGACCGACGACGGCAACGGCCGTGTGATAGACGACGGTGTGTCCCGAGAGGCGTTCGAGCATGGCTTTTTGACCTTGAGCGCTACCCGGCTTGCCGAGGCATTCCTCGCCGAGGGCGCAGACCTGGTCGGAACCGATGACGAGAGCTCTGGGGTGACGCTCCGCGATGGCCTTCGCCTTGGCGAGTGCCAGACGCTCGGCGAGGGCGGCAGCGGGTTCTCCGGGGAGGCGAGACTCGTCGACGTCCGGGCTCGCCACCTCGAAGGGCAGGCCGAGCCGGGCGAGCAGGTCTCGCCGATAGCGGGAGCCCGAAGCCAAGATCAGGGGGCGCGAAAGGCCGGTTGCTGGGGTTTCAGCCACGGAAAACAACGGTTTACCTCAGGATCGTTTTGACTCGAGGGGGGGTGGCCCCTATCATACGCGCCCCATGCCGGCCGACTGGTACCGACCTGTAGATGTCGAGCGTCTGGCTGACGTGGGTGAGTCGCGGGAATTCGATTTGCCGCTCGCCGAAATGCCGCGCTTGTCGCCGGCGCTCGCGAGCACCGACGGTCACGCTCAATGTCGCGTCAGTTTCGCGAGAGAGCAAGGCCAGCCGGTCGCTGAGGTGGCGGTCGAGGCGAGACTCGGTTTGCGATGTCAGCGTTGCCTGAAACCGGTGTGGACCGAAGTCGATGGCCGCTCGCAGGTGCGCTTCGTCACCGATCCGGCACGGGTCGATGAGAACGACCTCGGCATCGAGCCGACCTTGGCGCCCGAGGGCAAGATCGCGCTGCGTGATCTCGTCGAAGAGGAGTTGCTCTTGTCGGTGCCGCTCGTGCCGCGTCACGACGACCCGCGCGAATGCGGGGTCACTGAAGACGAGCCGACGGAAGACGATGGAATGCAAAAGCCGTTTGCGGGGCTGGGCGAGCTCCTGAAACGCAAGACTTAGACGAGTCGCCCGGTTTTGATTTCGATTTCTTAGGAGTCCGACATGCCAGTTCAGAAGAGCCGCAAGACGCCGTCCAAGCGCGGCATGCACCGTTCGCACGACCGTCTGTCCAAGCCTGCGCTGTCGGTCGATCCGCAGTCGGGCGAGACGCACTTCCGTCACCGCATTACGCCGGATGGTTTCTACCGCGGCAAGCGCGTGATCGAGAAGCCGGCCGACGACGAAGCGGCGGGCTGAATCCTGCCATCGGCGGCACATTCTCTGCCGCCGGCTCCTTACGGGGCTGATCCTCCATGACCGTCATCGCGCTCGATGTCATGAGCGGCGACCGAGGCGCGCAGGAATGCGTGCCCGCGGCGCTGCGTGCGCTCGAGGCGGATACCGAGCTGCGATTGCAGCTGGTCGGAGATCCGTCGGTGATCGAGTCACTGCTCGCCAAGGCATCGCCGAGTCCGTCGAGCGCCAAACGTTTCGAGATCGTGCCCGCGAGCGAGGTCATCGTGATGACCGATTCGCCGCGTGAGGCGATTCGGCGCAAGAAACAATCGTCCATGCGTATCGCGATCGACTTGGTCGCGGAAGGACGTGCCGACGCTGCGGTCAGTGCCGGTAATACGGGTGCGTTGACCGCAATCGCACACTTCGTGCTCAAGTGCCTCGCCGAAGTCGAGCGTGCACCGATCATGTCTGCGGTGCCCAACAAGCGCGGCTTTACCCACATCCTCGATCTCGGGGCCAACGTCCGTGCGACGCCGCTGCAGCTCGAGCAGTTCGCGATCATGGGCGCGATCGTCGCGCGCGATGTGCACGGCACGACTCGGCCCCGCGTCGGACTGCTCAACATCGGTGTCGAAGAGACCAAAGGCCACGATCTCGTTCAGGAAGCCCACGCGCTGCTCTCTGCTTGGACTCAATCGCACAGCCGCCGCGATTTCGAGTACGTGGGATTCGTCGAAGGGGGCGATATTTTTTCGGGTGATGTCGATGTGGTGGTGACCGATGGGTTCACCGGCAACGTGGCACTCAAAACGATGGAAGGTGTGGCGGGGCTCATCGGTGGCCGACTGCGCGCCGAATTCACGGCCAATTGGCCGAGTAAGATCGCTGGATTGCTGGCGCGTCCCGTTCTCGGCCGTGTGTCGGCCTCGCTCGATCCGCGGCGGTATAACGGCGCGGTCATGGTGGGGCTCAAGCGCATCGTGGTAAAAAGTCACGGCAGTGCGGATCGTGTCGCGCTTACTCAAGCGATTGCGATCGCCGCAACAGCGGTGCGCCGTAACCTCGTCGACCACGTGCGCGAGGCGCTCGAGACCGAACAGCATCAGAACGTTTGATCAGGGGTCAGGGAATGCTCAAATACTCGCGGATCGCCGGCACCGGAAGCTATCTGCCCGAGAGGGTGCTGACGAATGCCGACCTCGAAAAGATGGTCGAGACCAACGACGAGTGGATCCAAGAGCGCACCGGAATCCGTAAGCGACATATCGCCGCCGAAGGTCAGACGACCGTCGACCTCGCATATCAGGCGGCGTTGCGCGCGCTCGAAGCGGCTGGCACGACGGCTGAGGAGATTGACCTCATCGTCTTCGGCACCACGACGCCCGATCTCGTTTTCCCCAATTGCGGTGCGCTGCTACAGCAAAAGCTTGGTATCCGCAGCGCCTGTCCGGCGATCGGTCTGGAGGCGGCCTGTAGTGGGTTCATTTACTCGCTGTCGGTCGCAGATAAGTTCATTCGTTTGGGCGATGCCCGATGCGCGCTCGTCATCGGCGCCGAGACTTTGAGCCGCATCGTCGACTGGACCGATCGTGGGACCGCCATTTTGTTCGGCGACGGCGCGGGTGCTGCGGTGCTCAAGCCGGCCGACGAGCCCGGCATCATCTCGACACACCTGCACACCGACGGTAACTACAAAGATTTGCTGTTCTGCTCGGGAGGGCCCTCGAAGGGTTTCTCGCATGATGCCGCAGGGCGAATCGATGCCTTCATTCGGATGACCGGCAACGAGGTCTTCAAGGTGGCGGTCAAATCATTGGGGTCTATCGTCGATGAGACCCTCGCGGCCAATGGTCTCGATAAATCCGCGATCGATTGGCTCGTCCCCCACCAGGCCAACATCCGCATCATTCAGGCGACGGCGAAGAAGCTCGATATGCCCATGGAGCGCGTGATCGTCACGGTCGCCGAGCACGGCAACACCTCGGCAGCCTCGGTGCCGCTCGCGCTCGATGCCGGCGTGCGTGACGGGCGAATCAAGCGGGGTGATTTGATCCTGCTCGAGGCTTTCGGAGGAGGGCTGACTTGGGGTTCCGCCCTGATTCGGTTCTAAAAAGTCAGTGCCGAGACGAAAAAAAACGCCGCGCAATGCGCGGCGTTTTTTTTGCCTGTCGGCTGCGTCGATTACTTGGAGATCGAGCGCTTGAACATGCGATCGAGCTTCTCGTTCGTCGCATCGCAGCAGGACTGGCTGGCCTGGGCAGCGGCGAGCGCCTGGTTGGCGGTCGACTGCGCGCCGTTGGCGGCGTTGGCAGCATTGGCAGCGGCGCCGTTGGCGGCATCAGCCGTGCTCTTGGCCGCGGCAACCTGCGACTGGAGGCTGGCAACCTGGGTCTTCAGGTTGTCGATTTGAGCCTGCATCGGCTTGAGGTCGGTGCAGCCCGCGAGACCGGCAACGGCAATGACAGCGGCCATCTTGACGACGATCGGAGTCTTCATTTTTGGAAATCCTCTTTGACAGTGACTAAAACGAAATCTTGGCGGTACCTCTTGGCGGTACCGGGGTCGCCATACGGTCGGCCCCTGTGCACAACAGTATAACTGCACCAGAGATCAAATGTGATTGCAAGCGTACAAAGGGCGCAAAAACCCCTTGTCCTTTAGCGTTTGCGGATCAAGAACTGATGGTTTTTGAGGCGGATGGTTTCGATCGAGGGCGATGCCCGACACTCATCCACGGCACGGGTGACGCCATGGTCCCAGATGCCCCGCCGATCGTAGTCGTCGCCTGCAACGTAGCCGCCCTTTTTGATTTTAGGGATGAAGGCTTCAAGATCGCGCTTCACATCGTCATAGAAATGACTCGCGTCGACGTACGCCCAGTCGAAGTGCTCATCGGGGAAGAGCGGCGCGGCGTCGTGAGAAAGCATGCGATGCATCACGATCCGACCCGCAGCGATCTCTCGATCGAAACGACGGGCGACTTGCTGGTATTGCTCCTCGAGGGCTGCACTTGCGGCGTCCTTGGAGCCGAACTCTTGGGTCGGGCCGTCGTACAACGAACCGTCGTCGCGGGTGAACCAGGGATCGACGAGGTGCAAAGTCTTCGGCTCGTTGATCGCGAGGATGCGCTCAGAAAAATCGCCATCAAAAACACCGACCTCAATGACGGTGCCGCCTTTCGGAAGCGTATCGAAGAGAAAATCTCGGCTGGCCGCTCGGCGCGCTCGTTTGGAGAGCAGGCGTTCGATCCAGTGACGACCAGGGAGTCCGGGGGCAGGTCGGTACACGGCGTCTATCCTCTCAGGGCTTGTCGAAGCTCGATGCGGAAGATCGTCGCAGCCACCTGCGTCACGATTTAGTCCGCATAATAGCCTGAGAAAAATCGATCCCGGAAAAAAGAATGACTTCCCCCCGCGTGCTTTTTGTTCCGGTGAGTGGCCCCAGTGGTATGGGTGAGTTCGCCCGTGCCCGCAGCCTCGCCGATGCACTTCGGGCGCGATGGCCCAACATCGAAACCCATTTTTTGCTGCATCGCGAGGCGCCGTATGCAAAAGAGTTTCATCATCCCGTGACGGCTTTGCCCGCCTCGCCGACGCTCTGTACTGGCGAGGTCGTCCGAGTGATCGATCAGTTTCGTCCGCAACTCGTGGTGTTCGATAACGCGGGACGAACGAGTGCCTTGCGAGCAGCGGTGCGCGTCGGCGCCCGGGTCGTCTACGTCAGTTCGCGTGGACGTCAGCGATACAAGGCCTTTCGCTTGCGCTGGATGAGATTGCTCGATGATCACTGGATCTCCTACCCCGCGTTGATCGCAGGAGGGCTCGATTTCTTCGAGCGCCTGAAGTTGCGACTCCTCGGCCGACCCCAGATGCGTTTTCTCGACGCGCTGCTTGCACCGGCCGATGAGCGAGCCGCCGACGAGTTGCTCGCCCAGTTCGGATCACCCGATCTTTTGGTGGTGCCGGGCGGTGGTAGTCAGTTTGACGATGCGTCGATCACGCCTAACGATTTCGCACGTTGGTCCAAGATCGTCGCCGCTCAAGGATTTCGGGTCGTGTTCATCGCAGGCCCTGCGTTTTCCGGCCGCGCAGAGGATATGCCGGGGGTAAGGCTGGTGCGTGGTGTATCGGGCGGTGCGCTGCATGCTTTGCTCTCGAGAACGAAAGTCGTGTTCGTCAACGGCGGCGATACGCTGCTTCAGGCCATGGCTCTCGGTAAGCCCTGTGTTGCGGTGCCGATTGCGGGCGATCAAGCTGCCCGCATTGCGCGTTGTGCCTCGCTCGGAGCGGTCAGCGCGCCGGCGGCGAGTGCATCCTCTGGGTCGGAGCCTGCCGAAGCGTGTCTGAAGTTGTTGCGAGACGACGCGGCTCGCAGCGCGCTCGAGGCGAGGGTGCTAGGGGTAGGGTTCGAAGATGCCTTGCCTGCGCTCGTCGAGCGGCTAGGCGTTCATCTCGGCTTGGCGTCGATCAGCTCACGATAAGCCGCGAGCGTCTCGCGCACCACGTTGTCGAGGTGATACGGGGTGAGATCGGGCCGGATCCGTGAGGGTTTATCGGCGGCGAGTGCCCGCAAGGCGCTCGCCATGGCCGGAACATCATCGATGGGCACGAGCGTGCCGGGGTAACGCGACAGGATTTCCGACGGGCCTTGGGTGCGCGTCGCCATCACCGGTGTGCCGGCATCGAGCGCCTCGAAGATCACGCGGCCGAGCGGTTCGCTGCGCGAGGGGCTCACGAAAAGATCGAAGGCCTGAAAAAATTCTTTGGCGTCTTCGCGAAAACCGAGCAGGGTGATGTCGGTGCTGCGGGTGAGGGCTTCGAGGCGTTCGCGTTCACGACCCGCGCCGACGATGGCAAGTTTCGCTCCAGGTAATGCGGCCTCGCGAAAGGCGCGGATCAGCGTATCGAAGCCTTTCGACTGGGCGAGACGACCGACGCCTCCGATCAAGAAATCGTCTTCGCTCGCGCCGCAAAGCGCACGCAAGTTCGCACGACGTTCAGCGGTGATGCGCGGGGCGGGCATCAAAGATTCGTTGATATCGAAAACACGACCGCGGTAACTCGCGAGGTCGCGTTTCTGCCATTCGGCAATCACGATCAGGCCATCCATACGCAAGAAGTGTGGGCCGTTCACCCACATGTGGAGCGTCGCGATCGTCGGGCAGCTCGGTTTGAGTCGAGCGACAAGACGCGTGCTACGGCGTAAATGAGTGTGGATGATCTCGGGTTCGAATTCTCGCAGCACTCGGCGCAGGCCGATGCCCGGAAGCCAGCGGTTGAGTTCGAATACTTTGACGCGCGAGTCGAGATGATCACGAATCGATGCGCCGCCCGCACCGCGATGGTCACTGCGCAGGGCGAGGGCGACGTCATGTTCACCGACGCAGGCGTTGCACATCTCGGCCGTCGCGCGCTCGGTGCCGGCGAAGCCGCGCGAGAAAAGGGTGTGAAGAATGCGCATCCCGTAGTTCTCGGTTGGTGGGTCAGCGACGACCGTCGCGCAGAATTTCCCTTGCCGCATTCATGCCGGGCACGCCGGTGACGCCGCCGCCCGGGTGCGCTCCCGAGCCGCACAGATAAAGGCCACGAATAGGAGTTCGGTAATCCCCGTGTCCGAGCGCGGGGCGCGCAGCCCAAAGCTGATCGAGGCCGAGTGCGCCGTGAAAAATATCTCCGCCCGCTAGTGCGAAGCGCTCTTCGAGATCGAGCGGCGAGAGGGCCGATCGTCCGACGATGCTAGTGCGAAAATTTGGGGCGTACGCATCGACGGTGTCGATGATGAAGTCCGCCACTGCCTCGCGCATGCCGGGCGTGTGCCAGCTTCGATCCGGCGCATCAGGTCGAGCGAGGTCGTAATCGAAATGTTGACAGAAGAGACTCGCGACATGAGAGCCCTTCGGTGCCAGCGTGTCATCGAGCGTCGAGGGGATGAGCATTTCGACGATCGGTTCGCGCGAGATGCCATTGAGTCGGGCGGAGGCATAAGCGCGATCCATGTAGCCGAGCGACGGCGCAAAGATGATGCCTGCGCCGAGGTGCGAATCGTCGTTGCGCGAACGTTGCGCCGTGAAATTCGGTAGTGCCGAGAGCGCGACATTCATGCGGAAGGTGGCCGAGCCCACGCGCCAGCGTTCGATGTGACGACGAAAATCTTCGGGAAGATCCTCGGGAGCGAGCAGCGAAAGAAAGAGAGGCTTCGGTCCGAGGTTGCCGATGATGCGTGGTGCGCCGAACACGCGACCATCGACGAGTTTGATGCCGGTCGCGCGGGGCGCTTCGCTACCGCGGCCTCGCATCGTGATGATGTTCGCAACGGGCGAGTCGCATTCGATGTGAACACCGAGCTGACGTGCTTCGGCGGCCAGCGCTTGAGTGATGGCGCCCATGCCGCCGACGGCATGACCCCATACGCCGCTCTTGCCGTTCACTTCGCCGAAGGCGTGATGCAGCAAGACGTATGCACTACCGGGTGTGTAGGGACTCGCATAACTGCCAACCACCGAATCGAAACCGAAGAGTGCCTTGAGCGGTTCGCACTCGAACCAGTGATCCAGGATTTCGCCGGCACTACGCGTGAAGAATTCGTGCAGTTCGCGTTGCGCTGCGATCGGCAGGGCGCGGAACTCGCGCCCGAAACGCAGCACTTCCCACAGATCACGTCCGCGACGCAGATCGGTGGGGGGTGTGCGCGTGAGCAGACTGCGCAGCATCGCGACCGCGCGGTCGAGCAGGGCGTAAAACTCGGGTAGTCGCGCGGCATCCTTCGCGCTGTATCGACGGACTTCAGCGAGCGTCGAAGCCGAGTCGGGCCCCGCACTGAACGAGTCGCCGTTCGGCAGGGGCAGGAAATTCTGCATCGGTCGCTCGAGGATGCGCAGACCGTGCTCGGCGAGGTGCAGGTCACGGATCACCTGCGGGTTGAGCAGACTCACCGTGTAACTGGCCGTCGAGTTACGAAAACCCGGGGCGAACTCTTCGGTGACTGCGGCGCCGCCGACCAGGCTGCGCCGTTCGAACACGCCCACGCGTAGACCCGCTCGGGCGAGGTAGGCCGCGCACACGAGGCCGTTATGGCCGGCGCCGATGACCAGGGCGTCAAAATCGGTAGGGGGCTTGCGACTGGATGAATTCACAGGTACTGTATGGATCAACAGAGGTGTCCCATGTCAGATCTCACCCCACGTCAAACCGAAATCCTCCGTCTTATCCAGCGAGCTATTGCTGAAACCGGCATGCCGCCCACGCGGGCAGAAATTGCGCAAGAGCTCGGGTTCAAGTCCGCCAACGCCGCCGAGGAGCATCTGCGCGCACTCGCCCGTAAGGGTGTGATCGCGCTCGTGCCGGGCACCTCGCGAGGCATCCAACTCAAGGACATCCTGCGCGAGCAGCTCGGTTTGCCGCTCATCGGCCGTGTGGCCGCCGGTAAGCCCATTCTCGCAGAAGAGAACATCGAAGCGCGCTTCAACATCGATCCCGACATTTTCTCGCCTCGGCCGCACTACCTCCTCAAGGTCACCGGCATGTCCATGAAAGACGCCGGCATCCTCGATGGCGACCTCGTCGCCGTGCATCGCACGCCCGAGGTGCGCAATCGCCAAATTATCGTCGCCCGCCTCGAAAACGAGGTCACGGTCAAACGTTACAAGCAAGAAGGCCCCACGGTCTGGCTGCTACCCGAAAACCCCGACTTCGAGCCGATTCGCGTCAACCTGCGCGAAGAGCCGCTCATCATCGAAGGTGTGGTGGTCGGTGTACTGCGTCGCGGTGCCACGAGCGGTAAGGCTGCGCCTGCCGGGTTGATGTAACGCCGCCCGTCGTTTCCGCGAGCGATCCACATGCATTTTCCCAAGCTGCGTCCGTTGACGGGCGCTGCGCGTTGTCACCATGGGTCAGGCCACTTGCGACACCACAGCCGAGCCGTCGCTCGAACGGCTGCTCGAACACCCCGCCATCTGGCGCGGTCGAAGCGTTGCACGCACCGCTACGCTCAGCACGGGGTGTACCCGCCTCGATGACGCGTTGCCGGGTGGCGGGTGGCCCGCTGCCGGCCTCACCGAAATCCTCACCGCGCGCAGCGGTCTCGGCGAATTACGACTCCTCGTGCCCCTGCTCGCACGTCTCGGCGCGCAGCCGCCACCGCGATGGGCCGTCTGGGTCTCGCCACCCTTCGAGCCTTATGCGCCGGCGCTCATCGCAGCAGGTGTACCTCTCGAGCGTCAGCTCGTCGTACGTACGGCAGAGCCCGCCTGGGTCATCGAGCAATCCCTCGATTCGGGTGGCGCAGCGCTCGTACTGGCCTGGCTTGCACCGGGCGTGGCCACGAGCGTGACGGTGCTGCGACGTTTGCAACTCGCCACGCAGCGCAGCGGCGCACCGGCCTTTCTTTTTCGACCGCTCACCGAAGCGAGCCGTACATCGCCTGCAGAACTTCGTCTCGTATTCGAGCCGCACGTGACGGGCGGACGCGTGCAGTTACTCAAAAGTCGCGGCGGCGAGCGCAAACCTCTCGAATTGCGTTGGCAAGAGTTCTCTCTGCAGGGGAACGCGCTGCAGGAGCACGCTTTGCAGGAGCACGACGATGTCGCCTCGTGAGCGCGCCTCTTCGGTGACGCGCGCGTTTCGCGCACCGCGTCAGGGGACCTCTGCGCAGATCTCTTCGCGCAACGCATCGACACCGCGTGCACTGACGAGTGGTGGGCCGCCCGATCCGCCGCTGCCGCTCGAGTCCTTGTTCGATGCCGCACCCGAGGCCTGGGTGGCGCTGCATGTTCGCAGCACTTCGACGAACGATATCGCTGTCGCGCCGACGATCGCCTCATCGGAGTCGGCCGCTGCGCTCGCACATCTTGCCGAGATCGCCGGTGGCTTCACTTCGCGCGTGAGCCTCGAACCACCCGATGCGGTGCTCCTCGAAGTGCGTGGCAGTTTTCGGCTCTTCGGTGGAGCGCAGAGGCTGTGCCGACAACTGCTCGATCGTTGTGGTGCAGCGGGCTACGCGCTGCATTGGTCGCTGGCGCCGACACCGCTTGCGGCGATCGTGCTCGCGCGGGCGGGGCAGGGCGCGATCGTGCTGGCTCGCGATCGTCTCGTCGGTCTACTCGCGCCGTTGCCGCTTGCGTTGCTGCGTTGGCCGGACGATGCCCTCGAACGACTCGACTCGGTGGGCGTACGCACGTTGGGCGCTGCGTTGCGCTTGCCGCGAGCGGGGTTCGCCCGACGGTTCGGACCCAAGCTGCTACTGACGCTCGATCAACTCACCGGCGCAGCGCCCGAGTTGCGTCGACCCGTTGCACGTCGCGAGCGGTTTCGAGCGCAGGTGGAGCCGGCCTTCGAACTGCAGACCGTCGCGCTCGTACTGCAGCATCTCGAGCCGCTGCTCGATGAGCTCGAACGATTTTTGCGCGTGCGACAGTCGGGCATCGATTGGCTGAAGCTGCGTCTGCAGCACCGCTCACATCCGCCCACGCGTCTCGATCTGCGCCTCGCTACGGCTGAACTGCAGGCGAGTCATTTCGCGGAGTTGCTGTCCTTGCAGTTGTCGCGCATCACGCTGCCGGCTCCGGTGCTGCGCTGCGAATTACGATCCGGTGTGCTGCAGGCGTTCGTGGCGCAGAGCGAGTCGGTCTGGCGTCCGGGCGAACACGGGGGAGGTGCCGGCCGCGAATCTCCCGCACTCATCGAGCGATTGCGCGCGCGGCTTGGCAGTGATGCGGTGTACGGACTCTGTCTCGTCCCCGAGCATCGACCCGAGCGGGCGTTCGGCATCGCAGAGCCGAGTGCAGCCCCGCCGCGCAGCACAGCGCAGACGTGGTGGACTGCGCGTCGGCCGTTATGGTTGCTGCGTGAGCCCGAGGTGCTCATCGACGCGCCGCAAGGCCTGCAACTGCTCGAGGGTCCTGAGCGAATCGAGACGGGTTGGTGGGACGGGCGTGAGGTCGCCCGTGATTATTACGTCGCTCGCGACGGCTCCGGTGCCGAAATTTGGGTATATCGCGAGAGACTACCGCCGCACGCGTGGTATCTGCACGGCGTATTCGGCTGAGCGAAGCGCCTCGAAAAACGAAGCGCTTCGCTCAGTTCGGGATCTGCTAAAAGAAATCTGCTACTTCGCGCCCTTTACTTCTCGCCCTTGATGTAGCGATCGAGTTCGCGATGGAAGTGGCGAATACGCGATTCCTGCTCGCTCCAGAGTGGGCCGCGGAAACCGCGCGAGCGGCTGCCGGCACCCACTGCGGCGACCAGCTCGACATCCTGATCGAGCACCTCGCCAAGATCTGCGCGTTCCCCCTCGCCGAAACGCTCGATCGGCGGACGAGTTGCGCCCGTGATGTCCGTGCCTTTGGGCAGGCCCATCCAGGCGGGCACGAAGTAATCCGGGTCATCGACGTACCGGAACATCGTGATGTTGTCGTAGTAAAACTTTTTCGGATCATCCGGGTGCGGCAAGAAGCGCATGATGAATACGCCTTCCGGATGGCAACCGATCTGCACGTTCGGGAAGAGCCCCGTCGCCCAACTGTCGGTGAGCTGTCCGTCCGTGAAGTTTTCGTAGTGGGTGAGGCCGAGTCGACGCGCACGCTCGCGCTTCGATTGCTGAACGGCGGCACGCACGCCTCGGGCATCGCCCTTGTAGGAATCGGGGTCCATGCCGGCATCCTGCATCATGAACCTAAGGCCCGCGTCGACCGTGTCCTGATCGGCAATTCGGTGCGACTTTTGGCAAAGCGGAACGATCATGCGGCTGAAGCCGTTCGGATAAAGATCGTACTGACTGTAGTCGCCCATCACGGTCTGCGTCTGCGGATGGATGTGCGGCAGGTGATAGGTCTCGTAGAACGAATCGACGCCGACTTTCCAGTTCGCGTTCCAAAGCGTGCGCACGTGACGCACCGGATTCATTTCGTCGATGCGGTAATTTTCGAGATAGCCCTTTGGCAGGCCGATCCACTCGGAGAGCGGCGGCGCCTTGCCGTCGAGATTCACGAAGACGAGTCCGGCGTGCGCTTCACAGCGTACTTCGCTCATCCCCGGTCGATGCGCCACGAGCTTCGGCGAAAAGGTTTGCTCGTCGGTGATCGACTTCAATTGGCCGTTGCAGCGGAACTTCCAGCCGTGGAAGGCGCAGGTGAACTCGCTCACGCTGCCAAAGTCGTTGAGGGCGATGCGATTCGCACGGTGCGGGCAGACGTTGTAGAACGCCTTGATGCTACCGTCGTCCTGCTTCGCCACGATGATCGACTCGTGACCTACGTCGAAGGTGAAGTAGTCCCCCGGCTCGCGAACGTCCGCGGTGACGCCGGCGAGCAGCCAAGCTCGCGGCCAGAGATGAGTCCATTCCTTGCGCATGAACTCCTCGGAGAAATAGCGCGAGGGATCGGGGATCTCGAGACCGTTATCGATGGGGGTCTGCCGGGCCTCGAGCGAGTCGGGCGGAGCGGCGGGATTGACCTGAAAGTCGTAACTCATGGCGGCAGACCTCCTAGTGTTCGCTGGCGACAGTCTAGAACTGATGGCAACAAAAAGTATCTGTTGCTGACTCGCAACAGTTCTGAATTAAAAAAACAGGACGGTTTGATTTTTTTCCAACTGGGTACCACACTTCAAGTCCTGTTGGGTGCGGCTGCCTCTTTGTAGGGGTCGGGTCGCGTGTGACAACTTTAGTTCATAACCACCTGAGGTAAACCAGGATGCTCAAATCACAGGGACGATCCGTGACTGTGGCAGTTCGGTCGGTATTGGTCGCTAGCGCGATGGCGATGACCATCGCGGCTGCACAAGCACAGCAGACGGGAGACGAGACCCGCCTCGAAGAAATCACCGTTACTGCTCAGCGCGGTGCAACGGAAACCAACTTGCAGACGACTCCGATTTCGGTGTCCGCCGTCACCTCGGCAGATATCGATCGTTTGGTCGCCAAAGATATTTCCGGCCTCGCCTCTGCGGTACCCGGGTTCTCGGCGGCACGCATCACGGCCTTCAATGCGGCCTCGTTCGCGATGCGCGGTGTCGGTCTCACTGACATCATCGTTTACCAGGACTCGCCGGTGGGCGTACAGGTCGACGATTTCGTCATGCCGAGCGTCCAGACGCAGCTGCTCGACACCTTCGACATCGCTGGTGCAGAAGTGCTGCGCGGTCCTCAGGGCACGCTGTTCGGCAAAAACACGACGGGCGGTGCGGTCAATATCCGCACGAAGCGTCCGAACATGTCGGAGTTCGGCGCGGACATCCGTCTCGGCTACGGCAGCTTCGGTGCCAAGCGCCTGCAGGCGGCAGTCGATCTGCCGCTGCAGCAGGACGTGTTCGCCCTGCGTCTCGTCGGTTCGGTTTCGAAGTCTGACGGTTACTACAAGCTCGGCGCGACCTACGGACCGATCAACACCCTGAACATCTTCGGTGGCACGTTTGCGCCGTTCACGATTCCGGGTGTCACGGGTCAGCGTGGTTCGGGCACGGGCGCGACGACCGGCGGTGACGACGTCGTCAACGGCCGCATCAAGGCTCAGTGGAACGCCTCGGACAACCTCACGCTGCTGCTGCAGATCGAAAAGATGCGTGATCGCTCCGATGCGGTGCCGTCGTTCAACGATACGCCGCCGAACGGACCGTACCTCTGGAACTTCCTCGGCTTCACGCGCCCGACCGGCGACCCGCTCGACAACATGGCCTCCACGCAGCGTAATGATTCGCTGCTTGAGATGGACAAGGGTCAGCGTATCGACGTCGACGGCGTATACCTGAACGCGGAGTGGGAGCTCGGTTCGCACACGCTCTTCGCGTCTTACGGTACGCGCGATCAGAAGGAACATCTGCCGAACACCTATACGGGTGCCGCGCCGGTGAACTCCATCACCAAGCAGCCCATCTCGCTGTTCGACGCCACGCGCGACACGGATCGTGAGACGAGCCAGCTCGAAGTACGCATCGCCTCGAATAACGACGGCCCGATCAACTACGTCGTCGGTGCCTTCCAGCAGACGAACGATGCGCGCTTCTGCGTGGTCCAAGTTCTGGGATTCATCGATCTCGCGCTGCCGTTCGCTGCGCTCGGTCTTCCGGCCCAGTTCAACAACAACACGCCGCAGGTGCTCTGCAACCAGCAGGACTCCGACTCTCTGGCGGGCTATGCCGACTTGACCTACAAGGCGTCGGAGAAGCTCACGCTGGGCGCGGGCTTCCGCTACACGCAGGACGAGCGTGAGTGGGCGGGCCGTACCCAGGTGGGTCTGGCCTCTCTCGATCCGAAGAATCCGGGGTTGACCCCGGCGCAGCTCGGCGAGCCGCTCAACGCGGGTGACTTCACCAAGTACCCGGGCGGTCAGATCGTCAACTCGAAGACTCCGGGCTTCAGCAACCTGGCCCGCAAGTGGTCGGAGCCGAGCTGGCGTTTGACGGGTTCGTACCAGTGGAACGACTCGCTTTTCAGCTACCTCACGGTATCCCGTGGGTACAAGGCGGGTGGTTACAACGATCAGACCGGCACCAGCGGTTTGATGGTTCCCTCGCTGACGCGCCCTGTCGATCCGGAGTACGCAACGAACTACGAGTTCGGTCTGAAGTTCGAGTCGGCCGATGGTCGCCTGCGCTTCAACCCGACGGTGTTCACGACGAAGTACGAGGACGCTCAGCGCGCAGTGAACATCATCACTCGTAAGGGCGGCGCGGACTTCCAGGAAACCGTGTTCTACAACGCGGCCGAAGTGAAGTCGCAGGGTATCGAGCTCGAACTGCAAGCGCTGATCACGGACTCGTTCCGTATCCGCGGGCAGGCGGCGTTCCTCGATGCCAAGTACGACAAGTTCGTGATCAACCAGCCGGGCATCAATGACTCGGTGAGCGGTGGCTCGATCGTCGCCTTTAATGGCAACTTCTCGGGTCTGCCGGTACCGCGCTCGCCCAAGGAGAGCGGTGCGATCTCGGGTACGTACACCACGGACTTCGCCCAGGGCAGTCTCGAGGTGACGGGCGAGGTGTACTACGAGGCCAAGAACCTCTTCTACATCTCTGCTGCGGGTCGTGAGTACGACGCGTACCTCAATGAGAAGACGCTGCTCAACATGTCGGCGACCTACACGCCGTCCGACAATCGCTACTTCGTCCGCGTGTACGGCAAGAACCTCTCGGATGAGCGTTATCGCGTCGCCTCGCAGTCGGTCGCGACGTTGTGGACGCACACCCAGTGGGGTGCGCCGCGCAGCTACGGTATCGAGGTGGGCTTCAACCTCGGATCGAGCGGTAAATAAGCGCTCGATCTCCGAAGCGACGTCCCTTCAAGGACAAAAAAAGCCCGGCGAAAGCCGGGCTTTTTTTTGGTCCGTGTCCGACGATGGATCGTTGACTTAGCTGGATGTTTCCGGCGTGAAGGGGCACCACGCTTCCTTCTCGACGACCTCGAGTAGGAAGGAAAGCTTAGCCATGCCTCCGATGATCGCCATCACGACACCGAGCTCGAGGATCTGAGCCTCGGAGAAATGTGCGCGCAAAGTTTTGAAGAGCTGCGGCGAAATTTCTCCGTGCATGTTCGTGAGGACCATCTGATCGGTGTACTCGATGACGGCGAGATCCGCTTCAGAGAATACGGGTTGGCTCGGCGTGTTCGCGACGAGCGCATCGATTTGCTCTTGGGTGAAGCCCGCTTCGAGCGCGCCCGGCACGTTTTGTTTGTTGCAGGTACGGCAGCCGTGTATGAGCGATAGGCGAAGTCGTGCGAGCTGCTTGTACCGCTGCGGAACTTGGCCACCGAAGAACACCTTCCCATAGAACTCGTTCATCACGAGGTTCAGCAGGTGAGGGGCTTGAGCAAACACTTCGATGAAGGTGGGCTCACCCGTCAGCCGATTGAGCAAGTCCCACGCGGGGGCAATGCCCTCGGGTAACGACGCTCGCGGTGTGCGAGAAAAGAGGGTCTGAGTCATTGCCAGTCCTCCAAAATTTTTCAGCGATCAGGAACCTTGAACCACTCCGGAATGGTACCCGGCCAGACGTCGCCCCACATCTGATTACCGCCGTCCACCACCAGAGTTTCGCCGGTGATGAACTTGCCCGTCACGGGCGAGCCGACATGCACGACGGCTTGGGCGATATCGAACGCATCGCCGAACTGGCGCAGCGGATTGGCATTTCCGAACTTTGAAGCCGCTTCGGGTTTGTAGACATTGAGGCCTTCGGTGGCGATGGAGCCCGGCGAGACGCAGTTCACGCGAATGCCGAGCGGCGCCCATTCGACGGCTACCGATTTGCTGAGATAAATGACGCCTGCGCGAGCCGCACAGGTATGCGCCACTTGCGGCATGCCGCGCCACACGTTGGCAACGATGTTGACGATCGATCCTTGACGGTTACGGTCGCGCCAGGCGCGCGCCGCCGATTGCATCATCCACCAAGTCCCGTTCAGGTTGGTGTCGATGACCGCGTTCCACCCTTTTACTGAGTAATCGAGCGCGGCCTGTGGGAACTGACCACCACCGTTATTGACCACCAGATCGAGACCGCCATAACGAGACCAGGTGTGGTCGATCAACGATTGAACCTGATCGGGATCTCGGATGGTCATGGCGCGAGTTCCGACTTCGCGACCGAGAAGACGACGAATGCTGTCTGCGGCATCGAGGAGACGATCCTCTCGACGACCGCAAATCACGACTTCGGCGCCGAGTCTCGCGAACAAGAAGGCCATGGCGCGACCGAGACCGCTGCCACCCCCTGAGACGAGACAGACCTTACCTGCGAGTAGATCGTCTCGATAGGCGTGAGGACGCTGTGCGAGCTCCTCGTCCGTGAAGCCCCAACGCACGGGAGACTTTTCTTTGGAATTGATGAGAGGGGTCGTGGCTGACATGGAATCCTCGAAGCTGGCGTCAGAGCGTCTTCAGACCGAACAGCGAGACGCTGGCGATGTTGCGGTTGGGAATGCCACCCAAGTTATGGGTGAGGCCGAGACTGGGTGAGGGCAGTTGCCGCTCGCCTGCGCGACCGAGCAACTGGTTGTAGACCTCGTAGACCATACGCAGTCCCGAAGCGCCGACGGGGTGTCCGAAGCACTTCAGACCACCGTCCGTCTGACAAGGATTGCGACCGTCGCGATCGTAGCGACCGTCGAGAATATCCGTCGGGGCACGCCCCTCGGCCGAGAAGCCGAGGTCCTCCATGAGCACGAGCTCGGTGATGGAGAAGCAGTCGTGCACTTCCATCAGTGAAACCTCGCGGCTCGGGTCTTTCACGCCCGCTTCCGCGTACGCTCGCGTTGCAGCGCGGCGAGTGGTGGGCGTGTGCGCGCCGTCCCAATCGGCGTGTGAGAGTTCATACCCGTTCGATGCGACGAGCTGCATGGCCTTGATGGCGACGGCATCCCGACGTCCGAGGGATTTCGCCATCTCGGGTGTGGTGACGATGGCGCAGGCTGCGCCGTCCGATACGCCGCAGCAGTCGAGCACACCAAGAGGGTAGGCGATCATCGGCGCCGACAACACTTGATCGGACGTGATCGCCTTGCGCAGGTGAGCCTTCGGTGCATGCAGTGCGTTGGCATGGCTCTTCACCGATACGTGTGCCATGGCGCGACGAAGTTCGTCGATCGCGATACCGTGCTTTGCGGCGTACGCAGCGCCGAGCTGGGCAAACGCCCCGGGCGGCGTGAATCCGGGCTGCCAAAGATCTTCGAACGTGCCCTTGGTGCGTTCGGGAAGACCTCCGAAGCCCGTATCTTTGAGTTTTTCAACGCCCATAGCGAGCGCGATGTCACAGGCGCCCGAGGCGACGGCGTACGCGGCGCCACGGAGTGCCTCAGTGCCAGTCGCACAAAGATTTTCGACTCGAGAGACCGGAATCTGCGGCAAGCGTAGCGTCATGGCGAGCGACAGCGCCGATTTCGAAACGCTCTGCTCATCGTAAAAAACGCCTAGCCAAGCTGCTTCGAGTTGATCTCTCTCAATGCCGGCATCACGCGTGGCTTCCTCGAAGGCCTCGAGCATCAGATCGTCGGGACCGCAGTCCCAACGCTCGCCGAAGCGCGCGCAACCCATGCCGAGAATCACGACTTTGTCGCGGATACCACTCGCCATCGATCAGCTCCCGACCGCTGCCGAGTTCATCGGTGCAGCCTTCCAGAAGTAGCGGCGGAATCCGCGGGTCCGGTCGATATCTTTGAGACGAAAAACGAATCTGACTTCATCGTTTACCTTGGCTTCGCTCGGAGCGAAATCGGCGAACTCGATGAAGGCGTTGCCCCCTACGGCGAATGCCACGTTGCCGTAGACGAGCGGCGGGCGGGGACTGAATGCCAGCCAGTCTTCGGTAAAGGTCTTGATGCGAGCCGTCTTCTCGGCGAGGGGTATGGGCTCTTGTTCTCCGGCTTGTCGGCAGGCCGGCGCGACGCAGACCCGGGCGCGCGGAAACTGGACGGTGCCGCACTGGGTGCAGCGGCCGCCGGTGAACGCATAGATGTCTTCGTGGCGTCGCCAAGCCACCGTTTGTGCCGTTCGGCTATCGCGCTCCGCACGCATGCCGAACTCGACGGGCAGCAACCCGCAGTGCGAGAGAAATCGGGTGTATTCGGTTTCTTCGCGGCGATCGCCCAGCGCTTCGACGACACTGCGCGAAGGTTTGTGCGAGCCGATTTTCGCCGTTGCGCGAAAGAGCAGGGCATCGACGCCTTGGCCGAAGCCGACGAGAAGCACTAGTTCACCCGCTTTGGCGCGTTCGAGCGCGCTCGCGAGCATCAAGAGCGGGTGACCGACACCGGTTTGACCGCATTGAGCCGCGAGATTATCGACGAGTGCGTTCTCGCTGATTCCGGCGAGCGAGGCGATCTTGCGGGCTAAGGCAGGGGGCGCATCGATGACGAGATGAGCGATATCTTTGGACGCGATCTGCGCGTTAGTCAGCAGCGCCTGCAAGGTGTCGGGCACGAGCGTCTGCCAGCCGGCTTCGCGAACCCAGCGTTCCTCGAGCGAGTAGTCGAACGGTGAGTCGGTCAAACGATGATGGTCGACAAAATCGGCGGCACGGTGATGCTGCGCGATGAGCTCGGCAACCCCTTCGTCTGCACCCACGACGATCGCGGCGCCACCGTGACCGTAGGAAGACTCCTGATCGCTGCCGGGACGTGCCAGACGTCGGTCGGCTGCGGCGACGAGTGTGTGGCCGCGACCCGAGGAACTGAGTGCTTGCGCGAGCGCCGCCGTAGCCGAGCGCTGTGACCCTGTGACATCGAGTGTCAGCGCCGAGTCATCGAGACTCAAGGCACTTGCGAGCACCGTCGAGTTGCTGCGGTCGGCGAAGGGCAGCGTGGTGGAGGCGAGCATGACGGTGCTGACCGAGTCCCGAGCCGCGCGACTCGGCAGCGCGCAGCGCGCAGCCTCGACCGCCATCGTCAGCGAGTCTTCGTCCCAATTACAGATCGAACGCTCGCCACGCGCGGTCTTCAGAGAAGGGTTCACCCAGCCCATGGCGGCACCGATCGTCTTGCGCGACAGGCGCAGACGAGGGATGCAGACGCCCCATGACTGGATGCCGCTCATCGTCAGCCCGCGACCCAATCTTTGAGCACGGGTCGAACGCGCAGCGCTTCAGGAACGCGCTCGGCGCCGATGCGGCGATCGAGTTCCTCGTGCCAGTGATAGATGCGTCGCTCCTGATAGTTGAGCGTGATGCCCTTGAACGCGCCAGATTCCACCGACTCCTGGATTTGCTCGGCGAACTGCGTATCTTCTTCGAGGATGCGCTCGAAGTTGGACAAGCGCGTCTGCCACAGTGGATCGATCTCGCCGCTACCCCAATCGGGCGCGAACCAGACGATTTCGATTTCCATCGAGCGCGGACCGGTCGGCCAGAACAAGATGAACGGGTTACCGGTCGCATCCACCGGCGTCACCAGATTCGGATAGAGATTGAACGACGGATTATTCTTCGAGGTGATTTCGGAGGCGGTCTCGATGCGGCGCATGCCGCGCGTACCGGGGTCTTGCCAGTCCGGACGGCGGTTCGGTGTGCACATCAGGGAATGGCCGTTTTTCCAGAGCGTGATGAACGTACCTCGATGATCGAGGAAGCGGTCGACCGTATTCTGGTGAATCGACTTCAGGTGATACACCTCGAGAAACGCATCGAGCAACACTTTGACGTTGCACTTCACCGGATACGACTTGCGGTGCACGAAGCGAACTTGTCCGGGCTGGATTTCCTCAAGTTGCTGCGGAATCGGGCCGAGATGTTTGAGCAACGGCTCGGCCTGCGGATCCTCATTGACGAAGATCCAGTTGCCGAGGGACTCGCAACGCACTGAGTGCAGCGGATATTGACTGAGATCGAGATCGACGAAGTCGCGCTTGTCGCGCAGGTTCATCAGTCGACCATCGAGCCCGTAGGTCCAGCCGTGATACCCGCAGACGAGGCCGTCGACCTTTCCCTTGCACTCGCGAACGAGGGGTGCGCCACGGTGCCGACACGAGTTGTAGAACGCTCGAACTTCGCCGTTCTTGTCGCGGACGACGATGATCGGTGAGCCCGTTCGCTTGAAGAGGTAGAAACTACCCGGTTCGGGGATCTCGTCCGCATGGCAGGCGAAGAGCCAGGAACGCTGCCAGAGGTAGCGCTGTTCGAGCTCCAGAAAAGCCGGGTCGGTGTACCGAGCGCCCGGGATGAGCGGCAGTTGGGGGAAGCCCGGGGGAGGTGCCGTGCGCTCCGACTCGGCTTTCATACCGGCTTTCAGGTAGTCGACTGTTGCAGCATCCATGGGGTCACCAGCGAAAATCATCGGAAAAAGACGTTTTATTGGCCGGCGAGTATACGACCGACCCAGTCTGAAATAAACAGGCTTGACTGTTTTTTTAGACGGCCTCGGTGTAGAGTTCCGAGCCGTGAACATCCCCATCCTCCATCACCACGATCCGTCGCCTTTCGGGGAGAAAATCCGTCTCGCGCTCGGTCTGAAGGGCTTGGCGTGGCGGTCTGTCCAGGTCTCGATGGTGATGCCGCGCCCGGAGCTCGGCATTCTGACTGGCGGCTACCGAAAGATCCCCGTCCTGCAGATCGGGGCCGACGTGTATTGCGACACGCGGCTGATCGTCCGAGAGCTCGAGCGACGTTTCCCGGAGCCGAGTCTTTTTCCGCAGGGGTCGCTCGGGTTGTCTCTCGCGTTGACGCCCTGGAGTGATCGCAGTTTTTTTGATCCCGGGGCGGGCTTGTCGATGGGGCTCAATCAGGCCTTCATTCCCAAAGCCGTGATCGACGATCGAAAGTCGTTTTTCAATTTCATGGACTTCGATGCGCTAGAGAGCGACATTCCGCATCTCTACACGCAATTTCGTGCGGGGCTCGAGCTCGTGGAGTTGATGCTCGCCGACGGTCGACCGTTCATTTTGGGGTCGCAGATTTCTTATGCCGATATCGATGCGTATTTCCCGGTGTGGATGGCACGCGGGAATATCGGCAATGCCGCCGAGTTGCTCGAACCGTTCGCGCGGCTGCGCGAGTGGGAATCTCGAATGGCCGCCTGCTCTCGAGGGGAGCGTAGCGAGATCAGGGCGGACGAGGCGCTTGCGATTGCGAGAACCTCGACACCGATCGAGCCCGTGGGCGTCGATCCGAAAGACCCTCTCGGGTTCGCGACCGGCGAGCGGGTCTGCGTCACGCCCGACGACTACGGCAAAATTCCGGTCGAGGGTGAACTCGTCACCTTGACGATCAGCGAGGTGGCCGTTCGGCGTCGTACTGCTGAGGTGGGTGAGCTCGTCACACATTTTCCTCGACTCGGTTACCGCATCACCCGCGCATGATCGATCTTTACTGGTACCCATCGCCGAACGGTTTGAAGGTGGCGATCATGCTCGAGGAGTGCCAGTTGCCGTATCGGGTCAAACCCGTGGATATCACTCGCGGGGCGCAATTCGACCCTGATTTCCTGCAGATCTCGCCGAACAACAAAATTCCGGCGGTCATCGATCACGCGGCGCCAGATGGGGCGCTGTCATTGTTCGAGTCGGGCGCGATACTCAATTATCTTGCTGAAAAAACCGGTCGTTTTCTGCCCTCTGCCGCGCGCGAAAAACACGCCGTGATGCAGTGGCTCTTTTGGCAGGTCGGTGGCTTGGGTCCGATGGCGGGACAGGCGCACCATTTCCTCGCTTTTGCGTCCGAGCACGTGCCCTATGGCATCACGCGCTACACCCAAGAGGTCAATCGCCTCTATGGCGTTCTCGATCGACAGTTGACCGTCAAAGAATTCGTCGCCGGCGAATATTCGATCGCCGATATGGCGATCTGGCCCTGGATCAAGCCGCACGAGCGACAGGGTCAGACTCTCGAGGACTTTCCTGCTGTGAAGCGTTGGTTCCGCGCGATCGAGCAGCGTCCGGCGGTTCGTCGCGCGCTCGCGCTGGGCGATGAGCGAAGAGCGGATGACGAAGGACACCGCCATCTCTATGGTCAGACCGCAGCCTCTGTCGCTGCGGCATCGTCGAAGTCAGGAGCGAAGCCATCATGATCTCGCCCAAAGATTCCGTGATTCTGTGGAGCTACGACGCCTCGCCATTCACTCAGAAGGCGCTCGGTATGTTCGCCATCAAGCGTTTGCCGTTTCGCTGGGTCGAGACGCCCATGATGCCGCCCAAAGACGATCTGCTGGCGCTGACCGGAGGATACCGAGGGACGCCTGTACTGCAGATCGGTGCCGAGGTGTTCATCGATTCGCAGCTGATCGCGCGTGAACTTGAGCGAATTCAGCCGTCGCCCACGCTGTTCCCTCTGGGGGGCGGACTCGAGCTTGCGCTCGTGCGTTGGAGTGATGCGTTCTTTCGTTCGGCTCTGAAGATTGTCCTTTCGATCGGGCTCGCAGAGTGGCCCGAGTCGTTTCGTGAAGATCGTCAGTATCTCTTTCCGGACATCGATTTCGCCTCGGTCGGGGTGGATGCGGCGCATTCGCGATCGCAGTTCCGCGCGCACGCGGCGCTGCTCGCTGCGCAGCTCGACGACGGCCGCGATTTTCTCGGAGGAGTCGCTCCCGGGCTCGCCGACGTACAGGCTTACCCTTTCATCTGGATGGCGCGAGGGGCGTTCGCCGACGTGGCCGCCGAGCTGCTGTCGGGATTCCCGTCGCTCGCCGCCTGGGAGCAGCGCATGCAGGCCCTCTGGACGGTCGAGCGTCAGCAGATTGCAGCCGCTTCAGCGCTCGAGGAGGCTCGCGCAGCGCGGCCCGTGACGCCCGAATCGATCGACCAGGCCGATGCTCAAGGCTTGCAGGCGGGACGGCTCGTCGATATTTTGCCTGATGACACCCGACGCGGAGTCGTGCGCGGCCGGCTTCACGTCGTCGCGGCGGACCGAGTGGTCATCCGTCCGAGCGCCGACCTCTCATACGGGCAGCTCGTGCATTTCCCTCGGCTTGGTTATCGGGTGACGCCCGTTGCTTAAGGCCCCGTACCGTCTCTCACACCACGCCGCCTTCGCGCAGGCGAGCGCGTGCAGCCTCGTCAAAGCCGAGTTCTGCGAGCAGGACGTCGGTGTGTTCGCCGAGCGTCGGGGGTGCGCGTTCGATGCCGCCCGAGGATCTCGAGAATCGCAGAGGAAGGTCGGGCACCGGCGCCGGACGGGGGAGGCCGGGGTAACCGACCACCTCGGCGAACCAATGCATCGCCTTTGCTTGCGGATCATCGAGCGCTTGCTGCGGCGTGTAGACGGGTCCGGCGGGCAGGCCTGCGGCCTCGAGCTGGCTGATCGCGTCGTTCGTGGTTCGCGCGGCGCACCAGGTGCGCATGGCGGCGAGGATCTCGGCCGAATGTTCGCCACGGCCGGCGTCGTCTTGCAGTCTCGGATCGTCGAGCCAGCGTTTTTGCGCAGCGGCGTCTTGCCCACAGATGAGTTTTACCCAGCGGCGAAACAAGCCGTTGCCGACCACGTGGGTGAGCACGTGGCCATCGAGCGTTGCGAAGACGTCGGAAGGCGCAGAGGTTTGCACTCGGTTGCCGGTACCGACGCGATTGATGCCGGTGACTCCCTGCTCGATGAGATGCGAACCGAAGACGGCGAGGGCCGTGGCTTGCAGGGCGGCTTGCACGTGTTGGCCGCGTCCCGATCGGTCGCGCTCGATGAGCGCGGCGAGCACTCCGAAGGCCGAGAGCACGGCCGTCGAGAAATCGACGTACGGAGCCGCCGCCTTCGCGGGTGCGCCTGGTGTGCCCGTGATGAACATAGCGCCGGACATCGCCTGGCCGACACCGTCGAAGCCTCCCCGGCTCGCATAGGGCCCATGCTCGCCGAATGCCGTCTGAGAGGCGAGAATGACCCTCGGGTTGATCGCCGACACGCTTGCGTAATCGAGACCCAGCGACTCGCGGGCCGCCGGAGGCAGATTGACCACGACGACGTCGGCGGTTTGTACGAGCCGTCGTACGATGTCGCGCGACTCCGGCTTGCCGAAGTCGAGCGTGAGCGATTTTTTGTTGCAGGCCGTCTGCAGAAATACACCCCCTTCGCCGTGCGAAGTGATGGGTGCGATGTAGCGGTCTTCACCGCCGTCGGGTTTTTCGATGCGGATCACCTCTGCGCCGAGATAGCCGAGGAGGGTGGCGCAGTAGGGGCCCGCGACGTATCGACCGAAATCGAGTACGCGGATGCCGCTCAAGATAGATTCGGATTTAGACATCGGGAGACCTTGTAATGAATTTCTCTTTGACCGAGGAACAACAAGCGCTGCAGGAGACTGCTCGCAAGTATGCCCAAGAGCGGCTTCCTGCACATGCCAAGCATTGCGAAGAGCACGACGAACCGCCCTCCCACGAGCTCGTGCGAGAGTTCGCCGAGATGGGCTTCCTCGGCATCAACGTATCGTCGGAATACGGCGGTTTAGGGCTCGGCAATCTTGAGGCGCTCATCGTCATCGAAGAGTTGGCCAAGATCTCGGGTGCCGTAGCTTTTCCGGTTTTCGAGTCCTGTGTGGGCCCCGTGCGCGCGATCGAGCATTTCGCCGGAGAGTCGCTGCGCCGCAAGGTGGTGCCGGCCGTATGTCGTGGCGAAAAGATCGTCGCGGTGTCGATGTCCGAACCCAATGCGGGCTCGGCACTCACCGACCTGACGACTCGTGCGCGCATCGAAAAAGATCGCGTGGTCATCAACGGCACCAAGCGTTGGTGCTCGGGTGGCGGTCATGCGGACGGTTATGTCGTGTACTGCCGCCTCTCCGATGACCCGGGCCCGAAGGGCATCGGTGCCGTCTACGTCGAAAGCGGTACTCCCGGAATGACGTTCGGCGCTCGCGAAAATCTCATGGGTTTTCGTGGCGTTCCATCCTCCGACCTTATCTTCGAAGACTGCGCGATCCCGCTCGAAAACATCGTCGTTCCTGCAGGGGGCTTCAAGAAACTCATGGAGGCCTTCGACCTCGAACGCTGCGGCAACGCCACGATGGCGCTCGCGCAGGCATCGGGCGCGCTTGATGACGTGATCGCCTACGTGCAAGAGCGTAAACAGTTCGGCAAGCCCATCGTCGAGTTCCAGGCGGTGCAGTTACGACTCGCCGAAATGCGCATGCGAGTGGATGCCGCGCGGTTGCTCATTTGGCGTGCGGCAGTGAACGCACAACACGGCATGCCCTCGGTGCTCGAGTCTTCGATGGCCAAATGTTTCGCTAACGAAATCGCTCGAGAGGTGTGCGGACATGCCGTGCAGTTGATGGGCGGCTACGGCTACTCGAGGGAATATCCCATGGAGCGTCGCCTGCGTGACGCCTGGGGCTGGGGCATCGCCGGCGGCGCGGTCGATATCCAAAAAGTGAATATCGCAGCGGCAATGGTCGGACGTCGTTTCGATCAACGACGCTGAGTTTGCGTCTCTTGTCAGTATTTTTCGGGGAGAACCACCATGTCGAAAGTCACGTTCGTTTCGAGGATGCTCATCAAAGAAGGTCGTGAGGCGGAGTTCGTTCAGCGTTGCAAAGCGCTCACCGAGGTTGTCCGTAAGACCGAGCCCGATACGCTTTACTACGAATTCTTCAAGCTGCGTGAGCCGCGGCGTTACGCCGTCATCGAATCGTTCGCGAGCGCGGCGGCAGAAGAAGCCCACATGACCTCGCCGGCACTCGCTGAGCACGGTCCGGGCATCGTCGATTGTCTCGCCGAGCCTTACGTGCGCGAGTACCTCGATCCGTTCGAGGCTCCGAAGGGCTGATCGTCAGCGCGAGCGAGAGCCGCCCGCAGTTCAGCTGCGTGGCGGCGCGTTCGCTTTGATTACCGCGTTGATCTCGGTCGGCGAGGGATTGCGACGCAGGGTGAGGCCACCGTTGATCTGCAGCGTTTCGCCCGTGATGAAGCTCGCCTCAGAGGCGAGCCAGAGCGCCGCCTCGGCGACATCTTGAGAGGTCCCGATCCGTCCTAGCGGATACTCCTTGCGGAAGAGGTCGAGGAGGCCCGGTAATTTGGACTCGTTGGCCGTCATCGGCGTTTCGGTGAATCCGGGAGCCAGGGCGTTCACTTTGACCCCCTTTGCACCGAATTCATTGGCGAAACATCGCACGAGTGCCTCGGAGGCCGCTTTGGTCGCGATGTAGGCGGCGTGGTGGTAGAGCACGGCCCGGACCGAGGCTGAGGACACCGTGATCACCGAGCCGCCTCCGCTGCGGGACATTCGACCGACGAATGCCTGCATGAAAAAAAACGTGCCCTTGAAGTGAAGAGCCGAAACCTGATCGAGTTGCTCTTCGGTGGTGTCGAGTAGTTTCGCGAGCAGTCCCCAACCGGTGCAGTTGATCGCGACGTGGGCACGGCCGTGCCGTTGCCAGACAGCCTCGGCGAGCGCCTCGACATCGGCCTTGCGCGTGATGTCGCAGACTTGGGCGTCGCCGCTAATCTCTGTAGCGAGTTCGGTGAGGGGTGCTTCATGGCGACCGGCCACCACGACTTTGGCGCCCTCTGATGCGAAGCGTCGCGCGATGACCTGGCCCATGTTGTCGCGGCCTGCCGCACCGAGGATGACTACCACTTTGTCCTTGAACACGCTCATGTCGTTCTCCGTGATCGGGCGTTCAACGTAGGACTCGAACGGGATGGCTGCCATCCCAGCCCTCGGCCTTGCGTCGAACGAATGCGTAAAAATCTTTGAGTGCTTGATTGGGCTCGTAGATCTCCAGCATATGACCGAGCGCCGCGACGGTGTCGATCATCGCGAAATCGACGCCCGTCGTCGTGCGGGCCTCGAGGGCGATCTGATGCCCGCGCTGTCGTTCGGCCTCGATCGCTGCCGGGAGATTTTCTACGAACGAGGCCACATGATGCAGGCCGTACTGGTGACGCGTGTATCGTTCGCGCAGCACCGAAGGGGCATCGTCGGGTTGAGAAATGAGTTCGATCATCAAGTCGCCCGCTTGGCCATAGGCCGAGGTATGCACCCAAGGCGTTTCTTTTCCGCGATACCTCGCGAACTCGAGCGGAATGCGTTCCATGAGATAGAACGGCCCCCAACCGCGCGTCAGCGCGCACTGCACGGCGGCCTCTCGCGAGTCGGGTACGTGATAGGCCAGCTGCACGGGGCGCAGCGGCGGGTGAGGCGTGGCGACGCTTTCGGTCACCCGAGCTTACGCAAGGGATCACGACCGTCCCAGTCGACGGCAGCCTTGCGTACGAGAGAAAAAAATCCGTCTATCGCCGGACCACGCTCGATGAGTTCGATCATGCCGCCCGGGTGGGCACCCGGACGTTCGTCCGTGTCGACGTAGGCGAAGCGAATACCGTTGGCCGTTTCACCAGCCTGAACCGGAGAAACGCCGCGTTCAGCGAGACGCGTCAGCGAGTCGGCCACGGAATCGGTCATCACGCCCATGTGCTGCAGTCCGCCACGTGAGGAGCCGTCGAACGTGGTGTAGATGCTCGGCGTATCGCAGTGCTGTTGGATGAGCTCGACTTGAACCGTGCCCCATTGGCCGACAGCGACTGACATGTCGATCGACAGCGGCTTGCCACGAAAATGACAGCGCCCGAACTGAATGTGTTCCAAAAGGAAAAACGGACCGACACCGATGGAGGTCCAGTGGGTCACGGCCGCCTCGATACTCGGCACGACGAAACCCAGTTGAATCACCGGGCCGAGTACGGGCGTATTCATGGGCACTCGTGCCTCAACCCACGTGATCGTAGAAATCGAGGATCATGCCATCGGCACCGCCATCGAGGCACTCGAAAATCGGCGGGACGAGTCGATCGTGGAACGGTGTTTTCTGGTGGTACTCGAAGGCCGCCTCGTCCTTGAAGCGCGCATACACCGCGTAGACGTCTTTCTTTTCGCGATGACGGATGACGTCGTAGACGATGGTGTCCGGTTCGTTGTCGTGAGTGAGCTTCGAGAGTTCGCGCTGTAAGCGTTCGAAGTCCTTTTCTTTACCAGCTTTGACCTTGAGCAGGGCGAAGAAGACGGCCATGTTGAGTACTCCTCAGGAGTGGTGGATGAAGGTCGTGATCAACCGAGTTTGAGTTCTTCGACGAGCGCGGTTCGCAGCTTGAACTTTTGAATCTTGCTCGAGGACATCGGCCACTCAGTGACGAAGCGAACGTGTCGAGGCACCTTGAACCCGGCGACCTCTTTTTTACAGAACTCGATGAGCTCAGCCTCGGTCGCCTTGGCGTCCGGTTGAAGTTCGACGAAGGCCGCAGGCACTTCGGCGTACTTGGCGTCCGGTATACCGACGACCTGCGCGAGCTTGACGGCTTTGTGCTTCTGCAATTGCGCTTCGATCTCGGCTGCGGCGACGTTCTCTCCGCCCACCTTGAGCATATCTTTGAAGCGACCGTGGAACATGATCGTGCCTTGCGCATCGACCGAGCCGATATCGCCGGTGTGAAACCAGCCGTCCTTGTCGAGTGCCTCGGCGCTTTTGACCGGGTCGCGGTAGTAGCCCTCGAAGAGGCTATATCCGCGGACCAAAACCTCTCCGCGTTCACCGGTCGGCATGTCGTGGCCCGTGTTCGGATCGATCACGCGAACCTCGAGTCCTGGCAGGGGGCGACCTAGGCGCGTAATTCTTTGAGACTCCGGCTCGCCGGGCGAGCCCGTCGAAACCGTGCCGGACGCCTCGGTCATGCCGAAGCTGCCCACCTGAATGGCGGCGGGCATCGCCTTCATGATGGGCTCCGAGACGCCGGGCGGCTGCACGGCGAAGTTGGAGTTCATGAGCCGGATGCTTGAGAGATTTCGAGTCGGAAAATCGGGGTGGTAGATGAGCCCCTGCATGATCGTCACGAAGCTCGGGTAGGTCGCCGTGACTTTGTGATCTTCGAGCATCTTGAGTGCGACGCCGGCGTCGAAGTATCCCATCGTCAAATACGTGCCGCCGACATCGAAGATTGCGAGCATGGGTAGCACGGCTGCGATATGGAACATCGGCAGTGGCGACCAGAGCGAGTCCTCGCGCGTCAGGCGATAGCGGTGACGACCGAGAGCAATGGAGTTGCGGACCTGCGCTTCGTGGGTGATCAGGCAGCCCTTCGGGTTTGCGGTTGTGCCTGAGGTATAGAGCATGAGCGCGGTGTCGCGGACGCGCGTTCGAAGGCGAGTCTTGTGAACTTCGATCTCGGCGACCCGATCGGCGGCTGCGTCGAAGTCCGATTCGGATACGAAGCCGGGGCGGCCTCCGCGACCGTAGAGCACGACGTTACGCAACTTCGGCGCTGCGGAGAGCTTTAGGGACATCGGATCTTTCTGGGCGGGTAGGTCGGTCAACGCGCCCTCGAGTCGCTCGACGAAGTTGACTTGATCGGCCACGGCGTCCGTCGTGATCAGCGTCACGAGATCGGCGTTTTCGACGACGTAGCCGATCTCACCCGATCGATAGCGAGCGTTGATCGGCACGATGACGGCACCGCACAGGGCAATCGCGAAATAAAGCTCGACGAACTCCGGGCAAGTCGGCATGAGAATACCCACGTGATCACGCGGTCGAACACCGAGCGCTTGCAGGCTGCGTGCACGACGGATCGCGCGAGCCGCGAGCTCGGCGTAGGTATAGCTTTTCTCCGGGAAAACCAGCGCGGTCTTGTTGGGGTCACGATCGGCTGCCGTCAGCAGCAAATCGCCCATCGTCGTGACGGCGATACGCAGGGTGGCGAGATCCTCGCCACCTTCCCATTCCATGGTTGGTGTTTTCTTGCTCATCGTTGCCCCCAAAAAACTCTTACTCTTTATCTTTCGGCAAGCCGAAAACGAGCAACACGTTGCCCGGCATATGGAAGTACGTGCCGTAGCCGGATGCTGCGAAGAGCAAACCGTCTTGGACTACCGGGCCTGCGCCGCCGCCGAATGAACCGCCGCTCGCCTTGGAGCCGTCGACCGTGGTGACTTCACGCGTCGTGTCGTATTCCCAAATCACGCGACCCGTCGCGCTGTCATAAGCACGAAGACGTCCGTCCATGTGTCCCGCGAGCACTGCGCCCGGCATCGCTGTGATCGCCGCAGAGATGCCCGGCTCGCAATACTTGCGACCGTTGCAGACGTCGTTGGCCGGTTGTGACCACAGCATGCGTCCCGTGTCGATGTCGACCGCATAAAGACCCGCTTTCGACGGGACCGAGTGCAGGTTCGTCTCGGCTTCTGGGTTCGACATATCGGAGATCGGCACGAACAACGTTTTACCCTCGAGGGCCATACCGAAGTGCACGCCGCCTTGGATGCCGCCACGGCCCACCTTGTTACGCCAAATCGGACGACCTCGATCAGTGAGATCGAGCGCATAAACGTCGCCCGATTTTTGACCGGCGAGCAAAATGGGTTTTCCGGCGCTCGTGCGTGCGACGATCGTACCGGCGCCGAAGTCGAAGTCCGGACCATTCTCCGCCGGGCAGTTCGGGTTGTCCTGCATCATGCAGGCGACGTTCCACGCATCGTTCGCAGTTTTTTGACGATGCCAGAGCAGCTTGCCCGTCTTGAGTTCGATCGCGAGTAACGCGTCGCTGCGATAGTTGGCGGGCGAGGAGTAGTTTTCACCGGTACCGACGTACAAGGTGCCCGTCGCCGTATCGATGGACGGACTATTCCAGATCGGTGCGCCGGAGGGCGCGAGGATCGGTGTGCCGACTTTCGTTTTCGCCACTTCCACCGGAGTTTCGTCGATGGAGTAGGTGCGCCAAATTTCTTTGCCATTCTTCGGATCGAGTGCGACCACCGATCCGCGGAAGCTGCAGCAGGGGTACGCCGGATCAGCCGCCGAGGTCACTTCCAGCGATGACACGGGAACATGCAAGCGACCCTGATAGAGCACGGGCGCGCCGGTCACGGTGGCGTTCGGATGCTCATCGACCTTGGTCACCCAAAGCAATTTGCCGGTCGTGGCTTCGACCGCGTAAACGCGGGCGATCAAATCGGCGAAGTAGGCGATGGGTCGAGCCTTGGACGTTTCGTCGCCGGCGTCGATGATGACGGGTGTGCGCACTTCGGCGCTCGCGCGGAAGGCCCAACGCACGCAGCCCGATTTCTTATCGAGGGCGTACACCGTTCCGTTTTGACTACCGATGAAGACCGCGCCGAGCGCGACGGTGGGTTGAGAGCGCACTCGCTGCGCGTTCGGGAAGGCGAATGCCCACTTCAATTCGAGTTTAGGCAAGTCGGCAGCCGTGAGGCCGGCGACGTCTGCGGGGATGAGACGATGGTTCTCCCGGTTGACGCCCCAGCCCACTTTCTTGACGCCCTTCCCGAGATCGAAATCTTTGGCGGGGCCCGTGCAAAGCTGCGGCTGGGCGCGGGCGAGGGCGTCTTCCACGGTGTGCCCGGCGAGATACTCCGCCACGGTGCGACGTTCTGCCGCGCTGAGCGAGGCCGCCTGCATCTGCATGATCCCTTGATTCATTGCATTGAGAATGCCGTCGGCGGGCATCATCTGCAGGAACATCTTGTGCGGCGCTTTTTTGACGCCACCTTCGTGGCAGGCGGCGCAGGCGCGTTGATAGATTTCCTCGCCCTTGGGCGTGGCGGCGCCGGCCGGCAGAGCGAGTAGCGACAGCAGCAGAATGGCGATCGTTGGCTTCGTCATGCGAAGTTCCCCCCTTCGATACGTTGCTTGAGTGCAGAAAGAAAACGTGCTCCGAGTGCGCCGTCGACGACGCGATGGTCGCAGGACAGCGTGAGAGTCATGAGTCGGCCCGCCGCCGGCGTTCCGTCACGCAGTACGACGGCATCACGAATGCTGCCGACCGCCAAGATGGCCACCTGCGGCGGATTGATGACGGCATCGAAGGCATCGATACCGAACATGCCGAGGTTGGATAGCGTGAAGCTGCCGCCGGTGATTTCCTCTCGGGTCAGCTTGTTGTCGCGGGCCTTGGCGGCGAGGTCGCGAGCTTCTTGGGCGAGGGCGACGACATCCTTGCTCTCGGCGCTGCGCAGCACCGGTGTGATGAGCCCGCCTGCGGTCGACACGGCCAGCGCGATATCCGCGCTGCGCCGCCGCAATATGGTGTCGTTTTCGAGGCAGGCATTGACGTCCGGGAACTCGGCGAGCGTACGAGCGAGCGCAACGAGCAGTAGATCGTTGACCGAGATCTTGCGGCCCGCCGCCGTGTGCTGACCGCGCGCGGTGTCGAGTGCTGCGCAATCGACATCGGCATGCAAACGGTAGTGCGGAATCGTTTGCTTCGATTCCGTGAGTCGTCGCGCGATCGCGAGTCGCATGGCGCTCATGGGTACGGCCTCGACAGCCGTAGATTGCTTCGCGTGATAGGACTCGACGTCTTCTTTCGAGATACGACCGTTGCGGCCCGTGCCCGTCACCTTCGAGAGGTCCACGCCGAGTTTCTCGGCGAGGCGTCTGGCGATCGGGCTGACTCGAGCTTCATCCTCGCGCTCCGCTGCGGGAGCCGCTGAAGGCGCCTCTGCGGCCGGTGCCGTTGCGCTGGACGACGCGCCGGCGCTCGTCTCCGGTTCGAACGAGGCGTCGGCGGCCTTGAATTCGCGAACGAAACGATCGATCTCGGCATCAGATACGTCGCCTTCGCAGACGATTCCAACGAGAGCGCCTACCGGGAGCGTGTCGCCGACCGAGCCGATGATTCGGCGCAGCGTTCCTTCGACGCTAGCCTCTACGGTATTGACGATTTTCTCCGTCTCGACATCGAGAAGCTGCGCCCCTCGGGAGACTATCCCACCGACATCGACATGCCAGGAGGTGATAGCGCCTTCCTGCATCTCGATGCCCCATTTGGGCATCGTAATCGCGTGGATTCGTGACATGGTCAGCTCGCTGCCCGAGATTCTTTGAGCATTTTTCGGATCGCTGCCTCGATGGCTTGCGGTCCCGGAACGTACGCACGCTCGAGTTCTCGAGCGAAGGGTACGGGCGTGTGCGGCGGAGTCAGTTGGACGATGGGCGCCTTCAGTGAATGGAAGGCGTTGCTCGCCACGAGACCGGCAATATCTGCTGCAACCGAACAGCGCGGTGGTGATTCGTCGATGATGACGAGGTGCCCGGTGTTATCGAGACTCTCGTAGATGGTTTCGTCATCGAGCGGCGAGAGCGTGCGCGGATCGAGCAGATCGGCGGTGATACCGTCGGCAGCCAGTGCATCGAGCGCCTTTTCCGCAAACGACACCATGCGTCCGATCGCAACCACCGTGACGTGTTCGCCTTCGCGGACGAGGTTCGCTTCGCCGAACGGAAGGGTGTAGTCGCCCTCGGGAACCGCGGACTTTCTCGGGTAGAGCGCCTTGTGCTCAAAGAAAATCACCGGGTCATCGTCACGGATAGCCGTCAGCATGAGGCCTTTGGCATCGTAGGCGTTCGACGGTACGACCACTTTGAGACCCGGCACGCCGGTCACCATGGCGTACATCGACTGGCTGTGCTGAGCGCCCATGTTCATGCCTGCGCCCGTGGCCGCTCGAATGACGATGGGGCAAGACGTCTTGCCACCGAACATGTAGCGAAACTTTGCCGCTTGGTTGAACACTTGGTCGAAGCACACGCCCAGAAAGTCTGCGAACATGAGCTCGGCCACCGGACGCAGACCGGCGAGCGCGGCGCCGTTTGCTGCTCCAATGATCGCCGACTCCGAGATGGGGGTATCGATCACCCGATCTTCACCGAACTTCGGCAGCAAGCCTTTGGTGACACCGAAAACGCCGCCTGCGGCGTCGCGTTGGCCTGAGGTGCCGCCCGCGCCACCCGAGACATCTTCGCCGAGTACGATCACCCGCGGATCTCGCGCCATCTCGAGGTGCAAGGCCTCGTTGATGGCGTCTCTCATCGAAATTTGTCGCATGAATCTATTCTCTGAAGGGCGGGTCAGTAGGAGACGTACACGTCGGTGAGCAAGTCGGAGGCAGACGGCGGCGTTGCCGCGCGCGACGTCGTCACCGACTTGTCGATCAGTGCCATCACTTGGTCATCGATGGCGTCGAGCTCGGCGAGCTGCAGCCAGCCCTCTTTGCTCACGCGATCGCGGAAGATGCGCAGACAATCCATCTGCTCTCGATGACGAGCGACTTCGTCTTTGGCCCGATAGAGCATCGGATCGCCTTCAAAATGCCCGAAGAAGCGCGTGGTTTTGGCCTCGAGCGCCGCAGGGCCGCCGCCTGTTCTGACAGATTTCAACAACTTCGCCATCGTGTCGTACACGGCAAAGAAATCTGAGCCATCGCAGGTTTCAGCGGCCATGCCGAAGCCGCGCGCGCGGCCCGCGATGTCGCCCGAACCCACGGCGTACGAGGCGCCCGTGTGCTCGGAGTAGCCGTTGTTCTCGAAAACAAAGATGACGGGTGCACGAAGCACGACGGCGAGATTCATCGCCTCGAATACGGTGCCTTGGTTGGCACTCCCGTCGCCGCCGAATGCCACGGCGACGTTGCCGCGCTTGGCGATCTTGCACGCGATGCCTGCACCCACGGCGATCGGCGGTCCGCCGCCCACGATCGCGTTTGCGCCGAGCATGCCCTTCGTCATGTCGGCGATGTGCATCGAGCCGCCTTTGCCTTTGCAGAGGCCGTCACGACGCCCGTAGATCTCGAGCATCATGCCTTGGACGTCGCAGCCCTTGGCGATGCAGTGCCCGTGACCACGGTGAGTGCTCGCGATCCAGTCCTGATCCGAGAGGTTTTCGCAGACGCCGACGGCGACGGCTTCCTGCCCAGAGTAGAGGTGTGTGAAACCCGGTATCTCGCCGGTTTGTATTTCGACGTGTAGACGCTCCTCGAACTCGCGGATCGTCTTCATCTGCCGATAGGCGCGCAGCAACAGGTCTTTGGGAAGGCTCACGGAATCTCCTGCGGGAGCGCGTCGGGCGCGCGACCTTGATGGTAAGTCAACGATATAAAACGAGCAACGCTGACGGAAACAATCAGAGCTGCTCTTTTTATGCCCGCCTCGTCAGCGGCTGTCCAGCTTCGCCGCTGCCTCGTCCGCATCCTTGCCGAGGTAGTCCATCAGCACCTTGTGGAAGTGGCGAATTCGCAATTCCTGCGAACCGATCCACAGCCCGTCAAGTCCGGCCGAGTGCATACCGTCCTGAACTCCAGGGAGGTTCTGGGCATCCTGATCGAGGACAAGGCCGATCGATTTATCGCCGTGACGGAAGTACTGATGCTTCGGGCGGGGCGGGCGCTCGGCCCCCTCGGGGACCAGCTCGAACGTCCACACGTCATACAGCATGCGATCGGGGTCGGTCGGATGCGGGCGTTGGCGGAACAGCATGAGATCGTCCGCGTGCACGTTGAGCGTCACGTTCGGAAAGATCAGGTAGTGATAATCGTCGGTCAGCTGATCGTCGTTGAGCTTCGAGTAATCGCGGCCCATCGAAGCGCCGGTACGCCGCTTGTGTACTTGGACGTCGCGACGGAGATTCTCGAGCGGTTCGTCGTAGTCCGCCGGGTCCATTCCCGCGGTCTTCATGATGGTCTTTATCGGATCGGGAATCGACGGTGGCTTGCGTACGCGCGGGCTCACGGTACCGAAGGGTATGAGATATCGATTGTGGCGCTCGTAGCAGTCGATCTGGATGTCGAGATCGTGCAGGTAATAGAGCAACTGAGGGTGGATGCCCTGAACGTGATAACTCTCGTTGAAGGCGTCGACGGAAGCCTTCCAGTTGCAGTTCCACTCGACCGTGATGTCACGGGTGAGAGCCATACGCGGAAAATGGTACGGGTCGAGGTGCTGCGGAATCGGTGAGAGATACTCAGCGAGCGGACCAACCTCTCGGTTCAGGCTGAACCACACGAATCCACCCCAAGTGTCGCAGGGCAATTCTTTGAGGCCGCGGCACGGTGGGGCACCTTGCGGAAAGGTATCGAGATCCGGGATGCGAACGAAACGTCCGTCGATGCCGTATTCCCAATGGTGATATTGGCACTTGAACGAGTCAGCGCTCGAAATTCCCGTCGGTCGGAGACGGTTACCTCGGTGCAGACACACGTTGTAAAACGCGCGCATCCGGCCGTCGGCCTGCCTTACGAGCAAAATCGATTCGCGACCGATTTCGGTACAGATGTAATCGCCGGGTTCGGGAACGTCCGACTCCAATCCGCCGAGCAGCCAAACCTTGCTCCACATCCGATCCCACTCGAGTTGCAGGAAGCCTCGTGAGGTGTAGCGCTCTTTCGGAATCATGGCGTCGCCGAGGTCCGGGTCCGGGGCTTTCGCGCTCGGAGTTCCGGGGCCATCCGTCGGTTCGACACGTCGAACTTTGCGATAGGTCGGAGTGCGTGAGCGCTCTCGCAGTTCAGCTTGCTCGGATTCGGTGAGGGTGGGTGTCGGCTTCTTGCTCATGATGAAATCCGTTCGGCGGTCGCGACCCAGCGTATGCCGCGTCTTAAAATTTCCACGAAGGCCGGTGTGTTCCAGCTGCCTCGTTCGATCGTCGGGTACTCGTCCATGATCGGACGCATGTCGTAGTGCCCGCGCGAGTGCCCGAGCGTGAAATAAAGCACTTCTCCCGCGCCGGTTCGCTTGAGATACAACACGGGGCGCGGCTCGTCTTGAGTCCAGTCGCTATCGACGAACAAAGACGTTCGTCCGGACCAGCGTGTATGCAACAAGACCTCGATCGGACCGTGCAACTCGCTGAGGTACAACTCGTCATCCGCATCGAAAGGTTCGATGCCCCGAACGAGAGGGTGCTCGGGCGCCGTGATCTCGACGCGGTAGGGGGCAATCGGCGGATGCGCCAAAAATTGACTCCCCAGCGTTTGCATCAGCGTCGGGACCGTACGAGGCGCTTCCCAGGCTTTGTGAGTTTTTGACCAGCGAAGTATCGAGTTGGTCCCGTGCAACGCCAACCAACGATGCCCCGCGCCCACCCAGTCGTGCAGTCGTGCGGCACCGGCTTCATCCGGCACCACGTCGACCGTGTACGTAATGAGCACGTCGGCTGCCACGATCGCATCGATGTCGCGATAGTCTTCAAGCACCCGACACCGAATGTTCGGATGCTCACCGAGCAGAGTCAGCAGCTGCAGCCGCGCGTGGTCGATATCGTGGTACTTGCCCCCGGCAACGAGGCAGGCATCGATGCGGCGCGGCAGACTCGACATGATCAGTACTGGACGCGCTTGGTGTACCCGTTATCGGCAACCACGTTGGCACCCGTGATGATCGAGGCAGACGGGCTTGCGAGGAACGCGACGAGCTTCGCCACTTCATCCGGTCCACCGAAGCGGCCGTTTGGCATGGCGCGCACCGTGGCGTCATACATTTTCTGATTGGTGCTCTTGATCATTTCCCAAGCGCCGCCCTCGAAGTAGATCGGCCCCGGAGAGACGGTGTTCACACGGATATTTTTTCGACCGATGAACTGCGAGAGTTGCTTGGAGTAGGTGATGAGCGCCGCTTTCATGGCGTTGTAGGCCATCGGCGCATAGAAGGTCTCGAGCGCATTGGTCGAGCTGATGATGACGATGCTGCCGTGACCCGACTTTTCGAGATGGGGTACCAAGAATTCGCAGCCGCGCACCGTGTGCAGTACATCGACTTCGAAGCACTTCCACCAATTTTTTTCTGAATCCATGCCGCCGCCAGCGCTGACGTTCGGTATGAAGATGTCGCAACCACCGAGCTCGGCAACGCTGCGCTCCAGCCAAGCTTTATAGGCTTCGGCATCGCGCACATTGACTGCGCCACCCGAGACGTTCACGCCTTTAGTCTTGATTTCACGTACGGCAGATTCGACTTCGTCTTCACTACGCGCACAGAGCGCGATGTCGCAACCCTCCGCTGCCAGCAAATCGACAATCGCTCGACCGATACCCTTTGTGGCGCCCGTGACGAGAGCCCGCTTACCGCGCAATCCGAGATCCATTCTGTTTTCCCCTGTCGGTTACTGAATGGTGAGACCGTTGTCGAGCAACAGTTCGGCACCATTGATGTATCGCGATTCGTCGGAGGCGAGGAACACGACGACGTTCGCCACATCCTCGGGCTGCCCGAGGCCCGGGCCGCTCTGGGTGTAGAACTCGCGCGTGAGACCGAGCAAACGGTTGGCCTCTTCGATCATGGGGGTATCGGTCGCGCCCGGGTGCAAGGAGTTGCAGCGAATGTTGTACTTCTGCATTTGACACCAGATGGCGATCGACTTCGTCATCGCGCGCACGGCCCCCTTGGCCGCCGAATAGGCAAAGAAAATCGGGTAACCGAGGTGAGTGGCGACGGAGGCCATGTTCACGATCGAGCCACCACCGCTCGCCTGCATTGCGGGGATGGCGTATTTGCAGCCGAGGAAGGTCCCCTCGCTCATCACGGCGTTGTGCATCTTGAATTGTTCGAGCGTCGTGGCCTCGGGCGTGGCCGGCGCGACGAAGCCCGCGTTGTTCACGAGTACATTGAGCTTGCCAAATTGCTTGACCGTCGCGGCCACGACCTCCTGCCAGCGCGCTTCGTCGCGGACATCCTGCTCCATGAAAGCAGCGCTTCCGGCGCGAACCGCATTGAGTGCGGCAGCGAGGGCTTTACCCTCGGCCACCTTAATGTCGGTGATCATGACCTGGGCGCCTTCGCGGACGAGCGCCTCACAGTCCGCTTTGCCTAGCCCTTGGGCTCCCCCGGTGACGATTGCCACTTTTCCTTCGACGCGTCCCATGTCCCTGTCCTCCGGGTGATCAAGTTGTTTAAATCAGAGTGCGCCAGCGCGGCAGGTTGAGCTGCGGCTGACGGCTCAAAACGGTATCAAGCAAGGCTGTCGGTTTCAATCACCTTTGACTTTTTTTTCGTCTGCCGGCAAGGTCTCGGTCATGTCAAAACAAATCGACGCAGAAGCACCCGAAGTCACGGGGTGGCAAGCCCAGAAAAGCGCCGCCACGCGGACGCTCATCATTGAAGCGGCCATCAAGAGCTTCGTCGATCTCGGCTACGCCCGAACGACGACCACGGTGATCGCGGCTCGGGCGGGGTTGTCTCGCGGCGCGATGCTTCATCACTTCCCGTCGAAAGTGGACATCGTCCGAGCTGCCGTCGACTACCTGCACGCCAAGCGGCTTAAGGCATTTCGTCGCGCCGCGCAGCGCGGCGGTCCGAGCGGGGGCGAGGGCGATCGGTTACGCGCCAACCTCGAGGCGTATTGGCAGCACGTTCGGCACCCGATGTTCGTCGCATTCTTTGAGCTCGTGGTTGCCGCCCGTACCGATCCCGAGCTCGCGCAGATTCTGCGGCCTGCGCAGGAAGCCTTCGAGAATGAATGGCATCGCACGGCGCGCGAGGTGTTCACCGAGTGGCACACGGATGACGAGACCTTCGACGTGGCGCTCGATCTGACCCGCTACGTGCTCGAGGGGATGGCGATCAGCTTCCTCGTACACAAGGAAACCGAGCGCGATCGGCGCGTCGTCGATTACCTCGAGCGCAAGTTGCGCGAACTGCGCGACGGACGTCAGCCTCGCTGAGGATACTTCGAGTAGTAATCCTTCCAGGTGTCCGAGTTTTCCGGGAAATCTGCCGGTAGCGGCTCGGTGTACGCGCGGTTTCGCATCAGTTTTCCGAGCATTTCCGGATAATCTTTGGGCGACAGGTAGTAGAAGAAATGCAGCTCGCGAACGTGGAATCGCCACACCCCTTCTTCGCGTCGATACCGGTCGTGATAGCGCAGGGCTGCCCAGAGCGCGACACCGTTACGAACCACCTCGGCGTGGGAGTTGACCCAGCCGGAGGCGAGATCGGGGTCGGTGTCGTCGAGCTCGATGAACATATCGTGGGTGAAGTGATTGCTCGGCCCGAGTACGGCGTAACGCTTGTGAAACTGCTCGATCACGGCATCGCGACCGGTCGAAGCGATCTTGCCGTCGACCGAGCGAAAAGATCCGTCTCGCGTGAAGAGCATGCCGACCCCCGCGATGTCGCGCTCATCGACGAGGCGACCGTAGCGGGCGATCAGGTTGCGTATGGCGTCCCGGTCTTCAAGACGACGAATTCTTTGTTCAAGATTCATGGCACAGGGCTCGATGATGCGTCATTCCGGTAAAAAATACTTCGAAGATATCTCCATCGGAGATTGCGCCGAATCCGGCGAGCAGACTGTCGATCGAGAGGAGATGCTCGAGTTCGCTCGCCGATACGATCCGCAGTATTTTCACACTGATCCTGAGGCGGCGAAAGCGTCGGTTTTCGGTGAGGTTGTGGCCTCGGGTTTGTTCACCGCCGTACTGTGGCGCCGTCTCGATCACGAGATCAGCGGCGACATCGCCTGGATCTGCGGCGTGGCCTGGAAAGACACCCGCTGGCCGAAGGCCGTACGTGCAGGAGATCGTTTACGCGCGAAGTGGGCGTGCGTCGAGAAGCGCGAGTCGTCGAGCGATCCGCGCCGCGGCGTCATCGAAATGGATTACCGGCTCACCAATCAGGATGGCGACACCGTTTTTTCGTGTCGTAGCGTCAATCTGATCGAGCGACGCCGCTGATCGGCTCAATTCGGGAGGCCGACCTCGATCGTGCCGTCGTCACCGACGCGCACGGCGAACGTGGCGAGGGGTGAGGTGGCCGGGGCGCCGAGTACCGCTCCGGTGCGACAGTCGAACGATGCGCCGTGCAGGGGGCAGATGAGTCGGTTGCCGCGAAGTCGACCCTCATGCATCAGCGCGTAGGCATGCGAGCACACGTTATCCAGGGCGTTGACACCCTCTTTGGTACGACAGATCACGACGGCCCGCCCGCCGAGCTCGACGCCGATCATCTTTCCCTCGGCAATCTGCGAGAGATTGCCGGCGACGTGCCAAGTTACTTCGCTCATTAGGATTATCGTCCTTTATATTTCGGAGCGCGTTTTTGAGAAAACGCGGTGTAGCCTTCGCGCGCATCCTCGGTGCGATCGGCGAGGCTTGCCATCGAACGCGACTCGAGAGCGAGTTGCTCCTCGAGTGAGTTCGTGTGACTGTCGGCCAGCAATCGTTTGACTTCGCCAAATGCGCGGGTCGGCCCGGTAGCGAGCGAGGCGGCGATTTCCTTGGCTTTGTTGAGCACTTCGGCATCGGGCGCCACCATCGTAACGAGTCCGCGTTGCTGAGCTTCGGCGGCGGTGAGCACCGGGTTGAGCAGCATCAATTCTTTGGCGCGTGCCATCCCGACGATTCGCGGCAGATTGAACGAGCCGCCGCCATCGGCTGACATGGCGATTTTGGTGTACGCCATGGTGAATTTCGCCGACTCGGCCGCGACGATCACATCGCCCGAAATCGCGAGACTGAACCCTGCGCCCGCGGCCGTGCCATTGACGGCCGTGACGAGCGGGGCATCCATGCGCGCAAAGCGCGACACTGCGGCATGCAGGGGCGCGGTGATACGACGCAGCAACTCGCCGGCGCTGTCGCCCGCTGCCGCGAAAGATTGCACGTCTCCACCACCGCTGAAGAAACGTCCCTTACCGGTGAGTACGATGGCACGTACGTCGGGATTGCTCTCGCAGCGAATGGCGGCCTGAAGCAGTTCTTCGGCCAACTCGACGCTGATCGTGTTGGCCGCCTCGGGGCGATTGAGCGCGATGAGGGCAACGTTGTTCTCGATCGAAAACTCAAGGGTGG
>JAFMKA010000037.1 GCA_017853175.1 Steroidobacteraceae bacterium | reverse complement strand
TCGAAGGGGTGACCACCCGCGAAGAGGCTGAAGTCCTCGTGGGGCAGATTATCGAGGTGCCGCGTTCGGCTTTGCCGGAACCGGCGCCAGGCGAGCACTACCGGGTAGACCTCATCGGTTTCCGGGTGGTCAATCTCGAAGGTGTCGAGTTCGGCGTCATCGAGCGGTTCGAAGACATGCCAGCGAATGCTGTCATGGTGGTGCGCGGCGAGCAGGAGCGTTGGCTTCCGGTGACCCGACAGCACTTGAAGGCGATCGACGCCGATGCGCGATGCGTGCGTGTCGATTGGCCGGAGGATTTTTAAAGTGACCGGGCGGCAAGCGCCTTTGCAGATTGCGCTGGTCACGCTGTTCCCCGCGATGGTGCGCGGGGCGCTGGGTTTCGGAGTGCTGGGTCGCGCCCTGGAGCGTGGCCTCGCGAGTGTCGAGTGCGTCGATCCGCGGTCTTTTGCCGACGATCCGCACAAGACGGTGGACGACCGGCCCTACGGCGGCGGTCCGGGAATGGTGGGAACCCCGCCTCCTTGGGCAGCAGCCATAGATGCCGCGACGGGGCAGTTGCCGGCCGGAGTGCCGCGAGTGCACTTGTCGGCGCAGGGTCAAAGATTCGACCAGGACGTGGCGCGTGAACTCGCAGCCTTGCCTGGGTTTGTGCTGGTGGCGAGTCGCTACGAGGGGCTCGACCAGCGCGTGATCGATTCGCGAATCGATCGCGAATTGTCGCTCGGAGATTTCGTGCTCTCGGGTGGCGAATTCGCGGCGCTCGCGGTGATCGATGCGGCGGTGAGGCTTTTGCCCGGGGCGCTCGGTGATGAGCGTTCCAGCGTAGAAGAGTCCTTCACCGCGGGTCGACTCGACTGGCCGCACTACACGCGGCCGATCGAGTGGGAAGGTCGGACGGTGCCGGAGGTGCTGCAGGGTGGAAACCACGCAGCGATTCGGCGGTGGAGGTTGCAACAGTCGTTGGTGCGCACGAAAGCGCGTAGACCCGACTTGCTGCAACCGGGTGGATCGGGTCGTGCTCTCACCGATGAAGAGCGCGAACTTTTAGAGGAAGACAACAATGGCTAACGTGATTGCCGAAATGGAAAAGCGTCGTACGACGCGAGAACTGCCGGACTTCAATCCGGGTGACACCGTCGTCGTCGACGTGAAAGTGGTCGAAGGTGACCGCGAGCGCGTACAGGCTTACGAGGGGGTCGTGATCGCCAAGAGCAATCGCGGCTTCAACTCCTCGTTCACCGTTCGCAAGATCTCGCACGGCGAGGGCGTCGAGCGTACTTTCCAGTCGCAGAGCCCCACCATCGCGTCGGTCTCCATCAAGCGTCGCGGCAACGTCCGTCGCGCCAAGCTGTACTACCTGCGCGATCTGTCGGGCAAGGCTGCCCGAATCGAAGAGAAGGTCTGAATCCGGGGTCGTGCCATGTGACCGTTTTCGGTCGCATGGCACCGCCCAAATCCAGTTGATAGACTGCCCTTTCGGCGGGGTGTCCCGCTTTCTCAAAGAATGGGTGAGTCATGCCCCTCCGGCTTCTGGCCAGCCTGCTGGCCTTGATCGTTGCGCTCTCTCCCTCGCTCGGAAGATCTGCGACGCCTGATCTATCTGAACTGCGTCTTCCCAAGGGTTACGCCATAGAAGTTTGGGCCGATGAGGTCGGCAACGCGCGCTCTATGGTGCGTTCTCCGCGCGGCACCGTTTTCGTCGGCACACGCACGGGTGGTGGTCGGGTCTATGCGATCCGTGAGGGCAAGGGCGGCAAGCGCGACGTCAAAGTCATCGCGAGCGGTCTCAACTCGCCGAATGGCGTCGCGTTTAGACAGGGCGCGTTATATGTCGCCGAGATCGATCGCATCACGCGTTACGACGACATCGATACTCAGCTCGATCAAGGCGTGACGACGCTTCGTGCGCCGGTCACCATCGCCACGTTGCCTGCCGATCGTCATCACGGTTGGCGTTACATTGCGTTCGGCCCCGACGACAAGCTTTACGTGCCGATTGGCGCGCCCTGCAATGTGTGCGATCGAGATAGCGACGGCTACTCGATGATCACGCGCATGAATCCGGATGGTAGTGGTCGGGAAATCGTAGCCCGTGGTGTTCGCAACACCGTAGGTTTCCGTTGGCACCCGAAGACGGGTGACCTTTGGTTTACCGATAACGGTCGAGACATGCTGGGTGACGATACGCCGCCCTGCGAGCTCAACCGCGTGAGTCGAGTCGGAGAGCATTTCGGCTTTCCGTTCTGTCACGGTAAAGACGTGGTCGATCCGCAATTCGGCAAGCTCGGTCGTTGTGACCAGATCACGCCACCGGTTCAGGAACTCGGCCCTCACGTCGCGCCGCTCGGCGTGATCTTCGATGCCGAGGGTAACGCCATCATCGCCGAGCATGGTTCTTGGAACCGCGCCGAAAAAATTGGCTATCGCCTCACGCGCGTTCGATTGCAGGATAATCGCGCCGTGGCTTACGAAGAATTCGTGGGTGGATGGCTCCGCCCCGACGGCAAAGTGACGGGACGTCCGGTCGACCTTATGGCGCTGCCAGATGGCTCGATGCTGGTGTCCGACGACCTCGCCGGCGTCATTTATCGACTTTATAAGACAGGTTGAAAACGTTCATGGAACTCATCAAAAAATTCTTTCGCGGTGTCTTCAAGGGCCTCGACGGTCTGAGAAAGATCTTGCACTTGTTGCTGCTCCTCGTGATCTTCGGGGTCCTGGTCGGTGCGCTGCAGAGCTCGATTCCCACGCTGCCCGCAGATGCGGCACTCGTCATCCGTCCCGTGGGAGAAATCGTCGAGCAGCCGAGCGGAGACGCCTTCGATCGTGCGTTAGCCGAGGCTCAAGGGTTGGGTAGTGGTGAGACCACTTTGCGCGATCTGACCGATGCCATCGCCGCGGCTAAGGGCGATAAACGTATCAAGACGCTGGTGCTCGATTTCGACGAGATGTCGGGCGCAGGCCAGCCGACACTCGACGAGTTTGCGCGAGCGGTGACGGACTTCCGGAAGTCCGGCAAGAAAGTCGTCGCAACCGGCCTCGGTTTCTCTCGAGATACGTATTACGTCGCGGCACATGCTGATGAGCTCTACCTCGACCCGCAGGGTCTGGTGGTTCTCGAGGGCTACGAGCGCTATCGCAACTACTACAAGTCGGCGCTCGATAAGCTCGGTATCGATATCAATGTGTTCCGTGTCGGCACCTACAAGAGTGCGGTCGAGCCGTACATTCGCGACGATATGTCGCCGGCCGATCGTGAGGCGAGTCAGGCTTTCGTGAACTCGCTGTGGGAGACCTACGTCGGCGTCGTCGCCAAGGCGCGCGGCCTCAAGCCCGAAGATCTTCGTACCTACGCCGATACGCTCGCGACGCAGGTGAAAGATGCCAAGGGCAATACCGCCAAAGTGGCGCTTGATGCCAAGCTCGTCACGGCGCTGAAGACACCGATTCAGGTCGAAGAGCGCATCATCGCGCTGTCGTCCAAAGATGAAGAGACCGAGTCGTATCGCTCGGTCGATCTCAAAGATTACCTGCGCGTGGTACGCACCGAGGACAAGATTGCGAAGCATCCTGACTCGCGTATCGCGGTGATCATCGGCTCCGGCGAAATCGTCGACGGGGGCGGTGGTGGTGGGGTTATTGCGGGCGATGACACCGCTGAGCTCATTCGCAAAGCGCGACTCGATAAAGACATCAAGGCACTGGTGCTGCGTATCGACAGCCCGGGGGGCAGCGTAACGGCCTCGGAGAAAATCTATCGGGAGCTCTTGGCGTTTAAGCGCACGAAACGCCCCGTTGTGATTTCGATGGGAGATCTCGCCGCCTCGGGTGGCTATTACATTTCTGCGCCCGCTGACGAAATCTGGGCGAGCCCGGCCACCATCACCGGATCCATCGGCATTTTCGGACTCTTCCCCACCGCGCCTCGCACGTTCGAGAAGCTCGGTATCGGCGTCGATGGCGTCGGCACCACGCCGCTTTCGGGAGAGCTGCGCATCGATCGTCCGATCGGTCCGGCGGCTTCGATGCTGCTGCAGTCGACGATCGAGCACGGTTACGAGGAGTTTCTCGCTCGCGTCTCGCTCGGCCGTAAGAAGACCCGCGATGAGATCGACAAGATTGCGCAGGGTCGTGTCTGGACGGGGCGCGATGCGCTGCGTCTCGGGCTCGTCGACAAGCTTGGCTCGCTAGACGAAGCTGTGGCGTCGGCCGCTAAACGCGCAGGACTCGCTGACGGTAAGTACGAACGCGATTATCTCGAGGCTGAGAAGAGCTTTGCACAGCAGTTGCTGACGAACCTGGAGGCGAAGGCGGCGTCAGTCCTCGTCAAGACCGTCAAGACGGAGGCTCTCGGCGGCTTCGGTTTCGGGGCGGCGGCCTCACTCGATGGTCCGACCCGTGCGGCGCTGCTCGCGGCGCGGCGTGACTTCGGTCCCATCGAGCGTAGCGTATTGCGATTCAATCGCTACGCGCTGTCGGGCCAGGTGTACGCGCACTGTTTCTGCACGCCGTACTAAGCGTTATTGGCTGAGCCCCGCATGCACATCTCCGATCAGCGGACTAACCGTCTTTTCGTGGTGCTCGCGGGGTTCTTCCTAACCAACGCGCTGCTCGCCGAGTTCGTCGGCGTCAAAATATTTTCGCTCGAGGCGACACTCGGAATCGAGCCTTTCGAGTGGTCGCTGCTCGGTGTCTCGGGAACCCTTAATTTCACAGCGGGTGTGTTGCTGTGGCCGGTGGTGTTCGTGATGACCGATATCATCAACGAGTATTACGGCGTGAAGGGCGTGCGGCTCGTGTCTTGGGTAGCGGTGGGGTTCATCTCCTACGCCTTCATTGTGGCCTACATCTCGATCGGTCTCGCGCCCGCCGGTTTTTGGATCGAGGCCAATCGATCACTCGGCGTGCCCGATATTCAGCACGCCTATGCTCAGGTGTTCGGGCAGGGGCTGTGGACCATCATCGGTTCGATCGTCGCGTTCTTAATCGGTCAGCTCGTAGATATCACGGTGTTTCGCAAGATCCGCGCCGTCACCGGTGAGAAACTCATTTGGTTGCGCGCTACGGGCTCGACGGCCGTATCGCAGTTCATCGATAGCTTCGTCGTACTCTACATCGCCTTCGTGCTGGGGCCGCAGAAGTGGCCAGTCCCGCAATTCCTGGCGGTCGGGACGGTCAATTATCTCTACAAAATGTTGGCGGCGATCGCGATGATCCCCTTGTTGTATCTCGCAAGGCGGCTCATCAAGGGCTACCTCGGGCATGATGAGACCGAGCGACTCAAAGCCCTTGCGCACTGAGACGCGAGGCATGGTTCGTTCCGAACCTCGGCTGCTCAGCATCATCCCGCCGATGACGCAGCTCAATACGCCGTACCCCTCGACCGCTTACCTTACCGGCTTTCTTCGCTCCCGCGGATTCGACGCCCGACAGGAAGATCTCGCGCTCGAGCTTGTGCTCCGACTGCTGTCTTCGGCCGGGCTCGATGCGGTTCGTGGCGTCTGCGAACGACTCCCAAAGCGCCAACGCGGCCCTCACGTCAGTCGATTCTTGCTGGAGTTCGATCGCTATCGCGCGACCATCGACGGTGTGATTTCGTTTTTGCAGGGGCGCGACTCTACGCTCGCGCACCGTATCGCATCGCGTCAGTTCTTACCCGAGGGTACTCGTTTCGAGTCGCTCGAAAACTACGTCGCCGCAGAAGAGGGTGGGGATCCGCTTGCCTGGGCGTTCGGGGCGCTCGGTACCAGTGACCGCGCCCGGCACTTCGCGACGCTCTATCTCAATGACATCGCCGACGTTCTGCGCGAGGCGATCGATCCGCGTTTTGAGTTCGTTCGTTACGCCGAGCGATTGGCGGCTAGCGCACCGAGTTTCGATCCGCTCGCAGCGGCGCTCGAGGCGCCGCGGACGTTGATCGACGAATGGTTGTACGAACTCACCGTGGCAGCCCTCTCGCGGCACCAGCCCGACATCGTATTGTTATCGGTGCCGTTTCCGGGCGCGGTGTACGGTGCGTTTCGTATTGCGCAGGCGATCCGAGAGCGGTCACCCGAGGTGACGCTCGTGCTCGGTGGCGGCTACGTCAACACCGAACTGCGAGAGCTCGCCGAGTCGCGGGTCTTCGATTTTTTTGATCACGTAACGCTCGATGACGGCGAGCGCCCGCTGCTCGCGCTCATCGAAGCCTGGCAGGGTCTGCGACCCCGCGACCAGCTTGTACGGACTTTCGTGCGTGAAGCCGGAAAGGTGAGATATCTCAACGTCGGTGAGCCGGATGTGCCGTTCGCTGAAGTCGGCACGCCCACTTGGGACGGCCTTCCACTACGGCGTTACCTTTCGCTGCTCGACATGCTGAATCCCATGCATCGTCTATGGTCGGACGGGCGTTGGAATAAGTTGACGGTCGCACATGGCTGCTATTGGAAGAAATGCAGCTTCTGCGATATCTCACTCGACTACATCTCACGCTACGAGACGGCCAACGCCTCGGTGCTTGTCGATCGCATCGATCGCATCATCGATGAAACCGGCGAGACGGGCTTCCATTTCGTCGATGAAGCGGCGCCGCCCAAGGTGCTCAAGGCGATGGCTCAAGAACTGTTGCGGCGGGGTCGTCAGATTTCTTGGTGGGGAAACATTCGTTTCGAAAAATCGTTTACGCCAGAGCTCTGTGAGCTGCTTGCTGAAAGTGGCTGCATCGCCATCACCGGAGGTCTCGAGGTCGCCTCCGATCGACTACTTACGCTTATGAAGAAAGGCGTATCCGTGGCACAGGTTGCGCAGGTGACGCGCGCGTTCAGTGATTCGGGTGTGTTGGTGCATGCGTATCTGATGTACGGCTTCCCAACTCAGACCGTTCTCGACACCGTCGACTCGCTCGAATACGTTCGTCAGCTTTTTATCGAAGGGTGCATCCAGTCAGGATTCTTCCATCGCTATACCTGCACGGTGCACTCACCCGTGGGGCGGGACCCGGCCGCCTACGGGGTTTCTCTTGCGCCGATGCCGAAGGGCGATTTTGCGCGTAACGATGTGAACTTCATCGATCCGACGGGCGTCGATCACGATGCGCTCGGCGAGGCGCTCAACGCGGCGCTCTACAACTACATGCATGGCGTCGCGCTCGATCGCGACGTGCGAGAGTGGTTCGTGCCCTTCGTGAAAAAGCCTCCAAGGGCTACGGTGCCGCGAGATTTCGTGCGCCGCGCACTCAACCAAATACGGCGTCGCACGGCGAGCTGATCGAGCTCCAGTCATCGGTGTCGAAAGTCACCGAGCACCATCCCGCCGTCGGAAATCCACCAAAGTCAGCATGGCGCTCGAATTGCCGCGCGAAGCCTAGCGCGAGGTCGGAAATTCCCGGGTTGTGGCCGACAAGCATTAGATGCGTGATCGAGTTCGACGTGCCCTGAACCCTCTCGAGTAGCGTCGATGAGCTCGCGTGATAGAGCGCTTTCGAGGTCTCAATGGCTGCTACGGACTTGAGACTCTCGTGGAGTAGCTGGGCGGTCTCTCGAGTGCGCCGGGCATCGCTCGCCAAGATTAAATCGGGTAGGGGAAGACCCGTGCCGAGGGCTGCAGCCGTTCGTATCACTTCCGATCGACCGTGGTTGCTCAAGGCGCGGTAGAAGTCACCCCCTTCGGCTCGTGCCTCGGCATGGGCATGTCGAACCAAGGTGAGACGTTTCACGGAGCGAGAACCTCGATCCGACCCGCACGCTCGCGCACCTCGAATATTTTGAGCGGCTCATAGGCCGGTGGCGTCAGCGCGTGACCTGTGCGAAGACAAAACTTCGCGCCGTGCCGAGGGCAGACCACCACGCCACAGGGGGTCGCGGCATCGGGCTCGACATCGGCGCCGGCAAGCGACTCACCGTCATGAGTGCAGCGATCTTCGAACGCATGTCGTACGCCATTCAGCTCGACGACAGCGACGTAGAAACCATCGACCTCGGCATCGAGTCGCCCGCCAGAGGCGAGGGTTGACGCTGCGCCGACGTCGATCCAGGCACTCGGCCCGCTCATCGTTACATCATTCCCGTCTGTAGGCGGGCGGCTTCGGACATCATCGATTGATTCCAGGGCGGGTCGAACACGAGTTCGACGTCGGCCTTGGAGACGGTGGGGATGATCTCGATCTTCTCGCGCACATCTTGCACGAGCACGTCGCCCATGCCGCAGCCCGGCGCAGTGAGGGTCATCTTGACGCCGACCGTGCGGCTGCCGTCGTCGTTCGGGCGTACCTCGCATTCATAGACGAGCCCCAGCTCGACGATGTCGATCGGAATCTCGGGGTCGTAACAGGTGCGCATCTGTTTCCACGCGAGAGCTTTCACGTCCTCTTCGGTCGCATCGGGCGGTAATTCGGGTGGGATGAAACCTTGCTTTCCGATGGCGTCGGCATTCTCGCCCGACAGGCGATAAAGATTGCCCTCGATGTACAGCGTAAAGCTGCCCCCCAAGGCCTGAGTGATGAATCCCGAGAGGCCGGCTTTGAGTTCGATCTGATCTCCCGAGGGGACCATGACCGCAGGCGTGTCGCGGCTTAGGACGAAGGCTTCGTTTTCGTGACTGCGCATGATGATGAAAAAGTCTGTGGGTTATTCGGTGGAAACCGTGGCCGGCCCGGTCGGAGTCTCGCCCAGAGAATTCGTGCGATGTTTCAACGCGGCATCGAGGGTGTGCCAGCACAGGCTCGCGCACTTCACGCGCGCCGGATACTCGCGAACGCCTGCGAGCGCGGCGAGTTTGCCGAGCTCCGCTGGGGGTAGGGAGTCATCACCATGCGCGGTCAGGGCCTGATGCACGAGCGTGCTCAAATGCTTGATCGCCACGCCGTCTTTGCCTTTGATCGCTTCGGTCATGAGCGAGGCGGAGGCCGTCGAGATTGCGCAGCCCTTGCCTTCAAATTTGATATCGCTGACCCGATCGCCGTCGAGGCGCAGCGTCAGCGTGAGGCGATCGCCGCAAAGCGGGTTGTTGCCATCCGCGGAGGTGTCGCACGGATCGAGACGTCCGAAATTCCTCGGATGCTTGTTGTGATCGAGTATGACGTCTCGATAAAGATCTTTGAGATCCATCAGCCGAATACCTCACGCGCTCGCCCGAGCGCTCGAACGAGCTGGTCGATGTCGGCGTCGTCCGAGTAGCACCCGAACGAGGCGCGGGCGGTTGCCGGAACATCGAAGAAGTCCATCACGGGCATCGCGCAATGATGGCCGGTACGAACCGCTACGCCCTCGTCATCGAGAATGGTGCCCAAGTCATGCGGATGCACGCCATCCAGGACAAAAGAAATCACACCTGATTTTTCGTTTGCCTCGCCGATGATCTGTAGGCCGTCTATCGCCTTCAACGCAGCAGTTGCCCTCTTTAGCAAGCGCTGCTCGTGCGCATGGGCGCGTTCGATGCCGAGTGCGTCGAGGTAGTCGATGGCTGCGGCGAGCCCGACCGCACCCGAGATGTTCGGGGTACCGGCTTCAAACCGATAAGGCAGATCGTTGTACGTCGTGCCCGAGAAACTCACCGTGAGGATCATGTCGCCACCGCCTTGCCACGGCGGCATCTCGCGCAGCACCGACTCGCGCGCCCAGAGCACCCCGATTCCCGTTGGGCCGTAGAGTTTATGGCTCGAGAAGGCGTAGAAGTCACAGTCGAGCGCTTGCACGTCGACGCGTTGATGCGCGACGGCCTGAGCGCCGTCGATGAGTACGAGTGCGCCCGCGGCGCGCGCTGCAGCGATCATATCTTTGATCGGCAACACGGTACCCAAGGCATTAGAGACTTGGGTGAACGCCACCAGCTTAGTACGATTCGAGAGTAGTGCCTTGAATGTGGCGAGGTCGAGTTCCCCGCGGCGATCGATTGGCGCAACCTTCAGCGTCGCACCCGTTCGCTGACAGAGCATCTGCCACGGAACGATATTCGCGTGATGCTCCATCCAAGTGATCAGAATCTCATCGCCGGGGCCAAGACGCTGACCCCAAGACTGCGCGACGAGGTTGATCGACTCGGTCGTACCCCGAGTGAAGACGACTTCCTTGAGGCTCGAGGCATTCAGGAAACGACGCACGCGTTCGCGCGCGCCCTCGAAGGCATCGGTGGCCTTTTGGCTGAGTTGATACACGCCCCGATGTACGTTGGCATGGCTCGTTCGTTCGTAACAATCGACGGCTTCGATGACCGCGAGCGGGCGCTGCGCCGAGGCTGCCGTGTCGAGGAACGCCAAACGCTTGCCGCGAACCGAGGTCGACAGTATCGGGAAGTCCGCGCGGACTCGGGCGACGTCGTAGAACGACTCTGCGATGCGTGCATTCATGTGCCTGACCTCGCGGCGATGGCGCCTGGCAGCACGCGCTCTAGAGAGTGTTCGACCGCTGCGCGCAGGGCGGGATTCGAGAGGCGGCTTAGGACATCGCTCACGAACGCCCACTTCAAGAGCGAAGAAGCCGACTCTTCCGGAATGCCTCGAGAGAGTAGGTAGAAGAGCATGTCTGGGTCGAGTTTACCCACCGTGGCGCCGTGGCTCGCTTTGACGGCATCCGTATAGATTTCGAGTTGCGGGCGGACATCGGCCTCGGCTTCGGGCCCCGCGAGTAGGCACTTTAACGATTGGTCGGATTGCGCATTCGGCGACGTCGCATCGACACGCATATGGCCGTTGAACGACACGCGTGATCGGCCCGAGGCGATCCCCCGGAATTGTTGCAGCGTTTTGGCGCCGGGCGCCGAGTGTGCGATGCGAACGTATGCGTCGTGCGACTGCGTGCCCTCACCGAGCGCCGCAGCGTGCCACTCGAGCGCGGACTCGCGACCCGCATGCTCGACGAACGCGGTCGTTCGGCTGGCGGCGGCACCGGTCGTCAACTGAACGACCTTCGTGGTGGAGCCTTCGCCGAGATGTAACTCGATCGTTTCGACGTGCTGCGCTTTAGAGCTCGCTTGGGTGATACGCGATAGCTCAAGCCGTGCATGTGAGCCCACGACGGCAGATATGACGAGGTTAGTGATGACGGCATCGGTGGAGAGTGGCAGATGACGCTCAACGAGCGAGAGCTCTGCGCCCTCGGCAAGGGCGATCTCCACGGCCGGATGCGAGGTGCCAAGCGACACCACGATGACCTCGATGGCCCGCTTTTGATGACGCGCAACGTCGAGGCGAAGGGTGTCGGTGCGCAGGCGGCGGTTGAGCTCGAAAAAGTATCGATCGGTCTCGATCGTATTGACCATCGTCGGTGACGACGGCGACGTCGTAACGGGAGTACCCAAGACAAACCCATCGATCAAAACGATGCGCTCGAATCCGTCGAGCGGCGCGGGCAGGGCGGCGGTCACTCGCGCTTGGGTCTCTGACGAGGGTGGCGCCGAGGGCTCAAAGCGCGCACGGGCGAGTCCGCGAAGGTTCGCGTACTTCCAGTTTTCGTCTCGTGGCGTTGGCAGACTTACAGGGAGGGCGCTCATGAGTTTCTCGAAACGCCTCAGGCCGCGTCCGTAAGTAACCAGTCGTAACCACGCGCTTCGAGTTCCTGCGCGAGTTCTGGGCCGCCGCTGCGGATGATCTTGCCGCGAGCGAGCACGTGCACGCGATCGGGTTTGATGTAATCGAGCAGGCGCTGGTAATGCGTCACGAGCACGATCGCGCGATCGGGTGAGCGCAGCGTGTTCACGCCGTTAGCGACGACCTTGAGCGCATCGATGTCGAGACCCGAGTCGGTTTCATCGAGCAGGGCGAGTGAGGGCTCGAGTACCAGCATCTGCAAAATTTCGTTGCGCTTCTTCTCGCCGCCCGAAAATCCCTCGTTGACGCCGCGCGACAGAAACGACTCGTCCATTTGCATGATTTTCATTTTCTCGCGTACGAGCGTGAGAAATTCGAAAGCATCCACTTCGGGTAGTCCGCGCTGTTTACGGGCCGCGTTGAGTGCAGCCTTCAGCAGATAGACGTTATTCACTCCGGGGATTTCAACGGGGTACTGAAAGCCCAAGAAAAGCCCACGCTGGGCGCGCGCCTCGGGTTCGAGGGCGAGCAGGTCTTCGCCGCGATAGCTCACGCTGCCTCCGGTCACCTCGTACCCCGGCCGACCGGCGAGCGTGTAGGCGAGGGTGCTTTTTCCCGATCCGTTCGGGCCCATGATCGCGTGCACTTCGCCGGCGGGAACCTCAAGACTGAGTCCGTCGAGTACTTTTCGATTACCGACGGTGGTTCGTAAATCTTTGATGCTGAGCATGGTGTGTGTTCCAGTAATAGTTAGGTCGATCACGGCGCAGCTTCAGCCGACCGCTCCCTCGAGGCTAACGGCGAGAAGGTTCTGCGCTTCGACCGCAAACTCCATGGGCAATTCCTTGAAGACGCTCTTGCAGAAGCCGTTGACGATCATGTTGACGGCATCTTCTTCGCTGATTCCGCGCTGTAGGCAATAGAACAACTGGTCTTCGCTGATTCGCGATGTCGAGGCTTCATGTTCCACTGTGGCCGTCGGATTTTTTACTTCAACATACGGAAAGGTGTGCGCTCCACATCGGCCACCCATGAGCAGCGAATCGCATTGCGTGAAGTTTCGGGCGCCGTGGGCCGTCGGCAGAATTTTGACAAGACCTCGATAGGTGTTTTGACCGCGCCCAGCCGAGATGCCCTTCGAGACGATCGTGCTGCGCGTATTCGCGCCGACGTGAATCATCTTGGTGCCGGTGTCGGCCTGCTGGCAGTGATTGGCGAGGGCGACCGAATAAAATTCGCCCACCGAGTTGTCGCCTCGTAAGACGCAGCTCGGATATTTCCAAGTGATGGCGGAGCCCGTCTCGACCTGCGTCCAAGAGATGCGGGAATTACGACCGCGACATTCGCCGCGCTTGGTGACAAAGTTGTAGATACCGCCGACACCGTTCTCGTCGCCCGGGTACCAGTTCTGGACCGTGGAATATTTAATCTCGGCGTCATCCATCGCGACGAGTTCGACGACCGCTGCGTGCAGCTGGTTCTCATCGCGCATCGGCGCGGTACAGCCCTCGAGGTAGCTCACGTGGCTGCCCGCATCGGCGACGATCAGCGTGCGCTCGAACTGCCCGGTTTTCGCCGCGTTGATGCGGAAGTAGGTCGAGAGCTCCATCGGGCAGCGCACCCCCTTCGGGATGTAAACGAACGAGCCATCCGAAAACACCGCGGAGTTGAGGCAGGCGTAGTAGTTATCGGTGTGGGGCACGACGCTACCGAGATACTGTTCGAGCAGCTCGGGGTGTTTCTGCACAGCATCGGAGAACGAACAAAAAATGACGCCGGCTTTCTCGAGGCGATCTTTGAAGGTGGTGGCGACCGAGACACTGTCGAAGACGGCATCGACCGCAACGCCCGCGAGTCGTGCGCGCTCGTGCAGCGGAACGCCGAGTTTTTCGTAGGTCTCGAGCAGTTTGGGATCGACCTCGTCGAGGCTCTTCGGTCCGTCGGTTTTGGCCTTGGGCGCCGAGTAGTACGAAATGCCCTGGTAATCGACTGGATTGAAGCGCACGTGCGCCCAGGTCGGTTCGCGTAGGGTGAGCCAGTGTCGGAAGGCCTTCAGGCGCCACTCGGTCAAAAATGCAGGCTCGCGCTTGATGCGAGAAATTGCACGCACGACATCTTCGTCGAGACCCGGGGGCAGACTCTCCGATTCGATGTCCGTCACGAAGCCGTGCTGGTACCCGCGGCCGACGAGATCCTGGAGTTGAGCGTTTTCAGTCATGGTGGTGTCAAGCTTCCGCCGATTTGTCGCGTCGTAGGGCCGCCGCTGCGCGACCACCGACGACAGGGTTCAGTTGCTGCTCGATGCCGCGCAGCGCGAAATCTTTGGTGTCGAGACCCGCGAGCTG
>JAFMKA010000036.1 GCA_017853175.1 Steroidobacteraceae bacterium | reverse complement strand
ATCTCGATATCGAGATTCTTCAAATTATTCTGGCGAGCGCCGCGAACGACGATCGCCTCATGGTCGGACTCGCGCATGAGGGTAGGAGGGCGTGAAGGGGTTAGTGAATCGTAGCTTTTTGTCCGCTCTGCGGGAACAGCCACGATCTTGGCCACGATGTGGATTAGCCGACAGACCAGCCGTGCCCTACGCCCAGAACCCGGGCAACGTCGCAGGCATGAGCCAATTGAACATTGCGATCATCGGCGCCGGAATCGCAGGCCTGACGGCAGCCCGTGCGCTGCAAGGCTTCGGCTTCAAACCGGTGGTGTACGAGCAAGCCCCCGTCCTCGGCGAGGTCGGTGCCGGTCTTACCGTCTCGCCGAACGCCACCCACGTGCTCAATGCCATCGGTCTCGAGGGCGCTTTGGAGCGTATCGGAATGTGCCCCGAACGTGGCGGGGTGAAACATTGGAAGACCGGTGAGCTCCTGGTGGAGATCTCTCGGGGTAACGAAATGCGTGAAAAGTACGGCGCGGCGTACTATCAAGTGCACCGTGCCGATCTGCACCGTGAACTCGCCGATCTCGTGGTCACGACCGATGAGCAGGCTATCCGTACGAATCATTCATTCAAGGGTCTCGAACAAGACTCGGACGGGGTGACGCTTTTTTTCGAAAAGGGGCACTCCGCGCGAGCCGACGTCGTCATCGGCGCGGACGGGGTCCGATCACGAGTCCGTGAACAGCTCTTCGGGAAGGACACCCCGAGGTTCACCGGATACATGGCGTTCAGGGGTCTCGTTCCGTTCGCTCATCTTCCGGCGGGCACGATCGAGCCGAGCTCCTGTCTGTCCACCGGCCCGGGACGCAGCTTCACGCGCTATCTCATTCGCGGCGGGTCACTGGTCAATTTTGTCGGACTGACCGAGCGCGACGATTGGCGCGAGGAAGGTTGGTCGATCCGCGCCACTATCAAAGAAATGCTGGACGAATATTCCGGATGGTACGAAGGGGTTCGCACGATCATCGCGGCGACTCCACCAGACGGATTATTCAAGTGGGCGTTATTCGATCGCGAGCCGCTGCCCGAGTGGACCCGCGGCCGCGTGACGTTGATCGGCGATGCCGCTCATCCCATGCTGCCGTTCTTGGGGCAAGGTGCCGCAATGGGCATCGAAGACGGGATGGTCGTCGCCCGTGCCTTCGCTGCCGCCGACTCAGTCGACGAGGCGCTACGACGCTATGTCGAAGCGCGCTTGCCTCGAGCCAACTGGGTGATGCTGGAGTCACGAAAGACCGCTCTGAACTACCATTCCGGTCGAGAAGAGAATTTCAAACCGGGTAAGCACGTGAGTGCCGAGTCCCTCGGTTTGATGGCCTATAACCCAGCTGCCGTACCTGTTTAACGCCTCTCTCTGTGGTCTAATGTCGCCGCCATGGACCAGGCTCGCGACATCAACTCCTATCGTAAGTATTGGGCTGCGCGTTTCGGCGTAGCTCCGTTTTTGCCCATGTCGCGTGCCGAGATGGATGCGCTCGGCTGGGATAGCTGCGACGTCATCGTCGTCACCGGTGATGCGTACGTCGACCACCCGAGTTTCGGGATGGCAATCATTGGTCGATTGCTCGAAGCGCAGGGCTTTCGAGTAGGCATTATTTCCCAGCCGGACTGGCAAAGTGCCGACCCGTTCCGCGCTCTCGGTAAACCTAATCTTTTCTTTGGGATTACCGCCGGCAACATGGATTCAATGGTCAACCGCTACACCAGTGACCGTCGAATCCGTAGTGACGATGCCTACACGCCGAACGGAGAGGGCGGAAAACGACCCGATAGGTCGGTCATTGTCTATGCCCAGCGCGCCCGCGAGGCATTCCCGGACGTACCGATCGTCATCGGTGGTATCGAGGCCAGCCTACGCCGAATCGCGCACTTCGATTACTGGTCAGAAAAAGTACGTCGGTCCATTTTGCTCGATGCCAAGGCCGATCTCTTGCTCTACGGTAATGCCGAACGTCAGATCGTCGAGGTCGCACACCGACTCGCCGCGGGTGAGCCGATTGCTGCCATCAACGATCTACGTGGTACGGCGTTCACCAGAAAAGCGGTGCCGGAAGGATGGGTCGAAATAGACTCGACGCATCTTGATACCCCGGGCCCACTCAATCCGCCGATCGACCCGTATGCGATGGATGACAACGGCGGCACCAAGGCAGCGACTGTCGCGGCTACTCAAGCGGAATCGGGAGAGACCGTGGTCCGCTTCGTTCGTCGTGTTAAAAACGCCGATCGGGGTCGTAGCGTGATTCGTCTACCGTCTTTCGAGCAGGTGGTAGACGATCCGGTCATGTACGCACATGCCTCCCGCATCTTGCACCTCGAGGCAAATCCGGGGAATGCACGCGCGTTGGTACAGCGTCACGGAAATACCGAAGTGTGGCTGAACCCGCCACCGATTCCGCTCACCACCAAAGAGATGGATTACGTCTACGAGTTGCCCTACCAACGGCAGCCACATCCGTTCTATGGCAAGGCGGAAATTCCTGCCTACAAGATGATTCGATTTTCCATATCGATTCAGCGTGGCTGTTTTGGCGGGTGTACATTTTGCTCGATCACCGAGCATGAGGGCCGCATCATCCAAAGTCGTTCGGAAGCATCCGTCCTCAAAGAAATTGAAAAAGTACGCGATACGGTTCCAGGCTTTACGGGCGTCATTTCCGACTTGGGCGGTCCGACAGCCAACATGTATCGTCTTGCGTGTAAGAGCCGTGAAATCGAGAGCGCCTGTCGTAAGCCGTCGTGCGTTTATCCCGGGGTTTGTCCAAACCTCAACACCGACCACACGCCGCTCATCGAGCTTTATCGAAAGGCAAGAGCCTTACCCGGCATCAAGAAAGTGCTCATTGCCTCAGGAGTGCGATACGACCTCGCGATCGAGTCTCCTGAATATGTCAAAGAACTCGCTCAACATCACGTTGGCGGATACTTGAAGATTGCCCCGGAAGCGATAGGCGAGGGGCCGTTGTCCAAGATGATGAAGCCTGGGGTGGGTACCTATTACCGATTCAAAGAGCTATTCGACCGATACTCTAAAGAAGCGGGAAAAGAGCAGTACCTCATTCCGTATTTCATTGCTGCTCATCCCGGCACGACCGACGAAGATATGCTCGAGCTCGCACTCTGGCTCAAGAAAAACGGATTTCGTGCAGATCAAGTTCAAGCTTTTCTTCCCTCGCCGATGGCGACTGCTACCGCGATGTACCACTCGGGTAAGAACCCGCTGCGACGCGTGACTCGAAAAAGTGAAGAGGTCGTGATTCCCAAGGGACTCAAGATCCGGCGGTTGCACAAGGCATTTCTGCGCTATCACGATGCAAATAATTGGCCGATGCTTCGCGAAGCGCTGCGCCGAATGGGTCGTGCCGATTTAATCGGTCCGAGTAAGAATCATCTGGTTCCGGCATGGCAACCGGCAGGAACCGGACTCACCGCTGAAGGCTCACGCCGTGCACAACCCTTCCGCACTCAACATACTCGTCCGCGGCGAGGTGGCCGCGCGTGAGCGTGACCCACGAGTTCCGCCGCGGACTCGAGTTCGACGTTGCTGCGCTCGAGCAGCACCTGAACTTGCACCTGCCGGAATTTAAGGGCCCGTTACACATCCGTCAGTTTCCCGGCGGTCAATCGAATCCAACCTATCGACTCGATACTCCAAATACGTCGTACGTTTTACGAAGAAAGCCGCCGGGGGTGCTGTTGCCTTCAGCTCACGCGGTCGATCGCGAGTATCGAGTGATGCACGCTTTGGCGGTACACACCGACTTCCCGGTAGCGAAGCCCTTACTGTTATGTGAAGACCCGACGGTCATCGGTACGGCGTTCTTCGTCATGCAGTATGTCGATGGAAGGATCTTCTGGGACCCAGCATTACCTGAGCTCTCGCGCGAGTCGAGGCAGGTGGTGTTCTCGAACATGGTCGATACCTTGGCCGATTTACACGCCATCGATTACCGAAAGATAGGTCTTGCCGACTACGGACGTCCCGAAGGCTATGTAGCTCGACAAGTTGTCCGATGGTCGAAGCAATATGCGGTAGATGCTGAAGCGGCAGGCCGTGTACCCGCGATGGAGCAACTCATCGAGTGGTTACCGAAGAATGCACCGACTTTTGAGCCCGCACCCTCACTCGTGCATGGAGACTATCGCCTCGACAACATGATGTTCGACGTCGATGCATCGCGTGTTGTGGCAGTGCTCGATTGGGAGCTCTCGACTTTGGGCGACCCAATCGCAGACTTTGCCTACCACCTCATGATGTACAGAATGCCCTCAGGTGGTGTTCGTGGCCTACAGGGCATCGATCTGAAAGAGCTCGGCATCCCCGTCGAAAAAGACTACGTCGCACGGTACTGCACGCGTCTAGGTCTCGAGGGGCTGCCTGACCTCGAGTACTACATGGCATTCTGCCTATTCCGGCTCGCCGGCATTTGTCACGGCATTGCGGGCCGCGTCCAACGTGGGACGGCGGTCAGCCCAGAAGCAAAGAAATACGCAGCGCAAGTCGCTCCGCTCGCTGAGCTTGCCCTGAAAACCGCGCTCCGCGTTTAACCCTTCGGCCCTGTATAAATCACCGTCGAGGGCTTCCGTTCACGCTGGAGCTTGGCTGCCACGGCTTCGGTTTTTGCCCAAGCACGAAGGACGTTCTCGCCCGCCAGCTTTTTGAGATCTTGATCAGACCACCCGCGCCGTATGAGTTCGGCGAAGAGCTGTGGGTATGTCGACACATCGTCGAGACCCTCCGGCCACCAATCGTTTCCATCGAAATCTCCGCCGATCCCCACATGGTCTACGCCCGCAACATTGCGGATGTATTCGATGTGATCGGCCACCATCGCGATAGTCGTCGTCGGTAGCTTGATTGCCGCGTAGCCTTCTGCGCGAATTTTTGCAGCGTCTTCCGGCGTTGCAGCGGCTCTGGCACGAAGCCCAATTTCTGCCATCGCAGGCTGCAGCACTTTGCCGACTTCGCAGTTGATGAAACTCGAAACGAAGGTGACCATGACGACACCACCATTTCGCGGAAGCTCGCGCAGAATGTCATCCGGTACGTTACGCGGCACGTTGCACAAGGCCTTTGCCGAAGAATGCGAAAAAATCACCGGCGCTTCCGATATTCGAAGCGTGTGCGCCATCGTGCTTGGCGCGGCATGAGAAAGGTCGATCAGCATACCGAGACGATTCATCTCACGGACGACTTCTTCCCCGAAAGGCGTGAGACCGTTGTTACGCGGCTGTAGAGGGGCCGCGGCGTCTGCCCAATCTGTGTGAGTGTTATGAGTGAGCGCCATATATCGCACGCCGAGGTCATGGTAGGCGCGCAGAGCCCCGATGGAATTTTCGAGACCGTAGCCGCCCTCCATGCCGAGCATCGACGCAATTTTCCCGTTACGCTTTGCTTTACGAACATCGGCGACCGATAGCGCTAGAGTGAAGGTGTCGGGGTATAGGGCAATGATTCGACGAGCGATATCGATTTGTTCGAGTTGTTGACCCGCATAAGGCCCAGAGCCTTCGCCGGGGATATAAACCGACCAGAACTGTGCGCTCAGACCACCTGCTCTTAGCCGGGCGATATCGGTATCGCCTTGAGTGGGCTTTCTCAGATCGTAAGCTTCTACATCGCGCGGCGCGTCGCGCCACTCGCGAATGGCATAAGGCAGGTCGTTGTGACCATCGATGAGAATTCCCGATCGCAATACACGTTTAGCCCGTTCGAGGGCAGGGTCTGCAGCCGGCGCATCAGCCGCTAACCCAGAAAGACTGAACGTCGTCACCGCAACGACTAGAGTGGATACAATCAGTCGAGAGATAAACATTCGAGCGGCTCCCGCCGGTAAGACTGAGCGGAGTGTCGCGCTAGGCGACGGACCTTGCAAGCCGAGGACCCAAAATGAAAAATGACTCCACCACCAACCTCACCATTGCCGGCGTACTCATTGCAATGGCCACTGCACTCGGTGCTTTTGGCACGCACGCACTGAAGCCCCTATTGGCGCCAGCACGTTTCGACAGTTTCGAGATCGGCGTGACCTACCAGTTCTTCCATGCGCTCGGGCTAATGGGAATTGCGCTATTGCAGAGAAGCCATCCGGAGTCTGCGGGTCTTCGATGGAGTGCGAGACTTATCCTCGTGGGGCTGCTGTTGTTTTCCGGCAGTATTTACGCACTGACATTCGGCGCACCCCGATTTCTGGGGATGGTCGCGCCGGTCGGCGGCACATCTCTGATCGTGGCGTGGGCGATATTTGCTGCAAGTTGCTTGCGACTCAGACTCCCGTCAGCCACTCCTTGATGGCATTTGCGACACCCTCTGCGGCTTCTTCGTGAACGTAATGACCCGCGTTCTGAAAACGTACGAGCTTTGATCCAGAAATCATTGACTGTAATTCGTCGGCTTCCTTACGGGGCTTGTTCTTATCTTGATCTCCCCAAGGAATCAGCGTGGGAACTTTGACTTGTTTTGCCAGAATGATTTCTTCACCTTCGCGATACTGTGTCATTAAAGAAGTCATACCGGCCATGTAGCCTTCGGTCCGCGCACCTAGCATGACGTCATCAATTACCGACTCGGTGACGATGTCAGGGTTGACGTATGACTGCCTCAAAAAATTCCCACGGAACTCCCGACTGCCAAACATCTTTGCAGACATTCGTGGAAGAGGGGGCAAGGTCACCTGTACGATCTTGGGCACACCGGTTCGGATGATGCCAGGGTTGAGCAAAACGAGTCCGCGGGCATCGATATCTTTGACTGCCGCTTGCAACGCTACAGCTCCTCCTAACGAGTGCCCCACATAGATCACCCGACGCAGACCAATCTTTTTGGCTGCGGCGATGAGCACCTGTGCTTGTGGACCGTTGTGATAATCAAAGTCTACGGGCTTCTCCGAAAGACCGTAGCCGGCCATGTCGATCGCTACGACATGACAGCAGCTTGCGAGTCGTGGTGCGAGCTCTCTGAAGCTTTGCAGCGAGTTGCCGAAGCCGTGAATCAATAGAAGTGAGGGGCGGCTATCGTCGGCGGACCCCCACTCGCGATAGCGCAGTCGTACTCCGTTGACTTCGACGAATTTGTCGTCGGCGGTCGCGAGGCTTGCGATAGGCACTTCCGGCTCACCTGGCCAGTACGCCCAGGCGGTTAGCCCTACCCATAGCAAGACAACGAGGGAAATTAGGCTGAGAGCGATACGTTTGAGGATCTTCATGAGGCTGATTGCATACAATTCCGAAGCGTCTGGCAACGACGCATGCGCGAGTCTGACCACAACGTGATTTCACTACCTTCCCTGCCGATCATCGAGGCGCTGCCTTCGCTCCGAGCCGCCCTGATCGGCGGTCGTTCGGTCGTGGTCGAAGCGCCGCCCGGCGCCGGAAAAAGTACCGTGATACCGCTCGCCTTATTGAATGAGCCTTGGGTCAAAGGCCGAAAACTACTCATGCTCGAACCAAGACGACTCGCTGCGAGGGCCGTGGCCGAGCGTATGGCGAGGACCTTGGGTGAGTCCGTGGGGAATACCGTCGGATACCGTATGCGTCTCGATACTCGGGTCAGTCGAACGACGCGTATCGAGGTGGTGACCGAAGGCATTCTCACCCGAATGCTTCAGCACGACCCGTCGCTCGAGGGTGTCGCAGCCATCCTCTTCGACGAATTTCACGAACGCAGCCTACAAGCCGACTTGGGTCTCGCGCTGTGTATTGATGCTCGCCAAGCTCTCGATCTCGATCTTCGACTGATTGTGATGTCTGCGACGCTGGATGGGCAGGCGGTGGCCCGCTTATTGGATGATGCTCCGGTCATCACTTCGGCGGGCCGAATGCATGCGGTCGAGATCCAGTATCTGGGAAAAGGGCTTCCGGTTCTCCCGGGTGATATGGAGTCGCCCGAACGCTTGACCGCACTGGCAGTACAGCGGGCTATTCGAGAAACCGAGGGAGACATTCTTGTATTTCTTCCAGGCGCAGGAGAAATCAGACGTGTGCAGGACATGCTCTCGGGACCCGGTGAGTGCTCCGATCGAGGAATCAAAATATTTCCTCTGTTTGGTGAGCTGTCGCCCACCGAGCAGGATGCCGCGCTCGATGCCGATCCACGTTTACCGCGCCGAGTAATTCTCGCGACCAATATCGCCGAGACGAGTCTCACACTACCGAGGATTCGGATCGTCATCGACAGCGGGCTCGTTCGCCGCGCCGTATTCGACCCCGTCACGGGAATGAGTCGTCTCGATACGTCCCGCATATCGAGAGCCTCGGCTGAGCAGCGTTCAGGACGGGCCGGGCGAGTCGCGGCAGGATACTGCTATCGATTGTGGAGTGAAGGTGCTCACCGCAGCCTTCCGTCTCAGACGCCCGCCGAAATTCTGGAAGCTGATCTCGCACCCCTGGCCCTTGAACTCGCGCAATGGGGCGCTCGGGAAGCAAGCACGCTACGGTGGTTGGATCCGCCTCCTGTAGCGATGCTCTCCGCCGCCTACGACCTCCTACGTCGTCTCGAGTTGATGAATGATGCCAATCAGATTTTGAGCCGTGGAAAAGAGGTTTGTCGATGGCCGATGCATCCCCGACTTGCGTTGATGCTCCTCGAGGCTTCCGATCGTGGGGAATCAAAACTGGGCGCACGTCTTGCTGCATTGCTCAGTGAGCGTGATGTACTGCGCGCGTCGGGCGAGCGCGACACCGACATCATGACTCGTCTCGACGCTCTTGATGGAAAAACGCCGATCAGCGCAGTGGTCGATCATGCCGCGCTCAGTCGAGTTCGTAAGTCCGCCGCGATTTTTGAAAAGCGATTGTCGGACCGTCCGATCGGTGAGAAGCATACATCCATCGACGCGTCGGGACTTCTCGCATTCGCTTATCCAGATCGCATCGGCCGACGCCGATCATCCGGTGACGGACGATATCTACTCGCTAACGGACGAGGTGCCGCGTTCCGAGGAGCAGATCGCCTTGCGCGTAGCGAGTACATCGTGGCGCTTGACCTTGATGACCGAGATCGCGAGGCGCGTATTGTGCTCGCTGCGACACTCGATCGATCAGTGCTCGATCAGATCGCGAGTCATCGTATGAAACGCGAGTCCGAAGTCATTTGGTCCTCGACGGACGAAGCCGTCATCGCCCGAGATATCCTTCGACTCGACGAGCTCGTTCTTGAAGAGAAAGCCCTATCTCCAATACCGCCCGAGAGCGCTGTTCCGGCCATGATCGCCGGAATACGAGCGATGGGGCTCAGCAGTCTGCCTTGGGATCAGGAAGCTCGATCGTTCTGTGCGCGTATCGAACTTGCGAGACGACACAGATTGAGTCGCGCCGCTCAATGGCCTGCCTTCGATGAGACCTCACTGCTGCTCTCGCTTGAAAACTGGTTGTCGCCTTGGCTCGAGGGTGTGACGCGACGATCACATCTTTCGCGCATTAAGCTTTTGGATGCGTTGCGGTTCCGACTCGGTGATCGCGCCGTACGTGAACTCGATGAATTACTGCCCACGCATCTGACGGTTCCGACGGGCTCGCGAATCCGTATCGATTACGAAGACGATCTCGCTCCCTGCGCATCAATGCGGATGCAAGAAGTATTTGGTCTTGCGAGCACACCCCGAATCGGTGGTGGCACCGTGCCGGTGACGTTCAAATTATTATCTCCGGCACAACGCCCGCTGCAGATCACTTCTGATCTCGAAAGCTTTTGGCGAAATGCCTACGCTGAGGTTCGTAAAGACATGCGTGGACGCTATCCACGACACTATTGGCCCGAAGATCCACTACAGGCAGAGCCAACGCGAAGAGTTCGTCCTCGCTCGTGATCGTGAGGTCAGCGGATGGAAGAGAACGGCGCGCCTTCTCGACCCCTCAGCGTCGCTTGAATCTCAGCGACAATAGACAAGGCGATTTCTTCGGGCGTCCGAGCACCGAGATCTAGCCCGACGGGCGCTCGCAAGCGTGAGGTCAGCTTTTTAGACTTGCTTCCCAAGCTTGCGAATAATCTCTCGCGTCGTGCCAATGGGCCAAGTAAGCCAATATAGGGAATAGCGGTCTCTGACAGCATCCTGAGATATTGCTCATCCGCAATGAGGTGATGACTCATAACGACTGCAGCATCAAAATCGCTGAGCGAAAAATTATTCGGCAGAGCAAAGCCGTCCGTATGGATAAGTCGAGTTCGCGTGTCGAAACGCTGAGCATCGATATACGCCGATCGATGATCGACCACCGTCACTCGCCATCCGAGTAAATGCGCTAATGAGATCACGGGCTCTGTATCAGGCCCAGCGCCGCAGACCAGTAGGCGAATCGTGCGTTCCGCAGCAATCGTGAAGACGGTTCCGGTAAGACATGTATTGGTATTCGAGCTGACGGATACTCCGCCCGTCTCGACATTAATATCGAACGCCATTCGTCGGTTGTCGTCGTCCGCTTTGAAAAGATCCGATAACGGCTGGTAATCGTTCGTCTGATCTACTCGCAACAGCAAAATATCCATCGCGCCTTCGCAACCCAGGCCGAGACCCCAGATGGCGTCGTCTGACCCTCGACTGTCGTAGTGGCGCACGAGAGATCGTCGATCGCTGGCTAATAATGTGAGGGCGTGATCTTGAAGATCACCCTCGAGACAGCCGCCGCTCAACAGCCCACAGCGATTTCCGGATACCGAAAACAACATGAATGCGCCGGGTTTGCGATAGGTGGAGCCTTCGGTCGAAATGACAAAGGCTGCAACAAGAGGGCGCTGCGATGAACGCTCAGCCTCGAAAAATTCACGAATCAAGAGTCGACCTTACAAGGGGGAGCCATCATCACGACTAATGGCGATCACGGCAGATCGTGCGGGTAGCTCTTGACCGTCTGGCCAGTGACTGACGGGGTTATCGACCGTTCCGCCTTCGCCCGGATGCTGAATACTGAGAAAGAGCGTCGTGCCATCTGGCGTGAATTCGCAACCGCAGACCTCGGCACCGACTGGAGCGCTCATGATTTGCTTGAGCAAACCTCGATCGGGGCCGCTCGTCGGCACGACAAAACATCCGTTATTTCCGATGAGCTCTTCATCAGCATCGGTGACGATCCATAATCGCCCCGTCGGATCGAAACCGAGATTATCGGGGCAGGCGATAGGACTGACTTGCGATCGATCGGTGAAACCGCCGTAGAACACGTCCTCGCGTGCGAGACGCCCGGGAAGAACCTGCTCGGCCTGAGACAGAAATTTCGCACTTGCATTCCTCGGGTCGCCCGCCAGCAAGAATACGTTCCAAGAAAAGCGTTTGCTGCTGGCGTCGTCGTTGTCTTCGATGAGTTCGACGATATGCCCGAAGTCGTTTTGCGGGCGCGGATTTGCGAAGTTGGGGCCTAAGTTAATTTCACGCCCCATGAAATCACCTCGACGTATCGCGCGGTCGCCGTTTTTGGTGAGCGCCATATACACTCGACCCGTGATGGGGCTCGGCTCCACATCTTCCGGGCGGTCCATGGGAGTCGCACCTAAGATATCGGCGGCAGCGCGGCACTTGATGACCACTTCTGCCTGACTACGAAAGCCGTTACGACTGTTGAGCAGTCCATTTTCATCGTGAACGAGAGGGAGCCATTCGCCGCGTCCCTCGGCATCGAATCGAGCGACATACAACGTGCCGTGATCGAGGAGATCAAGATTAGCAGCACGATCTTTGGGGTTAAACCGATCGCGAGTGACGAACTTGTACACGTACTCGAACTTCGTATCGTCACCCATGTACGCCGCAACACGACCGTCCGCTGTCAAAATCGTGTTGGCACCTTCGTGGCAAAAGCGACCCAGAGCCGTTCTTTTTTTGGGTATTGACGACGGCTCGAGCGGATCGATCTCGACGATCCACCCGTGCCGCAAGGCCTCGCGTGGCTCGCGACGCACGTCGAATCGTTTGTCGATCAGATCCCAACCAAAAGCGGAACGTTCGCGTAAGGGCCAACGTCGGTAAGCGAGCTTAGTCGCATCGTCAGCCGAACTTTCTGCCCAGCTTCGCGCGCCGCCAAAGTAATCCTGGATGTTTTCTTCGGCAGTGAGATAAGTGCCCCACGGCGTCTTTCCACCCGCGCAATTGGCAAACGTGCCAAGCACGGTAGTGCCACTCGGGTCAGCGTTCGTCTGCAAAAGCGTGTCGCCGCGCGCGGGCCCCATGATCTGCATCGGGGTGTTGGCCGTGATGCGCCGAGTAGACGGCCCGCCACGAACAACTCGCCAACCGCGTAGGCCGCGTTCCAGATCGAGAACGCTTACGCCATGCGCTGCCTGCATCCAGGCGACCGCTTCGGGATGTGCACGAACCCAAGCCTCTCGATCTTTCGAGAAGCCAGCGAACGAAAGCTCCGGAACGACATATTCGTGATTGACGCAGAGTACACCCGACGATCTCTTCTTCGGCGAGACGAAAAATGCGAGCGCGTCGTTATTGGTACCGAAGCGTTTTTCTTGCTTCGCCGCCGCTCGAGCATCAAGCCAATCAATAGAACGAATATCCCGTGACGTGAGGCCCGGGTCATCTTTGAAGAGTGGGTCACCCCAACCAATCAGCACGTCGTGGCGCAAGCCTGGCGAAAGAAGAACCCTATCTTCACGAGTCGGGCCAACGGATTTGAAGACTCGTTGATGACTCAGTGAGGAGTTGGAGGCGCTGGCGACGGCGGGTAATGCGCCCGCCACGGCGGCCGCCACACTACCGGTCGCGACAAAATCGCGACGCGATAGTCGCCTCGCCAGTAGTTCACCGAAGTAGGTCAGTGTCTGATGCGAAGAGTCTTCCATGGCGTTTTAATCCCGACGATGAGCGCCTGCCCGATCAGGTTCCGGGAAAGCCTTCGAGTACAGTGACGTAAAATTCACCTTTGCCCTCGCGGAGCTTCTTTGCAGCTTGGTATTCGGCTGAATTCCAAAAGCCCCAAGCCGCTTCTTTAGAGGGGAACTTGGCAATCAGAATGCTTTCATTTCGTGCTTCGCCCTCGGCAATCTCGACTTTAGGCGCAGGCGTCACTGTAATGTAGTGCCCACCGAACGTTTTGTAGATCGGCGGTAAGGCTGCGTTGTACGCCTTAAAGCCTTCGAGATCGGTGACCTTTCCTTGTACGACCAGGTATGCGGGGGCACTCATTTAATAAGCCCCTCTGCTTTCATCGCCGCTTGCACGGCAGGTCGACCGGCGATGCGACCATGATAGGCCTTGAGCCCCGGCCATTGGCCCAGATCGATTCCGACGAACGAGCACCAGCCTAATACGGTGAAGAGATAAGCATCGGCGACCGTGAAGGTGTCGCCCATCAGGAACGGTTTGCTACCGAGTTCTGACTGTGCAAAATCAAAACGACGTCCGAGGTTTGTCTTAGCCGAAGCTTTTTGTTCGTCCGTCGTTCCCGGAATGAAGAATGGCCCGAACTTCGCGTGAAGTTCAGAGTTGATGTAGCCCAGCCACTCATGAAGACGATAGCGCGCCATGCTGCCTGCCGCCGGAGCGAGACCAGAAGCAGGATTCTGATCTCCAACGAAGGGGAGGATCGCCGTACCTTCAGTCAGCACCGATCCATCGTCGAGGCGTAGAGCTGGGACGTATCCCTTAGCCGTGACTTTCGAATAATCCTCGCCGCCCGCCATTTTCGGTCCGCGACCCTCGACCTTCACGGCTTCGAAGGACAGGCCCGCCTCACGCAGGGCGATATGAGAGGCAAGCGAGCAGGCGCCGGGGGAGTAATAAAGCTTCATGGAATACCCTCTGAATAATGATCCGATGATCGATCGGAGCACCCATCCTATCGATAGCCGACAGGCCCGGGAAGGGATTGCTAAACTCTCGTCCACCGGCGGGCCCGTAGCACAGCGGTTAGTGCAGGGGACTCATAA
>JAFMKA010000115.1 GCA_017853175.1 Steroidobacteraceae bacterium | reverse complement strand
CAGACATCTCCGGATAGTTTCCGAAAGCGACGCCGCCTTCTTTGACGTTAGGGCAGGAGATATTGATCTCGATCGCATCGATGGGTGAGTCCTCGAAGCGTCGGGTCACCTCGGCATATTCCTCGATGGTCGATCCCGAAACGTTGGCGATGAAACGGGTCTCGCTGAAGTCGAGCGTCGGCAAGATGTTTCGGACGACATGGTCGGTGCCGGGGTTCTGCAGTCCGATGGCGTTCAGCATGCCCATCGGTGTTTCATACACGCGATGTGGCGGATTACCCAACCTCGGTTCCAGCGTCGTGCCCTTGAGCACCACAGCTCCGCAATCCGTATTCGAAAACCCCTCGACGCGGGTGTATTCCTCACCGAAACCCACGCATCCTGACAGCAGTACGATGGGCGAGGAGAAGTCCATGCCGAGGAAGCGGTAGCGCAGGGATTCAGGGACATCGTGGGACATGCCCCGATTATAGACGGCACCGGCATTGCTACCATGCGCAGCATGTTTCGCATCGTTTTATTCGAGCCCGAGATCCCGCCCAATACCGGAAACGTGATCCGACTTTGCGCCAATACCGGCGCCGAGTTGCATCTGATCAAGCCGCTGGGCTTTGATCTCGATCGTCGTTCTGTGCGTCGTGCAGGACTCGATTACCGATGGATGACCGCCGTGCACGTGCACGCCGATATCGAGGCCTGTCGTCAGGCGCTCGGGCTAGCCGCGCGCTGGTTCGCCGTCGAGACGGGCGGGGCTCGTCGATACGATGAGGTGAACTGGCAGCCCGGTGATGTGATGTTGTTCGGATCCGAGAGACGCGGACTGCCTCAAGACATCATCGACACACTACGCCGGGAGTCAGGTGAAGCCGCGATCGTCAGTATCCCGATGCGTGAGGGCAATCGCAGTCTGAACCTTTCGAATGCAGTAAGCCTCGTGACTTACGAAGCGTGGCGGCAGAACGGATTCGGGAGCGCTGGCTCTACTCGCTGAACTCTGCCTTGATCGGTCGGGTCATCAAGGATTTGACCACCTCGCGCGCCGGCATACCTTCGTAAAGCAGGCGATAGATGCCTTCGCAGATAGGCATCTCCACGTTTTCGCGGGCGGCCACGCGATGTACCGCACGCGCGGCCAAATAGCCTTCGACCACCTGTCCGATGTCTTTCAGCGCTTCATCGACGCTCTTGCCGGCCGCTAGTGACAAACCGAAACGACGGTTGCGGGATTGATCGTCGGTACAGGTAAGGACGAGATCACCGAGTCCGGCGAGACCCATGAACGTTTCGCGCTGAGCTCCGAGCGCTACACCGAGACGGGTCATCTCGACGAGTCCGCGAGTGATCAAGGCGACGCGCGTGTTGGCACCGAATCCGAGGCCGTCGGCCAGACCAGCACCGACTGCCAGAACGTTTTTGGTGGCTCCGCCTACTTCGACACCGACGATGTCGGTCGAGGTGTAGGCACGGAAATTCGCAGCCGAGAGGCTGCGCGCCAATGCGTTCGCGAAATCTTCGTCGGAGGAAGCAATGGTCATGGCCGTGGGAAAGCCGGCACCCACTTCGCGTGCAAACGTCGGTCCTGAGAGCACTGCAAAAGAGCGACGGTTCCCTAGTACTTCGCGCGCCACCTGATGCGGCAGTAAGCCGGTGTCGAGCTCGAAGCCTTTGGTTGCCCACGCGAGGCGGACGTCATCGCCCAGCGATGGGGCGATTTCTTTGAGAAGGCCCCGTAACGCATGGCTGGGTACGGCGATCAGGATTTCCTTCGCTCCATCTAGGGCTTCATCGAGCCTGCTCGCCACCGACAGGTTTTCCGGAAAGGGAGCATCTGGCAGATAGCGCTGATTACGACGGGCTTTGATCATCGCCGCCTGCTGCGCGGCATCTCGACCCCAGAGACGAGTCGGGTGGCCGGCGCGAGCAAACTGAATGGCGAGCGCCGTTCCCCAGGACCCGGCACCCAGTACGGCCAGCGGTGCGGCCGTGTCGCTCATCGTCGTCAGCTGTTGAGATTCGCGGGCGGGGTCTGCGCCTGTTGTTTGGCAGCCGCCTCAGCGAGTGATCGAGCGTAGAGCGCGTCAAAGTTCACGGGCGGCAGCAGCAGCTGGGGGAAGCCGCCCTGCGACACCAGATTGGCGATGGTTGCGCGTGCGTACGGGAAAAGTACGGAAGGCGCGATGGCAGCGATCGCGCGGCGGTGTTCTTCTTCGTCGAGATTGCGAACCCCGAAGAGACCCGCCTGTTTGACCTCGACCAGGAAAGCCGTCGACTCGCCGAGTTTGGCGGTGATGCTGACCGTCAGCACGACTTCGCGAAGGTCCGGGGAGATGGCTTCTGAAGCAGTGTTGAGATCGAGACCGATCTGCGGATTCCAGGGCCCTTCGATGCGCGGCCCTTTGGGCGCTTCGAAGGAGCAGTCCTTCAAGTAGACCGACTGCAGTGAGAATTCCGGAGCATTTGCTTCGGCACCCGGAGGAGTGGCGCCGTCGGCGCGCGGATCTGGATCAGCCATGTCGTGAAGCCTCTGTGATGATTTCTGTATGAATGAAGAGTTGTCGTCAGCTCGCGAGCAGCGGATCTAGACCGCCTTTGGCGTCGAGGGCGTGCAAATCGTCGCATCCGCCTACGTGTACCCCATCGATGAAGATTTGCGGCACGGTGTGACGGCCACTACGCGTCATCATCTGCTGACGGAGCGAAGGGTCTCGGTCGACGTCGATGATTTCGAGATCGGCCCTCTTTCTCTCGAGCAATTCGCGGGCCCGAGCGCAGTAAGGGCACCAGGCGGTGGCGTACATCACGACCTTGGCGGTCATGGTCAGGATTTTCCTTGCCCCGTTGCGAGCGGAAGATTTTCGGAGCGCCAGCCAGCGAGGCCGCCCTTGAGGTTGAAGACTTGCTTGAAGCCTTGGCGGCCCAGCACACGCGCCGCTGCGGCACCCGTCGAGCCCGAGTCGCAATAAACGACCACGTTCTTCTCTTTGTACTTCTTGAGCGAATCGCCGGCCGTCAGCATCTCGGCGGAATCCATACGTCGTGCGCCACCGATGTGGCCGGCACCGAAAGCCTCTGGGTTACGCAGATCGATGATCAAGGCCCCTTGGTTTTGCAGACGGATCAGATCTTGGGGGGAGATACCGGCGTAG
>JAFMKA010000035.1 GCA_017853175.1 Steroidobacteraceae bacterium | reverse complement strand
CTCCTTCGTGATGAATTTGGAGCCGGGCGTCGTCGGGGGTCGGTAACGGGACATGGTTCTTGGCAAGGATAATGGTGCGCGGCAAGGATAATGGTGCGCGGTGTTCGCGGCGAGGCGGGACGCGGTAATCTTGTCCTCTACGTGAGTTCACTCCAATTCAGGAAACCGAGTATGAACATTCGTCTGCGTGTTTTTTCGATGATCGCCGCGTCGGTAGTCGGTCTGGCCTCCGATGCCTTTGCAGCCGATGCCGCCGGAGCAGTGCCTGCGCCGACGGGCGCCTCGTCACTGCGATCGGGTCTCGATCTCGAGGGCTTCGATCGTAGCGTTCGTCCGCAGGACGACTTATATCGCTTTGCCGGCGGTACCTGGCTCGCACGCACGGAGATTCCCGCCGACCGTTCGAACTACGGGACGTTCAGCAAGCTCGAGGACGATGCGCTTGCGGCCTTGCGAGAGCTCGTCGAGTCCGCAGCCGCCGATCCGAAGCGCGCGCCGGGCTCCGACGCGCAAAAACTCGGCGATTTTCATAGCGCCTTCATGGACACGAAAGCCATCGAGGCGCGAGGCATCGCACCGCTCCAAGGAGAGCTGGCTCGTATCGCTTCGCTCGCGTCGTATGACGACGTGTTCGCCTACTTCGGGCGAGCACAGCGTCTCGGCGTGGGCGCGCCGATCGGCGCGTATGTCGGTCAGGATCGTCGGCAGTCCTCAAGGTATCTTCCGGGGCTGTCGCAAAGCGGTCTAACGATGCCTGATCGCGAATACTACCTCGCCGATGATGCGCGCAACGCGAAGGCGCGAGCTGATCTTGCGGTCTATGCAGAGAAGCTCTTGTCGCTCTCGGGCACGACCGAGGCGGGCGCTGCCGCTGCACGTATCGTGACGCTCGAGACTGCAATCGCTCGCCTGCACTGGACGCGCGTCGAGAATCGCGATCCGGTGAAGACCTATAACCGCACCGCCATTTCTGATGCGACGGTCGCCATGCCAGCCTTCGGCTGGAAATCATTCGTCGACGGGATGGGTCCAGAGGCTGCGGCGATCACGGAGTTCGATATCCGCCAGCCGAGTTACGTGAAGCAACTTGGCGAACTCGTGCGCGCGACTCCCGTGACGACATGGCGCGAGTATTTTCGATTCCGACTGCTCGATGCCAATGCGTCGTTTCTGCCCGATGCCTACGACACCGCGCGCTTCGATTTCCGTGAGCGCGCACTGCGTGGCGTACAGGCGCAGCAGCCGCGCTGGCGTCGAAGCCTAACGCTCATCGACCGTTCGATCGGCGAAATTGCCGGCCGACTCTACGTCGAGCGTACGTTTCCGCCCGAAGCTCGTACTCGTATCCGCGAGCTCGTCGCCAACCTCCGCGTGGCATTCGAGCAGTCGATCGACTCGCTCGAGTGGATGGGTCCGCAAACGAAAGAGGAGGCGAAGCGCAAGCTCGCGGCGTTCTCGGTGAAGGTCGGCTACCCAGACAAATGGCGTGACTACAGTAAGCTCGACGTACGTTCGGACGACCTGCTCGGCAATCTTCGCCGAGTCAATGAATTCGAATTTCTTCGGCAGATGGACCGTCTCGGTAAGCCCGTCGATCGCAGCGAGTGGGGTATGACGCCGCAGACGGTCAATGCGTACTACAGTCCGCCCATGAACGAAATCGTCTTCCCGGCGGCGATTCTTCGCCCGCCGTTCTTTGACCCGAACGTCGACGATGCCGTGAATTACGGCGGTATAGGCGGCGTGATCGGCCACGAGATCAGCCACGGGTTCGACGACTCGGGTCGTCGCTACGACGGCGAAGGCAACCTTCGCGACTGGTGGACCTTCGACGACAACGTGCGATTCCGCGAGCGTGCGGGGCGGCTTTCCGCGCAATACAGCGCCTTCAAGCCGATCGATGATCGTTCGATCAACGGTGATCTCACCTTGGGTGAGAACATCGGCGACCTCTCGGGTCTCGCGGTGGCGTACCGGGCCTACAAGCTCTCGCTCAATGGCAAACCCGCGCCGGTGATCGACGGTTTCACGGGGCCGCAGCGTTTCTTCCTGGGCTGGGCGCAAATTTGGCGTCGCAAATATCGCGACGATGAACTGCGTGTGCGCCTGGTGACCGACTCGCACAGTCCGAGCGAGTATCGCTGTAATGGGGTCGTTACGAACATGACGGAATTTTATGAAGCCTTCGATGTCAAACCCGGCGACCGTCTGTATCGCGATCCGAAAGAGCGCGTCAAAATTTGGTGATTAACGGGCGTCATCGTGACGCCCTGACTGGAGAAGTTCACATGAAAAAGATATTTGCCGTAATCATCCTGGTGGCAACGCTTTCGCTCTCAGGCTGCGGTTACAACACCATCCAGACCCAGGACGAAGCCATCAAGGCGTCGTGGTCCGAGGTGGGCAACCAGTATCAGCGCCGCGCCGATCTCATCCCGAACCTCGTCAACACGGTGAAGGGTTTCGCAGCACAGGAAGAGAAGGTGCTCGTCGGTGTCACCGAGGCTCGTGCTCGGGCAACATCGATTCAGGTGACGCCCGAACTCGTGAACGATCCGGCCGCTCTGCAAAAATATCAGGCGGCGCAAGGCGAACTGACCCAGGCTCTCAAGAGTCTGTTGATGGTCACCGAAAACTATCCTCAACTGAAGTCGGACCAAAACTTCCGCGATCTGCAGGCGCAGCTCGAGGGCACCGAAAATCGTATCGCCGTGGCACGTAATCGGTATATCGCCGCGGTACAGGACTACAACGGTACGATTCGCAAGTTCCCGTCCAACCTCACGGCCATGGTGTTTGGTTACGAGGTGAAGCCGAACTTTACCGTCGAGAACGAGGCGGCCATCTCGACGGCGCCCACCGTCGATTTCGGTAATCCGACGCCCTGATTCGGACGCTCTCCGACGTGCGGCGCACATTTTTATGTCTCGTCTTGCTCGTCGCGGCGATCCCTTCGATCGCCGCGGCGCAGGGATTGCAGCCCATCCCGTCACTCGAACGTCGGGTGACGGATGCGGCCGACATTCTTTCTGCCGATCAGGAAGCCGCGCTCGAAGAAAAACTCGCTGAGTTCGAGACGAGAAAGGGTGCGCAGATCGCCGTGCTGGCCGTGGCGAGTACGGCGCCCGAGGAGATCGAGCAGTATTCCATCCGCGTCGTCGACGCTTGGAAGCTCGGACGCAAGGGCGTCGATGATGGGGCCTTGCTCATCATCGCCGTCGAGGATCGACGACTACGTATAGAAGTCGGCCGCGGTCTCGAGGGTGTTCTCACCGATCTCACTTCTAATCGCATCATCGATGAAACGATCACGCCGCTTTTTCGCGCCGGCGATTACGCGGGCGGCGTCAATGCAGGCATCGATCGCATGATCGCCGTTGTCGACGGTGAGCCCTTGCCGGAGCCCGAGCAGCAATGGAAGGGCAGCGAGGGAGGGAGTTTTGAGAACATCATCGGGCTCGTGTTCGTGCTCGCGATCGTGCTGTCGGCCATCCTTCGAAAAATTTTGGGGCGCATTCTCGGGGCGGTCACGACCGGGGGTGTGCTCGGCGCGCTGGGTCTCATGGTGACGGGTGCGCTCGGCCTCGCGGTGCTCGCCGGCGTCGTCGGGTTTGTCGTGGCACTCGCCGGTGGCGTACCGACGGGGCGATTTGCGAGCCATGGACGTCGCGGACGTTGGGATGGCGGGGGCTTCGGCGGCGGAGGTTTCGGTGGCGGAGGTTTCGGAGGGGGTGGCTTCGGCGGACTCGGCGGCGGTTTCGGAGGCGGTGGCGCCTCGGGACGTTGGTAAAGGGCGTTTCGTAACATGAGCACCTTCGATCGCTGGTCCAAAAATTTATTCGCCACGCCGCTCGTAACCCGACGACGCTTTCCCGCCCATGCTTTGCGCTCGATCGAAAAGGCCATCACCACAGTTGAGGCCAAGCACGCCGGAGAGATTCGCTTCGTGATCGAGACGTCTCTCGACTTCGGTGATTTATGGTCGGGCCGGACGCCCCGACAACGTGCGGTCGAGCTCTTCGGACGGCTCGGGATCTGGGATACCGAGCGCAACAACGGCGTACTGATTTACCTCTTGATGGCCGAGCACGACGTCGAAATTGTGGCCGATCGGGGTATTGCCACGCGCGTTTCGGCCGACGAGTGGGAGTCTGTCTGTCGTGCGATGGAGCAGCATTTTCGCGAGGGTCGGTTTCCCGAAGGAGCCGTCGCCGGTATCGAGGGTGTCGGCGCTTTGCTCGCTCGACACTTCCCGAACGAGGGCGGCGATCGTAACGAGCAGTCGAACCGACCGGTCCTGCTGTAATCTTTGCGCCCATGAGGACGCCCTGCCTCACTGTTGGTCGACTCGCCATGCTCGGCGCCTTGAGTCTGCTCGTCGCATGCGGCTCTGCGCCCCAGCGTCAGGCGAATGCGCCCGTCGTCGTGCCGCCGATCGCCGGAATCGACGAGCCGTATTCTTTGAGCACACATCGGTTCGAGATCGCCGACGCCACATCGGACATGATTGGTGAACTTCGAGTCACCCGGGCGAGTAACGAAGACACCTTCACCGACCTCGCGCGTCGTTTCAACGTGGGTTACGAAGAGCTCGTGAGAGCCAATCCGGGAGTCGATCCGTGGTTGCCACGAGAAGGCCGAGAGATTGTTCTGCCGACTCAGCATTTGCTGCCCAATGCGCCGCGCGAGGGCATCGTCATCAATCTCGCTGCGATGCGGCTCTACTATTTCCCGCGAGCGGAGCGGGGTGAGCCGCAGGTGGTCTACACCTTTCCCATCGGCATCGGCCGAGTGGGTTGGGCGACGCCCGTAGGTTCGACCACCGTGACGCGCATGACGCGAAATCCGACGTGGCGTCCCGGTCCCGGTGTGCGGGCCGAACATGCCAAGGATGGCGAGACGCTTCCGGCCGTCGTACCACCCGGCCCTGATAATCCGCTCGGGACGCGGGCGTTGTACCTCGGTTGGCCAAGCTATCTCATCCACGGTACCAATAAGCCCGCTGGCGTCGGCCTGCGCTCAAGTCATGGCTGCATCAGACTCTTTCCAGAGGATATCGAATTTCTCTACGAGCTCGTTCGGCCCGGCGTCAAAGTTACGGTGGTCAATCAGCCCTTCGTCTTCGGCTGGCACTCGGGTCAGTTGTACATGCAGGCTTTCGACGTACTCGAGGACGATCCTCGCGACTGGAAGAAAGCGCAGCAGAAACTTCTGTCGCGAGGCGTGGCGGCAAAGATTCAGAGAGATCTCAAATCGCGGGGTGCCAGCATCGATTGGCAGGCCGTCTCGCGATTCAGTCATGCACCACGCGGTTTGCCAGTCACGATCTCGCGAGCCGATGCCACGTACGAGGGACTGATCGCTGCGGCGACCCGGGTGCGTAATGCAGTGCCGATCGGCGCCACCTGGGATGGCATGACCGGCCCCCCGGATCAGGAGCCTTGAAAGGCCGAGGGGGCTCGCAACCGCGCGGCAGCGACGTTGCGGGTACACTTGGCCCCGTGGGGGTAAAAACGATCGTATTTTCCCATGGCAAGGACTCCGAGCCGTGGGGCACCAAGATTGTCGCGCTGGCGGAGGCCGCACGCTCGCTTCGTTGGCGTGTTGAGTCTGTCGATTATCGAGGAATCGACTCCGTCGAAGGGCGACTCGAAAAACTGCTCGATGCCTGCCGCGAGTTGCCGCCCCATCCCGTGTTGGTCGGCTCCAGTCTCGGGGGTTACCTCGCGGCGGCCGCGTCCCGCCCCGTCAGCGCCTCAGGACTTTTTTTGATGGCACCCGCCTTCGATCTGCCCGGACTGCCGCCTACGCCCGTGGCAGAGCCTTGTCCGACCGTCGTGATCCATGGTTGGCGCGACGATGTCGTTCCGGTCGCCAAAGGACTCGCTTTCGCCGAAAAGCAGCGGGCGCTCACCTATCTCGTCGATGACGATCATCGATTACACGCGACCTTGCCTCGCATGGTGGGCTGGTTGCGCGAGTTCCTCGGAGGCTTCGATGCCTGAGGTTCGAGCGCTGAGCGCACTCCTTCGACGCGGTCTCGATCTTTGGGTGCGTCCCGAGATTCGGCCCGAGTCGGCGACGGACTCGATCGGTGCCGTTCAGGCATCGCCCGTGTGCTACGTGCTCGAGCGTCGTAGCGCCGTTGATCTCGCTGCGCTCGAAAATCTGTGCGTCCGCGCGGGGCTGCCGAGACCGTCGGGGCGCATTCTGGGTCGTAAAAAAAGCGCTGTTCATGCGGCAATTCCACTTTTGAAAACGCGAGGATTCTTTGATCCGCGCATCGATCGACGACCGCCCGCAGAGCTCGTCCGAATGATCGAGACTCTCGAGCGCGACTCAACGCTCGACGTGCGACTCGTACCGATTGCGGTGTATTGGGGACGCGCGCCGCAGAAAGAGGGTTCGTGGTGGCGTTTGCTGTTCACCGAGAACTGGGCGCTCGCGAGCGGTTTCCGAAAGCTCATGCAAGTGCTGATCAACGGCCGCTTCACGATGATCGAAGTGGGCGAGCCGATGAGCTTGCGCCAGTTACTCGTCGAGGGCGCGAGCTCCGCATCGCAGGCGGCTCGTATTGCCCGCGCCCAGCGAGCGAGCTTTCGACGGCAACGTGCGGCGCGCATCGGACCCGACCTTTCGCATCGGCGCACGATTTTACATCGAGTCTTGTCGGCCCGCGCAGTACGTGCGGCGATGGCCGCAGAAATGCGCGACAAAAAATTACCGAGACATCGTGCTCTTGGCGTTGCGCAGGGCTACCTCGAGGAGATCGCGGCAAACTACTCGCACGTGTTCATCACGTTCATGGAGGGGTTCCTTGGGCGGTTGTGGAACCGACTGTATGACGGCGTGACGTTCAATCATGCCGAGACCTTGCGCGAGGTCGCGCAAGATCGCGAAGTCGTTTTCGTGCCTTGTCATCGCAGTCACATGGACTATCTGTTGTTGTCCTACGTGATCTACAAGCAGGGCTATGCGGTGCCGCATATCGCAGCCGGTATCAACCTCAACATTCCGATCGTAGGCCGATTCCTACGCAAAGGCGGCGCATTTTTCATTCGTCGAAGCTTTGCGGGCAACGCGCTTTACACCGCAGTGTTCATGAAATATCTCGCAGCCATCATGGCTCGCGGGCATTCGATCGAATATTTCGTCGAGGGCGGACGCTCGCGAACGGGACGCTTGCTGCAGCCTAAAACAGGCATGATTTCCATGACCGTGCGCAGTCATCTGCGCGATCCTCGCCGGCCCGTCGTATTTGTGCCGGTGTATTTCGGTTACGAGCGTATCGTCGAGGCGGGCACTTACGTCGGTGAGCTCTCGGGTCAACCCAAACGCAAAGAAAGCATCGGCGATCTCGTACGTGCGTTGCGCGTGTTACGTGAGAAGTTCGGTCGAGTGCACGTCAACGTGGGTGAGCCGATTTTGCTCGATGACGTCCTGCAGCAGCAGGCGGGTGATGCAGGCCGTGCAGCGCTTGACGAGGAGGGCAGAGCACCGTGGGTCTCTGCGGTCGTCGATGATCTTGCGCAACGCATCATGCGGAACATCAACTCCGCCGCTGCCGTCACGCCGATCAATTTACTCGCCGTGACCTTGCTCGCCATGCCGCGGCAGGCGATGGCCGAGCGCGATCTGGCAAGACAATGCGAGCTCTATCTCAAGCTGCTGCGTATGGCGCCTTACGACGCGCGCGTCACCATCACCGATTTGGACGGCGCCGCCATGATCGCGTACGGCGAGTCGATGAAGATGCTGCAGCGTCAGACGCACAAGTTGGGCGATCTCTTGCGGATCAGCGACGAGATGGCGGTGCTCATGACCTATTACCGCAACAATGTATTGCATCTGTTCACACTGCCGTCGCTCGTGGCGTGCGCGTTCATTTCCAATTCGGTGGTGCGCACGGAAGATATCCAGCGACTCGCCTGGCGCGTCTATCCCTATGTGGCATCCGAATTGTTCTTGAAATGGACCGAGCAGGAGCTTCCGGGTGTCATGCGTCGATTGCTCGACGCGCTGGCCGAACTCGGCATCCTCGAGCGACTCGAAGAGCAAGATGCTTGGCGCCGTCCCGCGCCGAGCTCGCCGCAGTCTCTGCAGTTGTCGTTGCTGGCGCAGGCCTCGGTCCAGACCATCGAGCGGTATTACCTCGCCATTGCGACGCTCATGCATGCCGGTTCCGGGGTGCTCACCGCGCGTGAGCTCTCAGAGCGTTGTCAGCTCACCGCGCAGCGCATCAACATGATTTACGGATTCAATTCACCCGAGTTTTCGGACCGCGCGATGTTCGACAACTTCATTTCTTTGCTGCTGCGCCGACGTGTGATCCGCAGTGACGAGACTGGACGACTCGTCTTCGACGAGGTGTTCTTACGCGTGGCGGCCGATGCGGAGTTCGTGTTGTCCGAACAGATTCGACACAGCATCTTGCAAGTGACGCAGGTCGACGCGACGGCTTAATCTTGATCGCGTACGCGCCCGCGTTGCCGCTTCACCGACGAACGACGCGTCTTGCCCTCGAGGCGGCGTAGCCCTGAGGCGCGGGTCGGTTTGGTCTTTCGACGGATCTTCGGCTCGATCAGCGCGGAACGAATGAGTTCAGCCAGCCGTTGTTCGGCTTCGCGACGGTTTTGCTCCTGGCTGCGATGCTCTCGCGCCACAATGAGCAGAGAACCCTCATCCGTCAGACGTCGGCCTGCGAGATGTCGAAGGCGTTGTTTAACTGCGTCGCTGAGGGCGACTGAGTCTGCCAGATCGAAGCGCAACTGTACGGCGCTCGCGACCTTGTTGACGTTTTGGCCTCCCGGGCCCCCAGCACGAATGAACGACACCGAGAGATCGGCGTCGGGAATTAGCACCTTACCCGCGAGGATCGGCATCGTAAGGTAAGCGTGAGCGCGGCGGAGCGACGCCGGGTTCGAGCACCCGCACTTCTTGCTGCGCCACGGGAATTTTGATGCCGTGTTCTTTGAAGAGCTTCCAAACACGACGGTTTACGTCTGAGCGGACGTTGTTGACGCCATTCATCGGATCGCGGATCCAGAAACGAGCTTCGAGTTTCATGCCGTAGTCCTCGAATGAGAGCAGCCGGGAGACCGGAGCCGGGTCGATGAGGATGCGCGGATGATCGCTCGTGGCCTTCACCAGCAGCTCGAGTGCGAGCTCCGGATCATCATCGTAGCTGATCATCACGGGCAGTCGCAGGCGGACTCGCTGATCGGAGTAGCTCCAGTTGATCACAGGAGTCGTGATGAGGTTTTGATTGGGCACAAGCGACTCGACACCATCGCGATCGCGCACCACGACATAGCGGCCGCGAAGCTCTTGAACCCAGCCGAAATTATCTGAGGTCGTACCCGTGTGCTGATGAAAACTGATCACATCGCCGGGTTTGATCGATTTGTCCATGAGCAGCACAAAGCCGCTGACAAAGTTGCTGGTGATATCGCGGATGCCGAAGCCGAGGGCGAACACCACGGCGCCCGTCAGCACCGTGAGCGACGTGAGGTCGACGCCCGCCGAATTGACACCGAGCAACAAGCCGATGGAGATGAGCAGGAAGTAGCTGCCTTTGACGATGCCCACTCGGGTCGACGGCGCGATGTCCTCGAGCAACATCACACGGCGTTCGATGGCTTTGGCTGCGAGACTCGTGATCACCACGAAGCCGCCCACGATCACGATGCCGCGTAGCAGTGCCCAAAGACTGAATATCGCCTTACCGGGCAGCAGGTCGACCGTATCTAGCGTTTGTTCGAGCCAGTCGAAGGCGCCGAGAAACTGCATCCCGAGCCCTGCCCAGACGAGCAGCGTCAGGCGAACTTCCCAACGAGCCGCCCAACTTTCTTCACCGAGCAGCAAGCGCAGGAGGAAGACACCGAAGCGGACGGCTCCGAGTGCCACGATGAGTTGTAAGGCGAGCACGAGGATGGCGTCGGGTGCGCCGGCCTGACGCATGAGACCGATCGCCATCGCCACCAGGACCGTAGCGGCGAGGAAAGGTGCGAGGATGATGGCGCCCTCGGCTGGCGTACTGCCCCCGCGCCGTTCGCGTAAGCGTTTGAGCGAGCTGCGCATCAATCGATTGACGAGCAGCGAGACCACGACCGCCAGAAGAATTGCGATCAATTCATTGATGCCATCGTTACTCAGTAGCTCCCGCAGTATTTCGGCGGGGCTGGTGGTGGGGTTCATCAAAGCACTCTCGCTTGGAATATCAGGCGTTGAGGTCGGGAATGAGTTCGCTGCTATATCGCTCGATCTGGTCTTTGAGAATCAGCTTTCGTTTTTTGAGACGTTTGAGTTGGATCTCATCGACGTGGATGTCCATCGAGAGGCGCGAGATGATCTCGTCGAGATCTCGGTGCTCGATGCGCAACAGACGCAATTTTTCGACATTGCGAAACAGTTCGCGATCGACTTTATCGTTGTCGTCGTTCCCGGTCATCCGAGTCGCGCCGCCAAGGGTTCGAGGTCGGTCGGTAGCTTAGCGAAGCGCCCCGGAGGATTCCACGGCACGGAAGGATCATGGAAGTCAGATCCTGTGGAGGCTGCAAATCCGAGGTTTCGCGCCAGTGTCGCAAGTCGATCGAGATCGGAGGGGCCGATACCCGCGACCGAGACCTCGATGGCTTCGCCGCCGGCTTCGCGAAACTCGCCGAGCAGACGTCGCAGCGCGCCACCCGAGAGGCGATATCGATGAGGGTGGGCGAGCACCACTCGGGCGCCCGCCGTACGTAGTGCAGCGATGGTCTCTGCGAGGGTCGGCCATTCTTCGGGAACATGCCCGGGCGTACCGCGTGTCAACCAAAGATCGAAGGCTTCAGAGAGGTCTCTCGCGTGCCCCGCCGCGACGAGCGAGCGGGCGAGATGCATGCGGGTCGGAACGTCCGTCTCGGCGAGGATGCGGGTCACCAAGGGTCGTACGGCGATCGAGGCTTTACGCTCGAGGCGTTCGCCGATTTCGGTGAGTCGATCTGCGCGCCTCGCCCGGATGTGCGACAGATGTGCCGCGAGTTCTGCGTGTGTCGGGTCGAAGTCGAGCCCGATCACGTGCAAGGTTTGACCGTTCCAGCCGCAGGACACCTCGACCCCGTTGATGTGTCGTAAGCCATGTTGCTGGCAGGCGAGGCGAGCCGCCTCGCAGCCCGCGACGGTGTCGTGGTCGGTGAGAGCCGCGAGCGTCACGCCTCGAGAGGCACAAAGTTCGATGAGCGCCTCAGGCGTCAGCAGGCCATCGGAATGATGGCTATGCAGATGCAGATCGGCGAGGGGAGGAGGGCTCATCGTCGGTATGATAGACCTATGGCATTGCTTCCCGGACAGTCGCCCCGCTGGGACGAGATTGACACCGTTCTGCTCGACCTCGACGGTACGTTGCTCGATCTCGCCTTCGACAATTACATCTGGCTCGCTCGGGTCGCCGAGATCTATGCCGAGAACCACGGTTTGTCGCTCGCCGAAACCCATGCCGAACTCGCACCTCGTTTCAAACGGGTACAGGGTACGCTCGATTGGTACTCGATCGACTACTGGAGCGCACAACTCGGTATCGACATCGAGCGAGTTCATCGTGAGGAGTCGCACCGAGTCGCCTGGTTGCCGGGGGCCAGAGGGTTTCTGGAGCAGGTTCGCGAGCGCGGTAAGCGCCTCGTGCTCATGACCAATTCACACCCGGTCATCCTCGGCATCAAGGAAGAGCGGACTCGGGTCCTCAGTTACCTCGATGCCGCGTATACCTCTCATGGGTTCGGCGCGCCCAAGGAAGATCAAAGATTTTGGGTCGCTGCTCGGCGTGCGGAGCCGTTCGATCCGGCACGCACGATGTTCGTCGATGACAGCAAAGCGGTGTTGCACGCGGCCATCGAGGCTGGAGTGCGTTGGGTCTATGGCGTGAAGCGGCCCGATACTTCGCGTGAGCCGCACCACCACGAAGAATTTGCGGCGATCGACGGCGTCGCCGATCTGCTCTGAGATCGACGCTCAGCCCGGGCCGCGACGTCCGCGGGGCCGACCGCCACCCCCTTGCCTAGGGCCGCCGCCTGGTCGGCCTCCGCCGGGCCTTCCGCCACCCGATCTTCCGCCTCCGCCGGGTCGTCCTCCGCGCTCTGCGAAGCTGCGGCGCGGCGGCCATTTGATCTCGGGGAGCATGTCCGGCGTGATCGGTTCGTAGGGCAGCTTACGTCCGATGTATTTCTCGATGTCGGGTAGTGCGACCGCGTACTCCTCGCAGGCGAAGCTGATCGCGTCGCCTTCGGCGCCCGCACGGGCGGTGCGACCGATGCGGTGCACGTAGTCGGCGGAATCTTGCGGCAAGTCGAAGTTGAAGACGTGACTGACATCCGGGATGTGCAGTCCGCGAGACGCCACGTCGGTGGCGATGAGCACGGCAAGTTTGCCGGCATGGAAATCTTCGAGGAAGCGCAGCCGCTTCTTTTGAGGAACGTCACCCGATAGCGCCTGAGCATTGATGTCGTTGGCACGCAGCACATCTTCGAGACGCTCGGCCATGCGCTTCGTGTTAACGAACACCATGCTGCGGAAAGGATCCATCTTGCGCAGCAAACCTACGAGCAGCGGAATTTTTTCTTCCATTGCCGGGTAGTACATGACCTGCCGAACGCGATCGGCCGTGATTTTTTCGGGCTCGATGCGCACGAGCTCTGGGTCGTTCATGTGCTCGTAGGCGAGCTCGAGCACCCGCTGCGAGAGCGTGGCCGAGAAGAGCATGGACTGCCGCTGATCGGGTGGCGGCAGGCGGCGCATGATGTAGCGGATGTCGGCGATGAAGCCGAGGTCGAACATGCGATCGGCCTCATCGAGGACGATGGCCTGCGTCTCGCGAAGCTCGAAGACGTGCTGCTTGAAATAGTCGATCAGGCGTCCCGGCGTACCGATGAGCACATCGACACCGCCTTCGAGATCGCGTCTTTGTTTTTCGTAGTCGACACCGCCGTACACCACGGCGATGCGCAGCCCGGTATGACGGCCGAGCACGATCGCATCGTTGTAGATCTGAACGGCGAGCTCGCGGGTCGGCGCGATCGCGAGCGCCCGAATCGAGGTGGCGCCCCGCGTGGGCGGCGAGGGGTGAGTGAGCAGGTTTTGAAACAGCGCCACCAGGAAGGCGGCCGTCTTCCCGGTGCCCGTCTGGGCCTGTCCTGCGATATCGCGCCCCGAGAGCGCGTGGGGCAGAGTCTGGGCCTGGATCGGCGTGCAGCGCGTGAAGCCTGCCTCGTTAATGCCCCGCATTAGGGGCTCGGCCAGATTGAGAGCGGAGAAGGTTAAATCGGAAAGATGGGTATCAGACATTACGAACCGTGGTGAGCGATAAAAATTGACAGTGCTTGCAAACGTCCCGGGAATTGGCTAAAAATCGGTCTCAGTAGGGCGTTCTGCCCCCCGGAATCCGGCTTCGCCCCCTCGCAAACCACAAGCAAACCTGGTCAATCCAGAGGCAAAACCCAAATCGCAAAGACGGTCTAGTGTAACCGTTTGAAGGCTTCCCGACACGGCGTTCAGCCGCGGGTCCGCAAACCCCCTTTTTAATTCCTATCGTTTCTATCCCATCAAAACCACTCCAACCGGAGGTTTACCCGCGTGAGCAGCCCTCACATCATCAATACCACTGACTCCACTTTCGCCAACGACGTGCTGAAGTCCGACAAGCCAGTCCTGCTCGATTTTTGGGCAGAGTGGTGCGGTCCATGCAAGATGATCGCCCCCATCCTCGATGAGCTCGCTCCGGCTTATGCCGATCGCGTCCGCATCGCGAAACTCAACATCGACGAAAACCCGCAGACGCCGCCCAAGTTCGGCATCCGCGGCATTCCGACGCTGATTCTGTTCAAGAACGGAACCGTCGAGGCGCAGAAGGTCGGCGCAGTATCGCGCTCGCAACTCGCTGCGTTCCTGGATAGCCACCTGTGAGGGGCGGATACCTAGGCGGCCAAGGCGGGTCGCGACGTCAAGG
>JAFMKA010000034.1 GCA_017853175.1 Steroidobacteraceae bacterium | reverse complement strand
CCTTCACCGGATATTTGCCTGTCGCCGTTTCGGCCGAGAGCATCACGGCGTCGGTACCATCGAGCACCGCGTTCGCGACGTCGCTCACCTCGGCACGCGTCGGTACCGGATTCTGGATCATCGACTCCATCATCTGGGTCGCCGTGATCGCGACTCGATTACGTAGACGCGTCTCGTGAATGATGGTCTTCTGCAAACCCGTGAGCGCCGCTTGCCCCATCTCGACACCGAGATCGCCACGCGCGACCATCACGACATCCGTTGCCTCGATGATGCCCGCCAACTGCGCCACCGCCTCGTGTCGCTCGATCTTGGCGACGATACGCGTGAACGGTGCGCCGGCGACCCGCAACAGCTCGCGGGCCTGCCGAATGTCCGAGCCGTCGCGCACGAAAGACAGCGCGAGATAGTCGAATCCGTTCGCCGCAGCAAACCGGATATCCTCGAAATCTTTGTCGGTGAGCGCCGGAGCAGAAATACCACCGCCCTTGCGATTGAGCCCCTTGCGATTCGAGAGCTCGCCTCCTGCGATCACCTTAGTCTCGATACGCGTACCTTTGACCGATAGCACTTCTAGAACGATGAGTCCGTCGTTGAGCAGCAACGTGTCGCCGGCCGTCACGTCAGCGACGAGCTCTTTGTAGGCCACGCCCACTTCACGAATATTGCCCGCCTTCTTGTCGAGCGACGTATCGAGCGCGAACGGCTGTCCCTCGACGAGCTGCACCGCCCCGTCGACGAAACTTTCGATGCGAATCTTGGGGCCCGCAAGATCTCCGAGAATGGCGACGTAACGCCCGGCCCTCACGGATGCTTCGCGTAGCAACTCGACGCGACGAAGATGGTCATCGTGCGAGCCGTGCGAAAAGTTGATGCGCGCAACGTCGAGTCCGGCATGGCACATCTCGAGCAGGACGTCGACGTCGTCCGTGGCGGGTCCGAGCGTCGCAACAATCTTCGTCCTGCGAGGCAATGTCATGAGCAGCGTATTCTCCGTGAAACCTGAGGCGAGAGTCGGATCAGCGCGCGGCTCTCGCCTCGAGTGCCGCAACGGCAGGCAGTATCTTGCCCTCGACGAACTCGAGGAAGGCCCCGCCGCCCGTCGAGATGTAGGAGATCCCGCGTTCGACATCATACTTCTCGATCGCGGCGAGTGTGTCACCGCCACCTGCGAGCGAGAACGCCTTACTCCGAGCGATGGCCTCGGCGATAGCGCGCGTTCCCGCACCAAACTGGTCAAACTCGAAAACGCCCACCGGTCCGTTCCAGAGGATGGTACCCGCCGACTGCAAAATCTCCGAAAGTTGTGCCGCAGCCTTGGGACCGATATCGAGAATGAGCTCGGAAGCCCCCACGGCATGCGCATCGCGCACCGTCGCCACCGCCGTCGGTGAGAACTCGGACGCGACGACGACATCGGTCGGCAGCGGAATTTCAGCACCACGAGCACGAGCCTGGTCGAGCAATCGACGAGCGGTCTCCAACATGTCTGGCTCGTGCAGCGACTTGCCCACATTCACGCCGGTCGCGGCGAGGAAGGTATTGGCGATACCACCGCCGACGATGAGCTTGTCGACTTTGGCGAGCAGCGACTCGAGGACCGTCAGCTTGGTCGACACCTTCGACCCGGCGACGATGGCGACGAGCGGACGAGCGGGCTTGGCGAGCGCGCGTTCGAGGGCTTCGAGCTCTCCCACGAGCAAGGGCCCTGCACAGGCAATGGGTGCAAAACGCGCGACGCCGTGCGTACTCGCCTCAGCACGATGAGCCGTCCCGAACGCATCCATCACGTATACGTCACAAAGCGCGGCCATGCGACGCGACAGGGTCTCGTCGTCTTTCTTCTCGCCTTTATTGAAGCGAACGTTCTCGCAAAGGACGACCTCACCCGGCTCGCAATCGACACCATCGAGCCACTCGGCGAGGAGTCTCACGGGTTGGTTCAAAAGTTCGCTGAGACGCTTGGCGACCGGAGCGAGCGAGTTCTCGGCAGAGAATTCGCCTTCCTTGGGGCGACCCAAATGCGAGAGCAGAATGACGCGCGCACGCTTTTCGATCGCCTGACGAATGGTCGGGAGCGATGCGCGTATTCGCGCATCGCTCGTGATCGACCCGCCCTCGATCGGTACGTTGAGATCTTCGCGAATGAGTACTCGCTTACCCGCCAGATCGAGATCGGTCATCCGCAACACGTTCATCGCTGCGCGCTCCTCAGCCGGCCTTCGACCACGCGAGGGTGGTGTCGAGCATACGGTTGGAGAAACCCCACTCGTTGTCGTACCAGGAGCAGACTTTGACGAGGTTGCCGCCGATAACTTTGGTCATCGTGGCATCGTAGGTCGACGAGTGCGCGTCATGGTTGTAGTCGATCGAGACGAGCGGTGCCTCGGTGTAGGCCAGCACGCCCTTGAGCGGCCCCTCGGCCGCCGCCTTCATCAGAGCGTTAATCTCCGCCACCGTCGTCGCCCGCTTCGGCGCGAACGTCAGGTCGACCAAAGACACGTTGATCGTCGGTACGCGCACCGCGAAACCATCGAACTTGCCCTTGAGCTCGGGAAGCACGAGGCCGACGGCCGCCGCCGCACCCGTTTTCGTCGGAATCATCGACATCGTTGCCGAGCGCGCGCGGCGCAGGTCGGAGTGATAGACGTCGGTGAGCACCTGATCGTTGGTGTACGCGTGAACGGTCGTCATCAGACCGCTCTCGATTCCGATGTTCTCCTGCAGCACCTTGGCGATTGGCGCGAGACAGTTGGTCGTACAGGACGCATTCGAAATCACAGTCATCGATGACTTCAGCACGTTATGGTTCACGCCGTAGACGACCGTCGCATCGACATCGTCGCCACCCGGCGCGGAGATCACGACTTTTTTGGCGCCGCCCGCGAGATGCGCGCCCGCCTTCACCTTGCTGGTGAAAAGACCCGTGCACTCGAGAACGATATCAACCCCGAGCTCACCCCAAGGCAACTTGGCCGGATCGCGCTGCGCGAGCACGCGAATACGATCGCCGTTGACGATCATGGAATCACCCTCGACGCTGACCTCGCCGGGAAACTTGCCGTGCGCCGTGTCGTAACGCGTCAGGTGGGCATTGGTGTTGGCGTCCCCCAAATCATTGATGGCGACGATTTGGATGTCCTTGCGTCGGGCGCCCTCGTAAAGCGCACGCAGCACGTTGCGCCCGATACGACCGTAACCGTTAATGCCTACCTTGATTGACATGATGGATAGTCCTCTCCTGATATTCCTTGATTTCAGCTCTTCAGCAGGTTGTCGAGCGCACGTCCGATATGCGCGGCCGTGAGTCCGTAATGTTCGAAAAGCGCCGCAGCCTTGCCCGAGGCGCCGAAGCGATCGATACCGATCACACAGCCGCCGCCCCCGACATATTTCCACCAACTCTGCGAGGCCGCAGCCTCGATGGCGAGTCGGCGGGATACGACTTTCGGCAACACATGATTTCGCCACGTCGCATCCTGCGCATCGAAGACGTCGGTCGAGGGCATCGAGACGAGACGAACGCGACGGCCCGCCGCATTGGCCGCCCGCACCGCTTCGGCAGCAGGAGCGACTTCGCTGCCCGTTGCGATGACGATCGCCTCGGGTAATGCACCCGAGGCTAGCTCAGGCTCGATCAAAATATAACCGCCTCGGCGAATGTGTTCGACTTGCTCGGCGCTTCGAGGCTGTTGCGGCAAGGCCTGACGTGTGAGCACGAGACAAGTCGGTCCGTTACTGCGCTCGATGGCGGCAATCCAGGACACGGCCGTTTCGGTCGCATCGCAGGGACGCCAAAGTCCGAGGTTCGGCATCGCACGCAAGCTCGCGAGGTGCTCGATGGGCTGGTGGGTCGGGCCGTCTTCACCTAAACCGATGGAATCATGTGTATAGACGAGCAGCACACGCTGATGCATGAGCGCGGCAAGACGGATCGCATTGCGCGCGTAATCGGAGAACACGAGGAAGGTGCCGGCATACGGCACGTAGCCGCCATGCAGCGCGAGGCCGTTCATCATGGCCGTCATCGCAAACTCGCGTACCCCGTAATAAATATAGTTGCCCGACACCTCACTCGGCGTGACGGCTTTCGAATCTTTGCGCAGAGTGTTCACGGAACCCGTGAGATCGGCCGAACCGCCGAGCAACTCACCCATGCCGGGTCCGATGGCATTCAGAACCACCTGCGACGACGCACGAGTCGCCTGAGCGGCGCCGACAGCGGCTGCCGCAGCCGTCGCGGCCTCGCGCAATTGCGCCCAGTTCGCAGGCAACTCGCCGCGCATGCGACGCTCGAACTGCGCGGCGAGCTCAGGGAACTCGCGCTTGTAACGATTGAAACGCCGACGCCACGCTTTTTCGGCGCGTGCGCCCCGCTCGCGCTGATCCCACGCTTCACGAACCTCGTCGGGAATGACGAAAGGCTCGTGGTTCCAACCGATCGCGGCTCGAGTGGCGGCGATTTCCTCAGCACCGAGCGGCTCGCCGTGAGTGGACTTGCTCCCCTGCTTGTTGGGCGCACCGTAACCGATGACGGTACGCGCGCAGATCAGCGTCGGTTGTTTGCGATTGGCCTTGGCGCGCTTGAGCGCTTTGGCAACCGCCTCACCGTCGTGACCGTCGATATCTTTGATGACCTGCCAACCGTAGGCGGCAAAGCGCTTCGCGGTATCGTCGGCCATCCAGTCCTTGACCTTGCCGTCGATCGAGATCCCGTTGTCATCGTAGACACAGATAAGTTTTCCGAGACCGAGCGTACCGGCGAGCGAGGCCGCCTCGTGCGAGATCCCTTCCATGATGCAACCGTCACCCAGAAACACGTAGGTGTGGTGATCGACGATGTCATGGCCCGGACGATTGAACTCGGCGGCGAGCAGTCGCTCAGCAAGGGCCATGCCGACGGCGGTGGCAATACCCTGCCCGAGCGGGCCCGTGGTCGTCTCGATGCCGATCGCCGGATCATGCTCAGGGTGACCTGCCGTGCGTGACCCGAGTTGACGGAAATCTTTGATGTCGTCGATCGAGAGCGGATGGCCAGTGAGATGCAGCACGGAGTACAACAACATCGACGCGTGGCCATTCGAGAGCACGAATCGATCGCGATCGACCCAGCGCGGATTCGCCGGGTTGTAGTCCATGATTTCGCGCCACAGTACTTCGGCGATGTCCGCCATTCCCATCGGTGCGCCCGGATGACCCGAAGCAGCGCGTTGCACCGCATCCATGGAGAGGGCGCGAACGGCGTTCGCGAGGAGGCGGCGTTGAGGCATGGGAAAACCCGGGTTGTTTACAGGAAACCGCAATTGTCCATTACCAGAGCACGGTTTTTCAACGAAAAAGGACCTCTCCGCGGCTGATGATTTGCGTCAAGCCGCTATAATCCGCGCCCGCTTTCCTCTTCAGAAAATTTAGAGTGCGCCATGGCCAACAGCTACCTCTTCACGTCTGAGTCGGTTTCCGAAGGTCACCCGGACAAGGTTGCCGACCAGATTTCCGATGCCATCCTCGACGCCATCCTCGAGAAGGACAAGCGCTGCCGCGTCGCCGTCGAGACCTTGGTCAAGACGGGTGTCGCCATCGTCGCCGGCGAAGTCACGACCCACGCCTGGGTCGACATCGAGTCCATCGTGCGCAAAACGGTGCTCGAAATCGGCTACAACTCGTCGGACATGGGCTTCGACGGCGCGAGCTGCGGCGTGCTCAATGTGATCGGCAAGCAGTCTCCGGATATCGCGCAAGGCGTCGATCGCAAAGATCCGCGCTTGCAGGGTGCGGGCGACCAGGGCCTCATGTTCGGCTTCGCTACCAACGAAACCGACGTGCTCATGCCCGCCGCGATCACGCTTTCGCATCGCCTCGTCGAGCGCCAGGCCAAGGTTCGCAAGCAGGGCAAGCTCAAGTGGCTGCGCCCCGACGCTAAGAGCCAAGTCACGTTGCGTTACGAGAATGATCGTCCGGTTGCGATCGATGCCGTCGTGCTCTCCACGCAGCACAGCGAAGACGTCTCCACGAACACGCTTCGCGAAGCCGTCATGGAAGAAGTCATCAAGCCCGTGTTGCCGAAGAAGTGGCTGCATCGTGGCACTAAGTTCCACATCAACCCGACGGGCCGATTCGTCATCGGCGGTCCAGTCGGCGATTGCGGCCTCACCGGCCGTAAGATCATCGTCGACACCTACGGCGGCTTCGCCCGTCATGGTGGCGGCGCGTTCTCGGGCAAAGACCCCTCGAAAGTCGACCGCTCCGCCGCCTATGCGGCGCGCTATGTCGCCAAAAATATCGTCGCGGCCGGCTTGGCCGATCGCTGCGAAGTGCAGGTGTCTTACGCCATCGGCGTCGCCAAGCCCACTTCGGTCATGGTCGAAACCTTCGGCACCGGCAAAGTGTCGCGCGAAAAACTCACTCAACTCGTCGACCGGCACTTCGATCTCACGCCCTACGGCCTGCGCGAAATGCTCAAGCTCGCCCGTCCGATCTACCGCAAGACGGCGGCCTACGGCCACTTCGGTCGTGAAGACCGTGAGTTCACCTGGGAGCGCACGGATCGCGCTGCCGCCCTCGCCGCGGATGCCGGTCTCGGCAAGCGGGGGCGTCGCCGGGCATAATTGAAAAACCGCGTCCGCGAGGGGCGCTGCAGCACCGGGTCGGCCGGTGCCAGGCTCGCGGAACGGCGTACATCGTCAACGGCGCCCGTCAATCTTCAACCAAAGATTAACGGAGACCTGACATGAACGCTGTGATCAAACCCGCCCAAGGAAAGGGCGATTTCCACGTTGCTGATCTCTCGCTCGCCGAGTGGGGTCGCAAAGAAATTCGTATCGCCGAAACCGAAATGCCGGGCCTGATGGCGATCCGCGAGGAGTTCGCCCCCACCCAGCCGCTGCGCGGCGCCCGCATCACGGGCTCGCTGCACATGACGATCCAGACCGCCGTACTCATCGAGACCTTGCAGGCTCTCGGTGCGCAGGTGCGCTGGGCGTCGTGCAACATCTTCTCGACCCAAGATCACGCTGCGGCGGCGATCGCCGTCAACGGCACGCCGGTGTTCGCCTACAAGGGTGAGTCGCTCAAGGAGTACTGGGACTTCACCCACCGTATCTTCGAGTGGCAGGACGGCGGTTACTCCAACATGATCCTCGATGACGGCGGCGATGCCACATTGCTGCTGCATCTTGGTACGAAGGCTGAGAAGGACCTCTCGGTGCTCACCAATCCGGGCAGCGAGGAAGAGGAAGTGCTCTTCGCCTCCATCAAAGAAACGCTCAAGCGCGATCCGAAGTGGTACTCCACTCGAATCAGCAAAATCCGCGGCGTCACTGAAGAGACGACCACCGGCGTGAAGCGTCTCTACCAAATGGCCAAGGACGGCGATCTCGCTTTCCCCGCCATCAACGTCAACGACGCCGTCACGAAGTCGAAGTTCGACAACCTCTACGGCTGCCGCGAGTCGCTGGTCGATGCGATCAAGCGCGCCACCGACGTCATGATCGCAGGCAAGGTTACCGTGGTCGCCGGTTACGGTGACGTCGGCAAAGGCTCAGCGCAGGCGCTGCGCGCGCTCTCGGCCCAGGTATGGGTCACGGAAGTCGACCCGATCTGCGCGCTGCAGGCCGCGATGGAAGGCTACCGTGTCGTCACGATGGAATACGCCGCCGACAAGGCGGACATCTTCGTCACCGCGACGGGCAACTTCCATGTGATCAACTACGATCACATGAAGCGTATGAAGGACCAGGCCATCGTCTGCAACATCGGGCACTTCGATAACGAAATCGACTGTGCCTCGCTGAAGCAGTGCACCTGGGAGAACATCAAGCCGCAGGTCGACCACGTGATCTTCCCGGACGGCAAGCGCATCACGCTGCTCGCCGAGGGTCGTCTCGTGAACCTCGGTTGCGGCACGGGTCACCCCTCTTACGTGATGTCCTCGTCGTTCGCCAACCAGACGATCGCGCAGATCGAGTTGTGGGCGAACCATGAGAAGTATCCGGTCGGCGTCTACGTGCTGCCGAAGCATCTCGACGAGAAGGTTGCGCGACTGCAGCTGAAGAAGCTCGGCGCGGAGCTCACCGAGCTCACGGATCAGCAGGCTCGCTACATCGGCGTCGCCAAGCAGGGTCCGTACAAGCCTGAGACCTACCGCTACTAAATCGATCGCCGCGTTCTGCGGCCTCTGACACCGGGGCGGTCATGGCGTTAGCATCAACGCCATGACCGCCGTCCGCGTCCTACACATCACCGATACGCACCTCGTGGGCGACCCCGCCGGTCGTCAACGCGGTCTCGTCGTGCTCGACTCGTTGCGTGCCGTGCTGGCCCAGGCGCTGCGCGAACCTACCGACCTCATTCTTTTGACGGGGGACATCGTCCACGACGACCCGAGCGGCTACGAGCGGTTGCGCGAGGCGTTCGATCCGAGCATTCCCGTGCTCTGCATCCCCGGAAATCACGACGTGCCGCAAGCGATGCGCGCAGCACTCGATGTCGCGCCTTTCCGCATCGGCGGTCATCACGATATCGGCCCTTGGCGAGTCGTCATGCTCGACTCGCAGCAACCGGGACAAGTCGGCGGCCGACTCGGTGAGCAAGAGCTACGACGACTCGATGAGGCGCTCAGCGAAGCTCCGCAGCGCCATGCGCTCGTCGTAATGCATCACCCGCCCATCGCCATGGGTAGCGCATGGCTCGATGCCATCGGCCTCGATAACGCCACGGATTTCTTTTCCGTACTCGATCGGCACGCGCACGTGCGGGGCGTGCTGTGGGGTCACGCCCATCAAGCCCTCGATGACGAGCGCCGAGGACCTCTCGGGACGGTACAACTCATGGCCACACCCTCGACCTGCGTGCAGTTTCGACCGCAGGTCCCGGACTTCGCGATCGACGAGCGTCCGCCCGGTTACCGTCGCCTGGCCCTCCACGAGGACGGGCGAATCGAAACAACGGTAGGATGGCTCGAATGAGTCGCTCGCTCCCCTTCACCCATTATTGGGTCGGTTTTCTCTCAGCCCTTTTACTCGCCTGGGCGCCCGCGTATGCCACGCCCTCAGAAGGTCTGGTGTGGGTCGTGCAGGGAACTGGCGGCAAGGTCTATATCGCCGGCTCCATGCATTTATTACGGCGCGATCGACCCGATCTGCCCGAGGCCATTACCGCGGCGTATCGAGAGTCGGACTCGCTCGTCATGGAACTCGACGTCGACGATGTCGATGAACAAGCCATGGCGACTCAGATGTTGGGTGCCGCGTCGTTCAACGATGGACGCACGCTCACCGCAGTCGCAGGCGAGGCGCGCTGGAACGCGCTTCAGCCTGTGCTCACCGCGCTGCAATTCCCCGCCCCATTCGCCGCGACACTCGAGCCCTGGGGACTGTCTATTTTGCTCACCACGCTCGAGTACGCCCGGCTCGGTTTCGATGCCGAGGTCGGTGTCGAAAGACAGCTACAAAAACTCGCGGCAAGCGATAAAAAATCGATTGCAGGCCTCGAAACGCCAGAGTTTCAGATCAGCCTCTTCGATTCACTGCCCTTGCCAGAACAGTTACAGCTACTCGACATGACGCTGTCCGACATCGCCGACATGCCGACGATGGCCGACGATCTTTATCTCGCCTGGCGCACCGGAGACACCCGACGCCTCGAAGATCTACTGCTCGAGGGCTATAAAGCCATGCCGAAACTTTATGACGACCTCGTCGACCAAAGAAATCGGCGCTGGGTGCCGCAGGTGACATCGCTCACGAAAAAATCGGGCGGCACTCTGGTCGTAGTCGGTGCCCTGCATCTGGTGGGTGATCGAGGTCTCATCGCACTACTCGAAAAAGAAGGCCTGAAGGTCGAACGCTACTCACCCCCGGCAGCTCGGGCGACACCATGAAAGCCTTTGCCTGGTTCATGGGTCTGTTCGTGTTCGGCTTCGCCATGATGGCCCTGCTCGCGTGGCCGCTTTACGACTGGTTGACGCCGACCTTCGATTTCAAATTTCACCGCGTCGCCAATCGGCTCGGGATGCTGGTGTTGCTGATTTCGTTCGTACTCTTGGCGCGTCGGCTCGCGCTCGCCGATCGCAACAGCCTCGGCTACGGCCTGCCGCGTCGGGAGTTCCTGCGCGAGGCTGCGCTCGGCTTGCTGATTGGCGTCGCCACGATGCTGCCGATCGCCTTCATCATGCTGGGCCTCGATCTGCGCGTACTTCGAGAGGGTCTCGACCCTGCCAACGTACCCTGGCTCCGCTTAGCCGCAGGCGGGCTCGCAACCGGTATCACCGTCGCGCTCATCGAAGAAACGTTCATCCGGGGTGCGATGCATTCGGGTATCGCGCGCGAGTCGGGCGCGCGAGTCGCTATCTTGCTGACGGCAGCGCTCTACTCGTCGTTGCACTTCGTCGGTCGCTATCGCATTCCAGTGGAAGAGCTCGGTCCCGACAGCGGTCTTCGACACGTGCTCGGTACCCTCGCCGATTTTGCGACACCGCTCGACATTGCCGATGCTTGGCTTGCGCTCTTTGCGGTGGGTGTACTGCTCGGCATGGTGCGCGCGTTGACCGGCAATATCGCTGCATGCATCGGTTTGCATGCCGGATGGGTATGGGTGATCAGCTTTCTGCGCGAAACCTCTCGCCCCGATGAAGCGAATTCGCTCCGATTTCTTTTATCGCAGTTCGATGGCGTCGTCGGTTGGCTGGTGCTCGGCTGGACGATCGTGATCGGCGCAGTGCTTTGGCGGTTCTATGCCAAGCGCACTCCGCTCAGTCCATAGGCTCATCGGCTCGCTTGATCAATGGCGCGATGAGCGCGAGCCGCTCGAGCGGGTCGGTCAGTTCGAGACAGCTCTGCTTGTCCTCGAGTGCGAGCGGCAAAATTTCGATGAGTCGTGCACCCACCCACTCGGCATCATCGTAACGCGGCTCGAGACCGGAATACACATCGCCGAGCTCCGGTAGCACGCGGCGCAGAAGATCGGCGAGATGTCGAAACTCTGCGGGTACTCTTATGGTCTCCGGGCTGGCTGCATCGAGCCACTCGATCGCTCCCATATTGAGTCCATCGGCCTCGCGCCAGCGATCGATGACGCGAAACCGTCGCTCGCCTCGACACGTGATACCGAGCAAGCCATCGGGCAATAAATTGAAATCGACGATGCGTGCCGTCGTACCGACGTCTGCGTAGCCTACGGGCTGGCCCACTTCGGAGCCTCCGCTCACGAGCACCACGCCAAAGCAGACCTCTTCGCGCATGCAACGCTTGACCATGTCGACGTAACGGGTCTCGAAGATGCGTAGCGGCAGCGGACCGTGCGGAAAAAGCACGGTATTGAGCGGAAAAAGCGGAAGCGTGGTCGCGCCGCTCATCCCCAACGCTTCATGAGTTCGTGTTCGATTCCGAATTGATCGAGAACGCGGGCCACGATGAAATCGACCAACTCCTCGACGCGAGCTGGTCGATTGTAGAAGCCCGGGTTAGCCGGCAGGATGCTCACGCCCGCACGCGATAATCTGAGCATGTTTTCGAGATGAATCGTGGAGAACGGCGTCTCGCGCGGCACGATCACGAGATTACCTCGCTCTTTGAGCACGACATCGGCCGCCCGCTCGAGCAAATTCTCGCTCGCGCCGTTGGCGATGGCAGACACCGTCGCCATGCTCGCAGGGCAAACCGCCATGCGCAGCGGAGCCCCTGACCCACTCGCCACCGGCGAGGTCCACTCTTCGTCGCCGAATACGCGCAGCTGACCGTCGCGCGCACCGAAGAGCGTGGAGAGATATCGAGTTTGTTCTGCGGTACGGCCCGGCAAGCGACAGTCGGTCTCGGAGCCCACGACAATCTGCGCGGCTTTGGTGAACATCACATAGACCGTGTAGTCCGCCTTGATCAGGCAATCGATCAGCCGCAATCCGTATTGCGCGCCCGAAGCACCCGTCATACCCACCGTTACGGTGCGATCATCTTTGCGCGCCATGCGACCTCCCTCAGACGGCGACGCGCTCGAGCGCCGCCAGCAATTTTCCGTGCAAACCGCCGAATCCGCCGTTGGACATGATCAGCGCGTGGTCTCCGGGGCGCAAGCGTTGGGCGAGCTCCTCGGCCAGTGCGTCGATCTCCCCCGAAAGATGCCCGCGACTGCCGAGCGAACGAACGACCGCAGCGGCATCCCAACCGAGATCGGGCGGGACGTGAAACCACACTTCATCCGCCAGTGCGAGCGATGCGGCCAGGGTGTCTTTGTGCACACCGCGCTTCATGGTGGCCGAGCGCGGCTCGAGCACGGCGACGATACGTTCGCCTCCGACGCGACGACGCAATCCTTCGAGAGTGGTGGCGATCGCCGTGGGGTGATGCGCGAAATCGTCGTAGACATGGATGCCGCGCACCGAACCTCGCAGCTCCATGCGTCGCTTGATGCCGCGGAATTCACTGAGCGCGGCGCAAGCGACTTCAACAGGTACGCCTGCATGCCGTGCGGCGGCGATCGCCGCCAAGGCGTTGTCGACGTTGTGACCGCCGATCTGCGACCAACGCACTCGACCCACTTCGACGCCATCGAGTAACACGTCGAATTGCGAGCCATCGACCGGAGTGTCGAGACGCGCCGTCCATTTCGCCTGAGGGGCGCTGTCGCGCCCGAAGGATTCGCGAGGTGTCCAGCATCCCATCTCGAGCACACGCGCCAGATGCGGATCGGTTGCGTGGTGAACGATCAAACCCGAACCCGGAATCGTTCTGACGAGATGGTGGAACTGACGCTCGATCGCCTCGACGTCGGGATAGATATCCGCGTGGTCGAATTCGAGGTTGTTCAAGATCACCGTACGTGGACGGTAGTGGATGAACTTGGCGCGCTTATCAAAGAAAGCGGTGTCGTACTCGTCGGCCTCGATGACGAAGAAAGGGCTCTCGCCGAGTCGTGCGCTGATACCAAGATCGTGAGGCACGCCACCAATCAAAAACCCCGGAGAAAGACCGGCACATTCGAGGATCCAGGCGAGCATGCTCGTCGTCGAAGTCTTACCGTGCGTGCCGGCGACGGCCAGCACCCAACGATCACGCAGCACTTCGCGAGCGAGCCACTCCGGACCCGATTCGAAGGGGATCTGCCGCTCGAGCAGCGCCTCGATCACGGGCGCGCCACGCGTCATCACGTTGCCGACCACGACGACATCGGGCGCAGGCTCAAGCTGCGCGGCATCGAAGCCTTCGACCACGTCGATGCCGAGTGCCGCAAGCTGCGTACTCATCGGCGGATAGACGTTTCGATCCGAGCCGGTGACGCGATGCCCTGCGGCTTTCGCGATCGCCGCGATACCGCCCATGAAGGTGCCGCAGATGCCGAGAATGTGAACGTGCATGCTCAGGCGTCGGGACTACCGACTCCGAGTGCCAGCGTAACCGTGAACACAAAGAATTCGCCGAGCAGAAAGAGCACGATGCACTGGAACAAAGGACGCTCAATAGCCGAGCGCAGGATGCGACCGTTGAGGTAAATAAGATAAAGGCTGATGAGGAACGCGAGTACGGCGAGCGGCGAGACGACGACGGGCTGGCCGGGTATGGGTCGCACGGCGGCGAGCACGGGAATGGCGATGGGCGCAAAGGCGCAGGCCACTCCGAGCATCGCTGTGCCAGTTTGCAGGAAACGCTCGGGCTTGCCGAAGAGCCGCAGCACGAGCGCGAGCCAGCCGAGCGACACGAGGCCCGACAACAGGGCCTGAGGCAGCAGCGCCGCCTCATTGGGCATCAGCCAGGCTCCAAACCCAGTCTGCACCACGACCAGCAGCACGAAGACACCCACCAGCAACTGCGGTGAAGACGGCAAGTCTTCGGGTCCCGCCCGCAGACTGAGGAGGTCTAGGAAGGTTTTCAGCGTCGAATTCATGAGCGTCCGTTCCCCTTAGGTCCGAATTCTTGCATAGTCGGGTCATGTCGTCGTCCACCGCACTCATCGAGAGCCCTGCGGCCCTCGAAGACCTCGCCGGTCGACTCGACGGCGAGGCGCTCGCGCTCGACACCGAATTCCTCCGCGAACGCAC
>JAFMKA010000033.1 GCA_017853175.1 Steroidobacteraceae bacterium | reverse complement strand
CGACCGACCATTCGTCATTGATCGGCTTCATGAGTTTGAGACCCGCGTCGACCGCGTAACCGGGACCACCCGCCAGCGCGTCGAGATCACCCTCCAGCGACCAGCCCGACCCGAGCGAGCGCTCGAATGCGCCGTGCAACAACGGAACGAACCCCGTATTGTCTTTTTGCGCTGAAAGCCCCGCTTGACGAAGACGTATGCTGGCGTCGCGAATCTTGGCCGTGAACCCGACCTTGACGACCAGATCGTCACGATCGATCCATCGCCAGCGAACGGTTCCCCGCCACGAGTTGAATTGATAGCGACCCTTCACCGTTCCGGGAACAAACGTCGCACCTTGAAAGCGAATCGCTTCGGCACTCGCCCCCTCACCCGACAGCGAGAGTGGCGCAAGCAGCACTCGCCACTCTCGACGGCCCGACGAGGGCCAGGAGATCTGAATGCGAGGCGCGAGATCGGGACCGCCACCCGTGAGCCGATCGAGCGCGAACCGAGATCCGGTCGCGTCGTTCGGTACTTGCACGTCGTTGCGACCTTGCCAAGCGGCGTACGCGTCGGTATCGATCACCCAACTCGACGGCGAGGTCTCCGCCCGTGCAACGGCTCCGAGCGAGAATGTGGTCACGGAAAAGAGCGCCGCAAGGCCTGAGAGACACCACGCGAGAGATCGATGGCACCACTGACGATCAACCAGTGTCTTGCAGACCTTGAGCAATTCCGTTGACGCTCGCCAGCAAGGCTTCGAGTAGATCTCGGTCATTTCGTCCTCCATCTCGCCAGCGGCGCAGCAAATCGACCTGCATGAGATTCATGGGGTCAACGTAGGGATTACGTAACGCCAGCGCACGCTGCTGCGTTCGATCGCCGTCGAGCAGATTGAGTTGATCTTTGACGAGCAACAAAAGTTCCCGAGTCAGGGCGTGCTCACGACAGACCTCTGAAAAGAAACGGTCACCGGACTGCGAGTGCAGCGCGTCGTACTTCGCGGCAATTTTGAGATCGGCGCGCGCCAGCATGACTTCGACGTCGTCGATCAAGCTCTTCAGGAACGACCACTCGCCGATGGCACGCCGGACCGATTCGAGTCCGTAGGTGTCGACGACAGTGCGAAGTCCGCTCCCCGCGCCGTACCACCCGGGCAGCAGCATTCGATTTTGCGTCCAGGCGAACACCCAGGGTACGGCCCGCAACCCGGCGAGACCCTCGAGACCCTCACGCGAAATCGGTCGACCACCGATCTGCATACGCTCGATCACGTCGATGGGCGTGACCCGACGAAACCATTCGTGGAAGGCCGAGGAGTCATCGACGAGCCCGCGGTAGCACTCGGCACTCGCCCGCGCCATCGCCTCTGCGATGGCAAGACTCTGTGCATCGGGCTCGGTGACGCGCCCGGCCTGCGACGCGGCGTTGGCCAGCGATAATGCGCCAAAGGCACGCTCGAGGGTGCGCAGCGCAATCGGACCGAGACCGTAATGCTGGATGATCCCCTCGCCCTGCTCGGTGAGTTTCAGCCAACCATTGACCGTCGCCGGTGGCGCAGAAGTGACGATGCCATCGATACGTCCACCCCCGCGCGGAATGCTTCCACCGCGAGCATGCTCGATGCGGTGCTCCTCGCCGGCGGCTGCCAACGAAGCCGCGATCGCGCCTTGCGCTCGATAGACCGCGAATCGAGAGGAGATGATCCCCTCGCGCTTGTTGCCCTCGGAATATCCGACGAGCACCGTTTGCTGACGTCCGCGCGAATCCAGATGAGCTCGATACAGCGGCTCATCGAGGAGCTCGCGCATGATTTCCCCCGCTCGTCCGAGTGCCTCGGGTGTCGCGAACATCGGCGCAAAATCGATGGCGAGTTCATCGGTTTTCCTGTCGAAGGCATCTGCCCAACGCGCCAGCAGCAAGGCCGCGAGCAGGTCGTCCGCCCCTTCGGCACCGTTGACGATATAAGCGCCGATCGCCTCGGCGCCGTAACGACGACGACACTGCAGCATGGCATCGAATACGGCGAGCGCACGCTTGCCCTCCGCATCGAGCTCGATGCGAGGCCCGATATCGCGAGCGATCAGGTCGATGAGACGAGTCAGGCGTGCGCGTCGATCGAGGGTACCCCAGCCCGACTCATCCAAGGCGCGGGCGAGCACGGAGTGATGAATACCTGAGTGCTGACGCACTTCGAGCGTGGCGAGATGGAATCCGAAAGTTGCGATACGGCGCTGCAACCGACGTACCGCAAACAGCCCCGCATACTGACCCCGATGCGCGAGTAGACTGTCGACGACGAGATCGATGTCCCGTTGAAACTGCAGAGGCCCCTCGTAACCCGAGGGTCTACCGTCATAGGTGGCCCGTAATCGCTCAGCCACCTGCAGGAGAAAGACGCGATACGGCATACGGTCATGCCGCGTAAGCGCCGACGAACGGGCACCCGGAAGCAAGGTGACATATTCGTCGCTGCGTTTTTGCAGCGCAGCACTCACACCGACTCGGCTCGCACTCTGCGACAGCAACTGCGCGAGCGACTGCACCTCGAGAAAGTAAGCGTTGACGATGGTCTGCTGCTGACGCGCCAGCGTGTCGCGTAGACTCTTGGCGTGGACGTCCGGGTTGCCGTCCATATCGCCGCCGACCCAACTTCCAAAACGCAGAATAGTCGGCAACTCGACGGTCTGTGGATCAACCCCGTAGTGCTTACCTAACGCTTCGGCGATTTCCTCATAGAAATTAGGGACGATGCGATACAGCACTTCGGCGAGAAAGAACAATACGTGTTCACGCTCGTCCGCCACCGTCAGACGCTGACGCGGGTGATCTTCGGTCTGCCAATGCGTCGTCAGTTCGACGCGAATCTGCCCCGCCGAGGCTCGACGCTCGCTCGGCGCGAGTGTCGGATTGAGTCTGTCGTAGAGCAACTCAGCAAGTTTGAGCTGCTTGCGCAGAATAGTTCTGCGTGTGGACTCAGTCGGGTGCGCCATGAACACCGGCATGATGTGCAGCGATCGAAGCAGCTGCATGAGCGCCTCGAGCGACAGACCCTGCGCCTTGAGCCGACCGATAGCATCGTCCACACCGCCAGGTTGTGGGCGCTCTGCGTCATCCTGAAAGTACGCACGGCGTCGCCGGATACGATGCACTTGCTCGGCCAGATTGACGGCCTGAAACCAACTCGAGAAGGCGCGCTCGAGATCGCGTGCCAGTGCAGGCTCGCGCCCCGCAACCCGAGCTTCGAGCTCCGCATCGGCTGCCGCATCCCCACCGCGTCTGGCGATGGCGAGCGTTCGATCGCGCTCGACGGTTTCGAAAAGCTCGACGCCGCCCTGGTCGCGCAACACGTCGCCGACCAGCGCACCCAGCATATGGACGTCTTCACGCAGCGCCGCGTGCTTCGGTGGGAACTCGATGTCGGGACGACTCACGCGCCGATTTTACACACGGGAAGGGCTTACAAACGAAAAGGCCGGAGGGGAAACCCCTCCGGCCCTGTTCGTCTCTGCACCGCGAACGGTGCGGAGTCTGATCAACGGAACGAGTAGGTGAAATCGATTCCGTAGCTCTGGCCCGCCGAGTCGTGGATGAACGACCCGCCGAACTCCGGCGCCGGGATGATTTCCTGCAGGTACTCCTCGTCGGTCACGTTGCGGCCCCAAGCGGTGGCGCTGAACGTGCCGTTCGAAATACCGAGACGCGCGTTGATCGAACGATAGGGATCACGCTTCATCTTCGAGAACTCACCCTGACCGAAGCCGAAGTAAGTGAAGAGGTTCGGTAGCCGCTGCTTCTGCACCGGATGGAACCAAGTCTCGCCGACGAACGATCCGTCGAGACGCGCGTTGACCGTCCAGTTCGCCGAGATCGGGAACTTGACGTCGATACCGGCATTACCCGTGTACTTCGGCGCGTACGGCACTTCGCCACCCTTCGTGTACGGACGACCGACGTACTTGTCGATCTCGCCGTCCGTGACCGCGTAGCCCGCGAAGAACGAGACGTTCTCGTTGACGTTCCAGCGCGCATCGAGCTCGTAACCCTGGATCGACACTTCGTCGATATTGGTGACGACACGCAGCAGACCGAAGGGACCCGCGAAGAAGTTGAAGAACTGCATGTCCTCCACCTTCGTCTGGAAGGCCGCAAAGTTCACGCTGACCGTACGATCGGCGAAGAACGATTTGAAGCCCACCTCAGCCGCCTTCGACACTTCTTTACGATAGATGTCGTTGACGTCGGTGATGTTGAGCGTCGCGTTGGCGCCGCAAGTCGGCGGCGAGAAGTCCGCACCGAGGCAGAGCGTGGTGCCACCGGCACGGCCATAGGCCGAGGCGATGGTCGCCGCACTACCCGACGAGTTGAAGCCACCGCTGCGGAAGCCATAACCGTACGACGCGTACACCGCGAAGTCTTCGGTCGCCTTCCAGTTGGCCGACAGTTTCGGCTGCAGCTGGCTGAAGCTCTTCGAACGGCTCGGGATACCCGAGGCCGCGTACGCAGGGTTCGCCGTGTAAGCCGGGTTGATGTACGGGTTCGAGAAGAAGCTGAACCCAACCGTCTGAGCGCGGCACGGACCCGAAGTGGCCGTCGCCGAAGAGCAACGCGGAACGTTGTTGTCGACCGAGCGATCTTCGGTGTCGTAGCGCACCGCAAGCGCGAGCTCGAGGCTATCGGTGACGTCGTACGCCACCTGACCGAAGGCCGCATAGACGGTGCTCGAGAAGTCGTCATCGTAGAGCAGGTCCGTCGGATTCAGACCCGAGGTCGCAACGAACGGCTGCGCCGTCACGCCACGCGCAAGATCGGAGCCCTGCGACACCACCACGCGACGCTGAATGTCGGCGGCATACAGGCCGGCAACCCAACGCGGCGACTGATCGCCCGCCGAGGTCAAACGAACCTCGACGCTCGTGTCCTGCTGATCACGCTGCTGATACTGGTAACCATCGCAAGTCGTCGGGCCGTACGGCGGCAGAAAGCCTGCTCCGTTGTTGCCCGCGGGGGTCAACCAGATGCTCGAGGGGATACCGAAGAACGGCGCGATGTAGCCCGGGTTCGTCAGCTTCGCGTCGTTGGACGAACGGCACGTCGCATCGAGGGCGTACAGCAAGAACGCGCCGCTCGTGCCATCGGTGATGAAGTAGTTGGTCTGATCGTTGTACGCGAGGTAGCTCGAGAGCATACCGAGCGATGTCTCCCACTCACCCTTCACCGAGAAGTTCAGGTTTTCCTGCTCGTTCTTCGGCGCGATGTTGTTGATGTAGCGGAACGTGTGCGCATTCGGATCGGCATAGAACGCCGCGCCGACGAACGGCGCCACGTCAGCGAGCGCGATCGACGCGTTGAAGTTGATAGCACCCGCCTTGATCGTCGAGTACTTGGCCTTCACGTCGACATCGCCGCCCGCCACCGGGAACATCAAGCGACCCTGGAAGCCCGACTCTTCAAAATAATCGACGCAGTCGTCGCAATTCAGAGTGAGGTTATTCCACTGACCGTCGGTCGTGCGCGTGTAGCCCGAGATCGAGCCGCGAGCCGAATCACCGACCGGACCACCCAAGTAGAAGTTACCCTTGAAGCTGCCGAACTCACCACCGCCGAGACCGATGTCGAACTCGACCGAGTCGCTCGGCTTGCGCGTGCTGATGATCATGGCGCCGGCGAGCGCGTTACGACCGTAGAGCGCGCCCTGCGGACCCTTCAAAATTTCGATCTGAGAGACGCCCGAGAGCTCTTGGTTGAGCGCGTTCGGGTTGGTCTGCAATACGCCGTCGATGACGAGAGCGAAGTTGGTTTCGGCATCGCGCGCGGTGTTGATGCCGCGAATGTTGACCTGCAGGTCACCGGCTTCGGCCGTCTGAACCTGCGACACACCGGCCGTCAACGCGATGAAATCTTGCGGACGCTCGATGCCTGCGTTCTGGATTTCCGTCTGGGTGAACGCCGTGATCGTCACGGGCACGTCTTCGATGCGCTCCGCGCGCTGACGAGCCGTCACCACGATCTCTTCGAGCTGAGCCTCTTGAGCGCCCGACTGAGCGGCCGCCAATACGGCGAGTACGCTCGCCCCGATGAGGGAAAGCTTGTTATTGCGGTAAGACATTGATCCTCCGTTTCGGTCCCTGAATGGAGTAGGGAAAAAAGCCACGCGAGTCTAGGGCCGCACCTGTCATCTAAGCAACGGTCGCGACCCCATCGAGGCGATTTTCTTGTTGCAAAAATACAACACTTGAATCGGCGAAAACGGCCACTGCCTTCCGACCGCAGGCCGCCGATGAGGCCGTTGCGGCATCATTGGCCGATTGAGTAGCGCCTATCAAAAGTGATCGACAGAGGACTCCGCTCGTGACCCGAACCCCGCCCGTTCCTGCCATCGATATCGTCAGCGGCATCTGGACCGAAGAGGCCATCTCTCATCGCCCCGGCTGGCAAGACCAATTCTTTGCCGGAAAGATGAAGTCCAAGACCAGCATGAAGGGCGTGTCGTTGGAAGACCAGCTCGCGCAGATGGCAGAGGCCGGCGTCGAGAGAGCATTTCTCTTTGCACCGAAGGCCGGTCGCAAAGGACTTCCCGGGTCGTTCCATCTCCCCTACGAGCTGATTGCGCGGGCCATCGAAAAATACCCGGGCCGGTTTTACGGCATGGCAGGCCTCGACCCCTACGAGGGAATGAATGGTGTTCGCGCGCTAGAGGATGCCGTGAAGAACATGGGGTTCATCGGCGCGCATCTTTATCCGCATTGGTTCGACCTTCCTCCCGACCACGCGAAGTACTACCCCTTCTACGCGAAGTGCTGCGAGCTTGGCGTGCCGATTCAGATGCAAGTGGGCCAGTCGATGGTCTACGCGAAAGAGCAACCGATGCGCAGTGTCGGTCGCCCTATCCTGCTCGACGGCATCGCCTGTGATTTTCCTGAGCTCAAGCTTATCGGCATCCACGTGGGCATCCCCTGGACCGACGAGATGATCGCGATGGCTTGGAAACACGAGAACGTGTTCATTGGCTCCGACGCCCACAGCCCAAAGTATTGGCCGCAGTCCTTCGTGAACTACATCAATAGCTACGGGCAGGACAAAGTGCTGTTCGGCACCGATTTCCCTGTGCTCGGCTTCAAGCGAACGATGGATGAGGTACTCGCGCTCGAACTGCGCCCCGATCCGTTGCGGAAATTCCTACGCGACAACGCGCTTCGCGTCTACGGACTGAAATAACGCGGCTCGCCGAGCGAGACGCGTCAACTCGTCGCTGGATCAGTCACCGCCGACGCCGACCGACTTCCTCGCCTGCTCGGCGTTGAGCGCCGCGCCGCTCTTTTCGAGTGCATCGATCGTCGCGTGATCGAGACCCGCCTCGCGCAACACCTCTTCGGTGTGTTCGCCGAGACGCGGGGCTGGCGTGCGGATCGCTGCGGGCGTCGCGCTGAAGTTGATCGGGAACGACGGCATGCGCAGCCGACCTTCAGTCGGATGGTCGTACAACTTCCAGAAGCCCGTCGCGTTCAAGTGCGGATCTTCAGCCAGCCCCTCCAAAGTATTCACCACGATGTGTGGAATACCAGAGTTCGCAAGGACCTCGAGCCACTCCGCCGTCGTACGAGTCGCCATGATCTTGGCCGTGGTTTGATTGGTGGCATCGATATTGCGCACTCGATCGGCCAGCGTTTTGAAACGTTCGTCATCGACGAGCTCGGGATGCCCCGTGACGCCGCAGAACTTAACCCAGTGCGCATCGAGGTACGGCAACACGGCGATGTAGCCATCCTTGGTTTTGTAGGGCTTACGATCTTTGCTCATGAGGCGCGTGTAGCCCGGTTTGCCCTTAGGCGGCTCGAACGTCATACCCCACAGATGCTCGGCCATCACCCAATTGACCATGGTCTCGAACATCGGAACCTCAAGCTCCTGGCCCTCACCCGTCCGCTCGCGATGGAAAAGCGCAGCCAGTACGCCGTAGACCACCGTGATTGCGGTTGTTTTATCTGCGACGACCGTTGGCAAATAGCGGGGCTCGCCGAGCACGGCGTCGTTCAGCATTGCGATGCCACTTGCCGCCTGGATTGAATCGTCGAGCGCGCCGAGGCGTCCGTAGGGTCCTTTCTTTGAGTAACCGTAGGCACCGCAATAAATGATGCGCGGATTCACCTTGCGCAGATCGGCATAGTCGAGACCGAGCTTGGTCATCACCTGAGGGCGATTATTGTGGACGAACACATCGGCATCTTTGATCAGCGCGAGCAGAGCCTCTCGGGCCCCCGGGACTCGTAGATCGAGCACGATGCTGCGCTTGTTTCGGTTACAGGTGAGATATAGCGCCGCCATACCGGGGTTGTTGGCCGCTCCGAGCGAGCGGTTGCTGTCGCCGCGCGGTTGCTCGATCTTGATGACGTCGGCGCCCATATCCGCCAGCATCTGGCAGGCCCAAGGCCCGAGCACGACGCTCGTCATCTCAACAACTTTGATCCCTTGTAACGGTCCGCTCATCGGCCATCTCCCTGAAACAACCCATACTTTTCAATGATACGCTTGAGCCATGTACTCGGAGCTCTTCCTCTTTCAGGCCCTCCTTCAGGCGGTCTTGGTCGTCTGGTTGTGGCGCGTTTGGAAATCGACAGGGCTGCTGGTCGCGGGGCTGCTCCTCATCCCGCAGTTCGGCCTGGTCTACGACAACCTCATCGTGGGCGCAGGGAGATTCATCGGTTTCTCTCCGCTGCTTGAGGCCATCTCCTGGCCTCGTTTCTGGATTCACTGGCTCTTCGGCACGTGGCTGATCGTCGTCGCCGGCGTGGCGTTACGACTCGCGGGCTTCCAGTTCATGCGTGGCACCCGACCCATGCTGATCTTCTGCTCGCTGACCTTCGCTCTGATGATGTACGACCTTCCGCACTTCTGGAACGAGCGGCTTTACCCCGTGTGCGAGTTCGATCTCATCCGCTACTCGACCGCCGTGTCGGCAGACACGCTGTGCTTCGAGGGCCAGCAGGTCGTACGTAGCTCACCACCGATTCCGTCGATCATCACCTGCTTCGTCGTGATCGGCAGCGGCGCCCTTCTCATGTTCAAACGTAAGTTCCCTTGGATGTTCTTGGGTGGCGTCTTGATGCTGGCCTCGGCCATGCCGCCACTCAGAAATTTCAAGCTCGATAATTTCGGCGAGATTCTCATCGCCGGCGGCTGCATCTGGGCTCTGTCGCATTTTTCGCGAGATCGTAAACCGGGTCCCTACGCGCACGCCTCCGACTCCGCAGCGTGATTGCCACCTCCTCGAACCGGACGGGTCAGATCGACCCTTGGGGCGCGCTCGCCTGCGCGGCCGCAGCGATGCTGTTTGCCGCTAAAGGCATATTCGCGAAAAAACTCTATGCGCAAGGCTTGAGCTTCGAGGGCGTCGTCGCCCTTCGCGCGATGATCTCGCTGCCGCTTTTCTGGTGGTTCGCACTTCGGCGCGAATCTTTGAACGCGATCGCAGCGACGCCGCCGCGCGCGATAGTCATTGCGGCGCTCGCCGGAGCGCTCTGCTATTACGTCGGCGCGTTGCTCGACTTTCTCGCGCTCACCATGATCGAGGCCAGCATCGAGCGCGTACTGATTTTTAGCTACCCGGCGATGGTCGTGATCTTCACCTCCGTGCGCGACCGGCGCTGGCCGGCACCCCGAGTGCTCGCGGCGACGCTGCTCACCTATCTCGGCATCTTTTTCACGGTAGGCGGGTTCGACCTTGAAGAGCTCCGCGCTAACCTGCTCGGCGCACTCCTCGTGATCGGCTCTGCGCTCTCGTACGCCGTCTATTTTCTTGTCAGCGAGACCTACACGAGATCAGTGGGTAGCGCTCGATTCACGCTCATCGCCATGACCGCCGCAACGGCCTGCCTCGTACCCCACTACTTTTTTCTAAGCGGCACTCACGAAATCGCCACCATCGGGCTCTCTGGGTGGGCGTTACTGATAGGAATCGCCGTGTTCTGCATGTTTCTCCCCGCGTCATTTCAAGCGGAGGGCGTTCGCCGGATCGGCGCCGAACGCGGCGCGGTGCTCTCAACGGTCGGGCCCCCGACGACCGTCTTGCTCGCCTTCATGCTGCTCGAAGAACGTTTGTCCGTATGGCAGTGGGCTGGAATGGCGTTGATCGTGCTCGGAATTCTGGTGCTCGATCTCGCTCGTACGCGAAAGTCCTGAGGGGCAGCACTCACTCGGCGATGGCATACTTTCGCGTCGCAAACGGAGATCTGACGTGAGCCATACCCCCGTAAAAGTTGCCCCGAACCGTTACCGAGAATCTTTCGGTCGTTACTACGAAGACTTTGTGGTCGGTGATACCTACGAACATCGACCCGGGCGGACGATCAGCGAAACCGACAACACTTGGTTCACGCTGCTCACCATGAACACACACCCTCTGCACTTCGACGTCGAGTACGGCAAAGCCTCGGAGTTCGGACGCTGCCTCGTCGCCTCCCCGCTCACGCTCGCCATTCTCGTCGGCATGAGCGTGACGGATGTCAGCCAGAAAGCCATCGCCAACCTCGGCTGGAAGGACATCCGCATGACAGCGCCCGTATTTCCCGGCGACACGCTGTACGCCGAGTCCGAGGTGCTCGACAAGCGCGAATCGAACTCACGACCGACTGCGGGAGTCGTCACCGTGCGTACCACCGGCAAGAATCAGGACGGGAAAGTGATCTGCACTTTCGAGCGCAGCATCCTCGTGGCCAAGCGAGGCCATGCCGTCGAAGACCGCATGGGCTACTGAGACACCTTCGGAGTTCAAAGTGATGAACGACAACGTCGATCAGGAAATCATCGACAGCATCGAGCGCTGGGCTGAGCGCGAACTCAAACCCATCGCCAAAAAATTCGATCATGCCGACGAATATCCGCTCGAGATCGTCGAGCAGATGAAGGAGCTCGGCCTCTTCGGCGCAACCATCCTCCCCGAATATGGCGGCCTTGGGCTCTCGGCCTCCACCTATGCCCGAATCGTGATGAGCATTGCCTCCGTGTGGATGGCGCCCGTCGGCATTTTCAACTCTCATCTCATCATGGCGGCTTGCGTACAGCGACACGGCACCGAAGAGCAGAAGAAAAAATGGCTGCCCCGCTTTGCGAACGGCGAAATCCGCGGCGGCATCGGCCTCACCGAGCCCAACGCAGGTACCGATCTGCAAGCTATTCGAACGGTTGCACGTCGCGAGGGCAATCACTACGTCATCAACGGCACGAAGACCTGGATCACTAATGGCGTCTATGGAAGTTGCTTCGGCGTACTCGTGAAAACCGACCCCGATGCGCAACCTCGTCACAAAGGCATGAGCATGTTTTTGTGCGAGAAAGGCGACGGTTTCGTCGCGGCAAAGAAAATTCGCAAGTTGGGCTACAAGGCGATCGATAGCGCCGAACTCGTGTTCACCGACTTCAAAGTGTCCGCTGACCATCTCATCGGCGGCGTCGAAGGCCGCGGGTTTCAGCAAGCGGTGGGCGGTCTCGAACTCGGCCGCATCAACGTGGCGGCACGTGGCGCCGGTATTGCCGCGGGCGCCCTCCGCGATGCCTTGCGCTACGCTCAAGAACGACAAACCTTCGGCAAACCCATCGCCCAGCATCAGGCGATTCAGCTCAAGCTTGCCGACATGGCCACGCGTGTCGAAGCCTCGCGTCTGCTCATCGAGCAAGCTGCGCGCAAATACGACACCGGCGAGCGCTGCGACCTCGAATCGAGTATGGCGAAGCTCTTTGCCTCGGAGGCCGGCGTCGAAAACAGCCTCGAGGCCATGCGCATCTTCGGCGGCTACAGCTACTCCACCGATTTTGACGTCGAGCGCTACTACCGCGACGCCCCTCTCATGTGCATCGGTGAGGGCACCAATGAAATGCAGCGCATCATCATTGCGCGACAACTGATTGAGAGGAATCCCGTTTGAGTCACGCGGCACAACCGAAAGGCTCGCCCCTTCCGCTCGAAGGGCTGCGAATTCTCACCTTCGAAGCCTTCGGTGCCGGACCGTTCGGCTCGATGTATCTGGCCGACCTCGGCGCAGAGGTGATCAAGATCGAAAATCGAGCGCAGGGCGGCGATGCCACGCGCGGTATGGGCCCCTACTTTTTGGGCGAGCATGACTCGCATTTTTTTCAGACTTTTAATCTCAACAAGCGCAGTGTCTGCCTCGACCTGAAAACTCCTGAAGGACAAACGGCGTTTCAAAAGCTCGTCGCGACGTCCGATGCGGTGCTCAACAATCTTCGAGGTGATCAACCCGATAAACTCGGCCTGACCTACGCTGCGCTCAAAGCGGTGAACCCACGCATCGTCTGCGCGCATCTTTCAGCCTATGGGCGCGACAACGAGCGGCGGGGTTGGCCGGGCTATGATTATTTGATGCAGGCCGAGACCGGATATCTGCATGTCACCGGCGAACCGGGCTCACCGCCTGCACGCATGGGCCTGTCGATCGTCGACTACATGACCGGCATCACGACGGCGCTCGCGCTTCTCGCTGCACTTTTCGGCGCAGCTCGCAGCGGAACGGGACGTGACGTCGATGTCAGCTTGTTCGACGTCGCATTGCATCAACTGTCTTATCCGGGCACGTGGTATCTCAACGATGGTCTCGTCACCGGACGCATGCCTCGAAGCGCACACCCGACGGCGACGCCCGTTCAGCTGTTCAAGACGGCAGACGGCTGGATTTTCGTGATGTGCATGACCGAGAAATTTTGGCAGGAATTAATGCGGATCATCGATGAGCCGCAGATCGCCGAAGACCCGCGCTTCGCCACGATGCCCCTGCGTCGCGAACATCGAGAAACGCTAACCCCACGACTCGATGCCGTATTTGAGCGTGATACCACCGCTCACTGGCTCGCAAAGTTGCAAGGCGTCCTGCCTGCAGCACCGGTCAACGATATGGCGCAGGCACTGCAAAACCCCTTCCCCATCGCCACCGGCATGATCCGCTCTACGCCGCATCCGATGCGCGCCGATTTTCGAAGCTTCGCCAATCCCATCAAGCTCGACGGGCAGCGCCTTCCCGCGAGATCCGCGCCGGGTCTTGGCGCCGACACCGACACCGTGCTCGCGGAGCTCGGTTATTCGTCCGACGACATCCAAGCGCTGCGCAAGCGAGGCATCACGTGAAACTCGAGGGTCTGCGCGTCGTCGATTTGTCGCAGTTTCTCCCTGGGCCGCAACTCACGTTGATGATGGCGGACCATGGCGCAGAGGTCATCAAAATCGAACCACCCGGTGAAGGCGAGCCGGGTCGCTACATCGGACCAAGCGAAGGTGGGCACACCGTTTTCTTTCGTAATACGCAACGAGGTAAGAAAAGCTTCTGCGTCAATCTCAAGTCCGATCAGGGACGCGAAGCGGTGTTACGCCTTGCGGAAACCGCTGATGTCTTCATCGAGGCCTTTCGACCCGGCGTCGTCGATCGGCTCGGCGTCGGTTACGTCGCAGTCTCAGCACGCAACCCGCGCATCGTCTATTGCTCCATCTCCGCATTCGGACAGAGCGGTCCTTATCGCGAGCAACCGGCGCATGACCTTGCGACCGAAGCCTTGAGCGGTATCGTCAGCCTGAATCAGGGCAACGACGGCGAGCCCGTGATGCCTCATGTCCCCGTCGCAGACATCACCGCATCGCTACATGCGCTCTCGGGCGTGCTCATGGCGCTGCTGCGCCGCGAGAAAACGGGTCGAGGCGATTACCTCGACGTCGCCATGCTCGACTCTGCGATCGCCTGGACACCCAACATCACCGGATCCACCTTCGCGAATAAAACACCGCCGAAGCCGCGCGAGGAGCGCAGTCTCGGCGGCTCGGCGTTCTACAACATCTATCGGACGAAAGACGGACGTCACGTCGTACTCGGCGCACAGGAGCTCAAATTCGTACGCAAACTACTGGGCGAACTCGGTCGACTCGATTTCGTCGAGCTCTGCGAACGCGGGCCTGGCGCTCATCAAGCACCGCTCATCGCTTATCTGCGCGAGCTCTTCGCCACCCGCACCCGGGCGGAGTGGATCGACTGGTTCCGCGGCAAGGAGGTCGGCTTCGCATGGGTCAACGACCTGCGCGAAGCCTTCGATGATCCGCAGATTCGTGCGCGGGGCATGCGCCTACTGGACGACGAAGGACACGAACATATCGGCCCGCCGGTGAAATTTCTGCATGAACCCGCCGCTCCGCGGCTGAGCCTGCCAGCCATCGGCGAGCACAATGCCGAAATTCTTCGCGAACTCGGCTACGATGACGCGGCGATCGCGGCCTTTGCCGAGACCCTGAAGTCTGGCGGGCCCACTCATCGGTAGCCACTGACTGACCCGGCCGTCGATCGCGAGGGAGACGGCATGCACTTCGACTACAGCGATCACGTCAAAGCACTTCGCGGGCAACTCCTTGCCTTCATGGACGCGTACGTTTATCCGAACGAACGACGCTTCTTCGATGAAATCGCGGCTCATCGCGCAGCGGGCAACCCCTGGATACCCACCCAGATCGTCGAAGAATTGAAAACTAAGGCGCGCGCCGCCGGGCTCTGGAATCTCTTCTTGCCGCGCAGCACGCGAGCACCCGAAGGCCTCAGCAATCTCGAGTACGCGCCGCTTTGCGAAATCATGGGTCGTGTGCCCTTCGCCGCCGAGGTGTTCAATTGCTCGGCTCCCGACACGGGCAACATGGAAGTGTTCGAGCGCTATGCCAGCGAAGAACTCAAGGACCGATGGCTCGAGCCTTTACTTAAAGGCGAGATCAGATCCGCCTTTCTCATGACCGAGCCGGACGTGGCCTCCTCCGATGCGACCAACATCGCCTGTCGCATCGAACGCGATGGCGACCATT
>JAFMKA010000032.1 GCA_017853175.1 Steroidobacteraceae bacterium | reverse complement strand
GCACGCCTGCGCCGCAGGCGACGAGCACGACGATCACCATCGCTCGCGACACGAACGAAGGATTGGGTGCGTCGGGTTTACGGGTCAGTCCACTGCGTGATGATCGAGCGCCGCCGCGTTGCCCCGCAGCGGGTCGACGGGTTTCCGATTTCCCGAAGGGCCAGCGAATCATGGCGCGACCACCTCGATTTGCTTCGGCGGCGGCGTACGCATGCCGAGATTGGCCGCGGCGACGTTCTCGACGAACGCATGCGTAGACCAAGCGCTCTGCTCGAGCTGCAGTTGGCCCCACTCGATTTCAAGACGATCACGTTCGCGATTGACGTTCTCGAGCTCGACGAAGAGCTCGCGTGCACGATGCTTCACGAAGATGGCGCCGGCGGCGGAGGCCAGCACGAGCAGCCATAGCAGCGGAATGAGCATGCCCACGGCGCGACGACTCGTCAGACTCATGCCGCACCTCCCGTCGTGAGGTCGAGTTTTTCTGCCACACGTAAAACCGCACTACGTGAGCGCGGATTGCGCTCGAGCTCCGCCTCGCCTGCGCGACGCTTGCGATCGATCTCGCGCATCACGGGGCGTGCCGACGGCGGAATCACCGGAAGGCCCGCGAACACCGGATCCACGGTGCTCTTGGCGCGGATGAATTGTTTGACCATCCGATCCTCGAGCGAATGAAAACTAATCACGGCGAGACGACCACCCGGCGCGAGGACGTTAAACGCCGCCTCCAGAGCGGTTCGCAGCTGACCGAGCTCATCGTTGATGAACATACGAATCGCCTGAAAAGTGCGCGTCGCCGGATGCTTGCCATCGCGGGTACGAACGGCGCGCTGCACGATGGCGGCCAGTTGCGCGGTACGCTCGATCGGCGCTTCGGCGCGCGCAGCGACGATCGTCGCTGCGATGCGGCGTGAGAAGCGTTCTTCGCCGAGCTCGTAGATCACCCTCGCCAACTCCCGTTCATCAACGTGCGAAAGCCAATCGGCCGCCGACTCGCCATGGCGCGGGTCCATGCGCATGTCGAGTGGTCCGTCCTTCGCAAAACTGAAACCCCGTTCCGGCTGATCGAGCTGCGGCGAGGAGACGCCGAGATCGAGCAGCACACCCATAACCTGCCGTCCTCGCGCGTGCTCACCCACGACGCGCGCGAGTTCGGCGAATTCCGCCTGGACGAGCGTGAGTCGCGACTCACCGACGAAGCGCTTCTTGCCCGCTTCGATCGCTGCAGGATCGCGATCGAGAGCGAGCACCACGCCGTCCGCACCGATGACCTCGAGAATGCGTGCCGTGTGACCACCGCGCCCGAACGTGCCGTCGACGTAAAATCCGCCAGCACGAGGGGCCAGTCCCTCCAGCACCTCTTCGACAAGGACCGGGACGTGCTCATCCACCTTCCCATCCGCCTCAAAGTGACAGCGAATCGAGTTCAGTCGAAAGATCGGTGGCGGTTTCTTCGCTCTTCACCCAGTAGTCGCGACGCTCGTTCCAGCGCGCTTCGTCCCAGAGCTCGAGTCGGTTCCCCTGACCGATCAACATCGCATGCCGCGAAAGCCCCGCGTACTCGCGCAACTCCGGCGACAGCAACAAGCGCCCTTGGGCATCGAGATCGATTTCGGTCGCATGACCCACCATCAATCGCTGCAATCGGCGCGAGCGCTCCTGCAACGTGGGCAGACTCATCAACTTGCGTTCGATCTGTTCCCAATCGGGCAGCGGATAAATGAGCAGGCAAGGATCACGATCGATCGTGACGACGAGTTGTCCCTCGCTGCGCTCGAGCGCACGTTGCCGCTGCCGGGTGGGCAGAACCATCCGGCCTTTGTCGTCCAACGTGACTTTGCTTGCGCCCCGAAACATGACCCGTCGGGCGTTAAAACGCCCACTTCGCCCCACTTTTTACCACTTGGCGCCACTATAGGAATCGGCGCGAGGGGGTGTCAACGGTTTGGCAGGAAATTTTTTCCGATATGCCAATAACTTACAGTCGACTGAGGGTTTCCGCAACAGTCGATTTCGGACAAAGTTTTAGGGGTTTCAGAGAGTTGCCCGCGAATGCTTACGCGGGCGCTCAAGAGAGGGGGAGTCGGCCGATAAGCCGGGTTCTGTCGTGGACGATCATTCCTCTGGGACATCCGTCACCGAATGCCTCAAGCAGCCTACCCGGAAGTCACGCTCGGACACCGCGCTGCAGGTTTCCCTGCGACTTCCCTATTTGGCCTTGCTCCCGGCGGGGTTTGCCGTGCCACAGGTGTTGCCACCTGCGCGGTGCGCTCTTACCGCACCATTTCACCCTTACCTGCGATCCCTCCCACGAGGGGAGTTCGCGCATCGGCGGTATCTTTCTGTTGCACTTTCCGTGGGCTCACGCCCCCCAGGTGTTACCTGGCGCCGTATCCGAAGGAGCCCGGACTTTCCTCTGCATCTCGTGAGAAATACAGCGATCGTCTGGCCGACTCCGGGAGCCACGATACCCCCCGATGATCTCAACCACAAACGCGTTGTCGCACGTTGGCGCTAAAACACTCCCCCCGCGGGGGGTCGAGTCAGCGACGTTCGGCCGCGAGCTCGATCGCCCGGGCGTAGGCCTCATCGCGGCTCGCGCCACTCACCGCGGCCGCGATGGCCGCCGCTTTCGAGGCTTGAAGATGCGGCAAGGCGGCCCGCAAGCTGCGCTCCATGAGCGTTCGTCGCTCGAGTGCGGCGCCCGGGTCGGCTTCTTCGCCACTTTTAGGCACCGTGGCACCGGCGATCACGAGCGTGATTTCTCCGAGCTTGAATTCCGCTTCTTCGGCGGCTCGACGCGCGAGCTCGACCAACGTGCCGCGGTACACACTTTCGTGAAGCTTCGTGAGCTCGCGAGCGACGGCTGCCTCCCTCGTGCCCCCGAAGGCTGCGGCGCAGTCGTTCAGCACCTCCTCGATGCGATGGGGTGCCTCGAAAAACACGAGCGTACGCGTCTCGAGCGCCAGGCTTTGCAGTCGCGCTCGCCGCTCTGCCGCTTTGGCGGGCAGAAAACCTTCAAAGCAAAAACGATCTGTCGCGATTCCCGAGACGGAGAGCGCCGCCGCGATCGCGGTGGGCCCTGGGATCGCCCGAACGTCGACACCCGCGGCCGCTGCACGACGCACGAGATCGAAACCCGGGTCAGACAACAGCGGCGTGCCGGCATCACTCACGAGAGCGATCACCTCGCCCGCCAGCAACCTCGCGAGCAACGCCTCGCCGCGCTCACGCTCGTTGTGTGCATGAAGGGAAATCAAGGGCTTTTGCAGCCCGAGAGCCGAGAGCAGTTGGCCACTGCGTCGGGTGTCCTCGGCCGCGACGACATCGGCCGCAGCCAACGCATCACGCGCCCGGGGCGATACGTCGGCCAGATTGCCGATCGGCGTTGCCACGACATCGAGACGCCCGCTCGCCGATCTCTTGTCAGCCACTATAATCTCGCTCCTTGCCGCAGTGCGCGCGAGCATCGTGCCCGGCTGCGCTCCCGTATTCAATCGGCGCTGGCCGAACGGCTCACTGGTCATAGGCCGCCACCGCACCGACTGGAACACTTCGAATGATTGCCACTCGATCTCTGCCCGCCCTCACCCTGATGACGCTCGGCCTGTTGATCGCAGGTTGCAGCACCCCTACTCGTCCACCGGCGAGCCTGGAGCGCGCCGTAGCACTCGCGTCGCGCGGCGATCATGCCGCGGCCGCCCGCGAATACGAAGCACTCTCGATCTCGGCGCGCGGCAACGCGATCAACGACACCTTGCTGCCTGCCGCCAAAGAATGGCTACGCGCCAATGATCCTGCAGCCGCTGAATCGGCCCTCGCGCGCATGGTGACCCCGCTCGAGGCAGGTCAATCCGACGCGCGCACCCTACTGCTCGCCGAAGCAGCGCTCGTCCGCGGTGATGCGACGCGCGGTTGGGAACTCATCGGCAATGTCGGCACACCGGTCGGTGCCGCTCAGATCGACGATTACCACACCTTGCGTCAACGGCTCGCTCTCGCCACGCGCCGCCCGCTGCAGGCCATACGCAGTCAAACCGATCGAGAGACTGCGGCAGCGGATGCCGTAGCGCTCCAGCGCATGCGACAAGAGTTCCTTCGTGAGCTCATCGCGGCCGTCGATCGAGGCATCTCGCTCGATCCGCGCGTAGCCGGTCGAGATGCGACGGCGCGTGGCTGGCTCGAAGCAGCCCCCGTCGCCGCACGCGCGGCGCGTGCTCCAAAAGAATCGAATACCGGCATCACGGCAGCCTGGCGTAAGCGATATCCCACGCATCCCGCCACAGCGGCGCTCGCCGCGCTTGGTCAAGCACCCCTCGTCGCCTCGTCAGGCAGCGAGCCACAAGCTTCGACCGCGGCTACCCACGATGCAGCGTCCAACGCGTCGACAGCGACGTCAGCGCTGCTGCCTCTCGGTACGCCAATGCCGAAGGTGACGCACGTTGCGGTGCTGCTGCCCTTGAGTGGTCGCCAGAGCGCACTCGGTGCGCAGATTCGCGAAGGGCTCCTCGCGGCGTACTTCTCCGAGCCACAAGCGATGCGAGCGCCGCTGCGGTTCTACGACACGGCGAGACAATCGGTCGCCGAGGCCTTCGCCGCCGCGATGCAAGGCGGGGCGGTGTCGATCATCGGCCCGCTGGCTCGAGACGAAGTCATCGCCGTCGCCACGAACGCGAACGCGAGCGGTGCCCCGACGATCATCGCGCTCAACGCGCTGCCGACAGGTCAAACCGCACCACCCAACCTCCGGCAGTTCGCGCTCTCCCCTGAAGACGAAGCACGGGCCGTCGCGCGCCGCGCCCTCGCCGAAGGTCATCGACGAGCCATCGCGCTCGTTCCGTCGGGTGATTGGGGCGCTCGGGTATTACAGGCCTTCCGAGAAGAGCTGGAGGCCGGCGGCGGCGCTCTGCTCGGCACTGAGACGATTGCGGGTCGCGACCTCGGCAACGCCGCTCAATCGCTCTTACGCCTAGACGCCAGCACCGCCCGCCATCGCCGACTGCAGTCGGTGCTCGACATGCCACTCGCGTTCCAACCTCGACGTCGGGCCGATGTCGATTTCATTTTCATGCCTGGCACCGCCGCGACACTGCGTCAGTGGCGGCCGCAACTTCGATTCCAGGGCGCGGGTGATATTCCGGCTTATGCGACCTCCGAAGCATTCGATGGTCGCGCCGGTGACGAGCTTCAGGGTCTGATCTTTCCCGACATCGACTGGATGATCGCGCCGCAGTCACCTGTCGTGACGACCCTACGCACGGCCACCACCGACGCCTTCGGCGACACCACACCGCGCGGCCGATTATTTGCGCTCGGACACGACGCTTGGCTGCTGCATGCCGCATTGCGTGCCGGTCGATCACCTTCGCCCGCCGCACCGTTGACGGGCGCGCTCGGTACGCTCTTCGTCGACGAGGAGGGGCGCGTGCATCGCAGCCTACGTTTTGCGCGCATCGATGACGGGCAAATCAAATTGCTCGACCCGCCGGATGGCGGCGGCTGACACCACACTCCCGAAACATCTTGCGCTCGGTCGCGAAGCCGAGGAACTCGCCGCGCAGCACTTGATCGCATCGGGCGCGGAAGTCTTACTCCGAAACTATCGCCGGCGTCGCGGCGAACTCGACATCGTGGCCTTGCATCGCGGTGTGTTACTGATTGTCGAGGTGCGTTTGCGCTCATCCGACAGCCACGGCGACGGCGCAGCCAGCGTCGACCGATTCAAGCAAAGAAAAATCACCGCGGCTGCGCAACAACTCCTGCAGCAACGTCGCGATCTCGCACGTTACCCGGTTCGCTTCGACGTGATCGCGCTATCGCGCAGGCACTCAGCGAACTGCGCCACCGCGACATGGCACCTCGACTGGATGAAGCACGCGTTCGAGTCGAGTCGCTGACTGGCGAGGCTGACTCGCGAGGCTGACTCGCGAGGCTGACTCGCGAGGTTTACTTCACGACCTTGAGCGTCGGACGCTTGCTGCCCGAAGCCGCTGTGGGCGGCGCGCCGCGATCCGGGACAGGCCCCTCGGGTTTCGGATCAATGGGCGATTGGGGCGGCAAGTCGGGTGGTGAGTCGTCTTCGCCCGGCGGGAACATCAGCCCCTCGCCCGTCTCGCGAGCGTAGATGCCTTGAACGGCCGAAGCAGGAAAACGCAGCAGTCGTGGCACACCCGAGAATCGCGCTTCGAAACTGACCCACTCGTCGGCGATATCGAGGTGACGCGTCGCGTCGTAGCTCACGTTGAGCACGATACGCCCCTCGCGGACATGAGCGACGGGCACCTCGACTCCGGGCGCCGTCGCATCGACCATGAGGTGAGGCGTGAGACCGCTATCGGTCATCCATTGGTGCATCGCCCGTAGAAGATACGGGCGACGGGGTTTTCGGGATCCGGTCATGTGAAGCACCTCGCGAGAAGTGGCCCGCGACGACCGGATCCGCGCCTTACTTCACGTCTTTCCAATATTCCTGCTTGAGCAGGTAGGCGAGCGCCGTGAAGACGAGCAGGAACAGGATGACCCACACGCCGAGCGACTCGCGCTTGGCTTTGACCGGCTCGCCCGCGTATTCGAGGAAATTGACGGTATCGCGAACGAACGCGTCGTAGTCCTCGGGCGACAACTGCCCCGGCGAGGCGAGTTCGAAGGATTCCCAGTGCGACTCGGTGACCGGCTGACCATCCACGACGGTTTCGACCACCTTGAACTTCGCTTCTTGCACGCCCTGCAACGCCGACAACACGTGCGGCATGGCCGTATTGGGCAACGCGAGGTTGTTGGTGCCGTTGGCTGATTTCGGATCGACGTAGAACGTCTTCAAAAATTGATAGACGTAGTCGGAGCCCTTGGCGCGCGTAATGAGCGAGAGATCGGGCGGCGCCTTGCCGAACCACGCCTCGCCATCGACCTTAGCCATGGGCGAGAGGATGTAGTCACCCTTCTTCGCGCCCGGCAGCAGCAGAAGTTTTTCCATCTGCTCTTCGGGGATGTTGAGGTCTTTGGCGACGCGCGAGTAGCGCTTGTACTTGAGCGAGTGGCAGCCCGCGCAGTAGCCCATGAAGTTAGCCGCACCACGCTGGAGCGACGCAATGTTGCTGACGTCGTTGCCCGGCTCCCAGTCCATCCAGGCCGCATGCGGACCTTCCGTCGCAGCAAACACGGCGGGACCGGCGAACGCGAGGGTAAAGCCGAGCGCGGCGGCTACGAAAGACTTACGCATGGTACGTGACCCTCTCAGGAGCAGGTTTGCACTTCTCGATGCGCGTGTACCAAGGCATGAGAAGGAAGAACGCGAAGTAGATGGCCGTGAACACGCGAGCGAGTATCACGTAGAGATCGTTCGCAGGCTGCAGACCGAGGTAGCTCAACATCACGAAGGCGACTACGAAGAGCGCGAGCGCGGTCTTGGAGAGCCAGCCTTTGTAGCGGATCGACTTGACCGGCGAGCGATCGAGCCAAGGCAGGAAGAACAACACCACGATGGCGAGCAGCATCAGCAACGCACCCAACTGCTGATCGGGTACGGCGCGCAACATCGCGTAGAACGCCGTGAAGTACCACACCGGCGCAATATGCTGCGGCGTCGACAATTCGTTCGCCGGTTCGAAGTTGGGCTTCTCGAGGAAAAGACCGCCGAACGTCGGGGCGAAGAAGATCACGCCGCAGAAGAAGATCAGGAACACGCCCACACCGACGATATCTTTGACGGTGTAGTAAGGATGAAACGGGATACCGTCGATCGGCTTACCGTTCGCGCCCAGTTTTTCCTTGATCTCGATGCCATCCGGGTTGTTGGAGCCGGTCTGACGCAACGCCACGAGGTGCATCAACACCAGGAAGGCGATGGCGAACGGCACTGCGATGACATGCAACGCGAAAAAGCGATTGAGCGTGGAGTCGGCGATGCCGTAGTCACCACGGATCCACTCGACGAGCCCCGGCCCGATGACCGGAATGGTGCCGAAGAGATTCACGATGACCTGCGCACCCCAGTACGACATGTTGCCCCAAGGCAGAACGTAGCCCATGAAGGCTTCGGCCATGAGTGCGAGGTAGAGCAGCATGCCGAGAATCCACAGCAGTTCGCGCGGCGCGCGGTACGAGCCGTAGATCATGGCGCGGAACATGTGGAGATACACGACGATGAAGAAGAACGATGCGCCGGTCGAGTGCATGTAGCGAATGAGCCAGCCCCATTCGACTTCGCGCATGATGTATTCGACCGAGTCGAACGCTGCCGCTTCGCTCGGCTTGTAGTGCATCGTCAGGAAGATGCCGGTCAAAATCTGAATCACGAAGACGAGTAGCGCGAGCGACCCGAAGAAGTACCAGATGTTGAAGTTCTTCGGCGCGAAATAGCCGATGAGCTGGGAGTCGACGAATTCATCGACCGGGAGGCGCTTGTTGAGCCAGGCGCGGAAGCCGGTCTTGCCGGCGTGATCAGACGAGGCGGCCATCAGGCAGCTCCTTGTACGGCATCGACGCCGATGACGAGCAGGGAATCGGATTCGAACTTATGCGGCGGAACGCGCAAGTTGGCCGACGCTGGCGAACCGTTGAATACGCGTCCGGCGAGGTCGAAGCGCGAACCGTGGCAGGGGCAGAAAAAGCCACCCGGCCAATCGGCACCCATGGTCGGGTCGGCGACCGTGAAATATTGCTTCGGCAAACAGCCAAGGTGCGTGCAAGCGGCGTAGAGCACGAGAATTTCGGGCTTCAACGAGCGCATTTCGTTCTTGGCGTAGGCCGGTTGATCGGACGCCTCGGAGTTCGGATCTTTGAGGCTGGCGGTCACGCCGCCGAGCTTCGCGACCGACTCGGGGGTGCGACGAACCACGTAGATCGGCTGCTTGCGCCAACTTTGCGTGATCATCTGGCCCGGCTCGAGCTTCGAGATGTCGATCTCGAGCGGAGCACCCAGAGCGCGAGCGCGCTCGGAGGGTTTCCAGGAGGAGATGAACGGGACCAGCGTAAACCCGACGCCGACGGCGCCCGTGGCCGCTGTCGCCACTGTCAGGAACTTGCGCCGATTGACGTCGACGTCGTCGGCAGTCACCTTCTCGTCACTCATGCCAAGCCTCTCCCAACCCAGCCGCTACGGCGGGCCGCTATCCGTAATGCGTGGAACCGCGGCATTATACACGCGAGGCGCCGGTCCGGGCGTCGCCGCCCGAGGTGAGCAGTCGCGATGAGCGGTTGGCAAAAGGCAGCGATTTTCGTCAGCGGCTCGGTCGTCGGGGGCCTCGCCCTCGCCTTCCTCGCTCTCCTCAGCGCCTACATTTGGCATCCGCAATGGATTTCGCAGTGGACGTCGGGCCGTGAGGAGTCGGTGGCAGAGCGGTCGACCAGTGTCGATCTCGGCCCCTCACCTGCAGTCGATACCGCGCCCGAGCCCCCCGTGGCCGCCCCGCCGAGCCGCGAAGCGGCCGCAGCAAGTTATGCCGCCGCCGTCCGCATCGCCGCGCCGGCCGTGGTCAATCTGTACGTGACTCGGGTGGCCGCCGAACCCGTGCTGCGCAGTTTCCTCGATGACCCCTTCGGCGAATTCGCGCCGCGCTATCGACGTCGGGTCGAGCAATCACTCGGCTCGGGCGTGATCCTCGACCCGTCGGGTCAGATCGTCACGAACCATCATGTGATCGATCGGGCTGCGGCGATTCGCGTGCAACTGGCCGACGGTCGATCGGCTCAGGCGGACATCATCGGGCGCGACCCGGATACGGATCTCGCCGTGCTCAAGATCGACTTGCCGAACCTGCCGAGCATCCGCCTCGGTCGCTCCGATGCGTTGAACGTGGGCGATGTGGTCCTCGCAATCGGCAACCCGATCGGCCTCGCGCAAACCGTGACGCAGGGCATCGTGAGCGCAACGGGTCGTGACCAGCTCGGCATCGCCACGTTCGAAAATTTCATTCAAACCGATGCGCCGATCAATCCCGGAAATTCGGGTGGCGCACTTGTGAACACTCGTGGAGAGCTGATCGGCGTCAATACGGCGATCATTGCCAAGAGCCTCGGAGTCGAGGGCATCGGCTTTGCGATCCCGGTCAACCTGGTTCGCGGAGTCGTCAATGAAATCGTCACGCGCGGCAAAGTTCTGCGCGGCTGGATCGGAATCGGTACTGAAACCATCGACGAAGCGCGCGCACGAAGCGCAGGCTTCGACGGACCCATCGTACGCATCACGCGAATTGCAGGCGGCAGCCCCGCACAGCGGGCCGGATTGCTTCCCGGTGACGTCATCATCGAACTTGATGGCAAAGCGCCGCGAGATTCACGCGAGGTTCAACTGCGCATCGCCGACACGTCGCCAGGCCAAACGATGTCCGTCGAAGTGCAGCGCGGCAACCAGCGCGGCGAAACGAAGATTCGCGTCGAAGAAGCGCCGCAGATGCTGCGGCCTCGCTGAGGATTACGTTGCCTTCAACCCGGGACGCGCTTGATCGCCGCGCCCAAGCCTGCGAGTTTTTCCTCGATCGCTTCGTATCCGCGGTCGATGTGATAAATGCGATCGATCTCGGTGCGCCCCTCGGCGACGAGCCCCGCTAGAACGAGCGAAGCCGACGCGCGCAGGTCGGTGGCCATCACGGGCGCCGCTTGTAATCGCGACACGCCCTTGATGATGGCGGTGTTGCCTTCGAGTCGAATCTCGGCACCCATGCGGCGCATCTCGAGCATGTGCATGAAGCGATTTTCAAAAATCGTTTCGATGATGGTGCCCACGCCCTCGGCCACCGTGTTGAGCGCGGCGAACTGCGCCTGCATATCGGTCGGGAACGCCGGGTACGGGGCCGTCCGCAAGTCGACGGCGCGCGGCCTTCGGCCTCGCATATCGATGTCGATCCAGTCGCTACCCACCTCGAGTGAGGCGCCCGCCTCTTGCAACTTGGCGAGCACGGCATCGAGATGCTCCGGACGCGTGTGCTTCACGTGCACGTGACCACGAGTGATCGCACCAGCGACGAGATAAGTGCCGGTTTCGATGCGATCGGCCACGACGCGAAACTCGCCTCCGTGCAAACGCTCGACACCGTCGATGATGATCTTGTCCGTGCCGGCGCCGCGGATGCGCGCACCGAGTGTGTTGAGAAAATCGGCGAGATCGACGACCTCAGGCTCGCGCGCGGCATTCTCGAGTACCGTCTGACCCTCAGCGAGGACTGCGGCCATCATGAGATTTTCGGTGCCGGTCACGGTGACGGTATCGAGCACGAGACGCGCACCGCGCAGACGCTTCGCACGCGCGCGAATGTAGCCGTTCTCGATCGACACTTCGGCACCCATCGCTTGCAAGCCGGCGACGTGAATATTGACCGGTCGAGCGCCGATCGCGCAGCCACCGGGGAGCGACACGTCGGCCTGACCGAAACGCGCGAGTAGCGGGCCGAGCACGAGAATCGAGGCGCGCATGGTCTTCACGAGTTCATACGGTGCGAACGGTTTCTCGAGGGACGAGGCGTCGACCTCGACGTTCATACGCTCATCGACCGTGACCGTGACGCCCATCCGACCGAGCAACTCGATCATGGTGGTGACGTCTTGCAGGTGCGGCACGTTGCCGACGGCGACCGGTTCAGAGGCGAGCAAGGTGCCAGCCAGAATGGGCAAGGCCGCATTCTTGGCGCCGGAAATCCTGACCTCACCCTCGAGCGGGGTGCCGCCTTCTATTTGAAGTTTGTCCATGTTTTCGGTGTCGTGAGGTGGCGAGGCTTAGCTGCGGGGGCCGACGCCCGCTTCGGCTGGCGTGAGCGCCTCGATCGATAACGCGTGGATTTCACGACCCACGAGCTCTCCGAGGGTGCGGTAGATCATTTGGTGGCGTGCGATGCTGCGGCGACCCTCGAACGCGGCCGAGACCACTCTGGCTTCGAAATGGGTCTGATCGTCGGAGCGGACCAGGACTTCGGCGTCGGGGAGACCCGCGCGGATGAGTTCGGCTACTTTTTCCGGGTGCATGGAACGGTATGATGCCACCTCATGAATAAACCTGCGCAACGGACCGCCGCCCCCGGCGCCGCCGAGAGGCTGATCGCCGCGGGTCGTCGCGCCCTCGCGACCGAGGCCCGGGGCGTTGCCGCCCTCGAGTCTCGTCTCGGACCGACCTTCGCCACGGCCTGCCAAATCTGTCTCGATTGCACGGGCCGCGTGGTCGTCACGGGGATGGGGAAATCAGGGCATATCGCGAGCAAAATCGCCGCGACGCTCGCGAGCACCGGAACCCCTGCCTTTTTTATGCATCCCGCCGAAGCGAGCCATGGCGATCTCGGCATGATCACGCGAGACGACGTAGTGCTCGCGCTCTCCAACTCGGGAGAAACCCCGGAAATTCTGGCCCTACTCGCGCCGATCGCGCGGCTCGGTGTGCCGCTCATCGCACTCACGGGTCATGCCGATTCCACGCTCGCTCGAGAAGCGCGCGCCCATCTCGATGTCGGCGTGGCCGAAGAGGCCTGCCCACTCAACCTCGCGCCCACCGCCAGCACCACGGCGACACTCGCCATGGGCGATGCGCTCGCGGTCGCTTTGCTCGAGTCACGCGGGTTCACCGCCGAAGATTTCGCGCGTTCGCATCCGGGCGGTTCGCTCGGTCGACGCCTGCTGCTTCGCGTAAGCGATGTCATGCGTAGCGGTGATGCCGTCCCAAGAGTAGGTCCCGACACCAGCATGGCCGATGGTCTACTCGAAATGTCACGCAAGGGTCTCGGAATGACCGCAGTCGTGGATGACGCAGGGCGCGTCGTGGGTGTGTACACCGACGGCGATCTGCGACGTTCACTCGATCGTCGAATCGACGTGCACGGCGCTCGCATGCGAGATGTCATGACCACGCCCTGCAAAAGCATCAGCGAGCGAGAGCTCGCGGCCGAGGCCGTGCACGTGATGGAGACGCATCGCATCACGTCTCTTCCGGTGGTGAACGACGACGGTGTACTCGTCGGTGCACTCAACGTCCACGATCTGCTGCGCAGCGGCGTGATGTGAACGGACGCTCAGGCGTGCATCGGGCATCACCCAACGTGTTCGCTCTCGGCAGCTGCGCGCTCGCCCTGATGTCGCTCAGCGGCTGCGGACCGGACACCCGAGACACCAATCGATCGGCCGACAACTTGCGCGATCCGGGTTACTCGGCCACCGATACCGAAATCATTCAAACGGACCTCGACGGTCAACCGCGCTATCGCCTGCATGCCGCACGCATTGAGCAAAACCCGGTATCGCTCGAAACCCGCATCGAAGACCTGCGCCTCGAAACTCGTACAGGCGAAGCGATTTCGTGGCGAGTCGTGTCGTCACGGGGCACGCTCTCGCGCGACTCTCGGCGCATCGATCTCGAGGGCGGCGTAGCACTCGAAGGCGGGGCCTCCGAGACCCTCGCTCCGCTGCGACTGCAGACGAATGCCTTGCAATACGATCTCGATGCCGCTCGCGTCCGAACGAGCGGAGAGGTCCGACTGACCATGGAAGGGCACGAACTCTCCGCGACCGGTCTCGACGCCAACCTGCGTACTCGTCAGGTACAACTCAAATCCGACGTTCAAGGACGCTTCGCGCGCTGATTCATGTTTCGCACTCACGCCTCGTACCCGCTACACGTCATCGCATCCATTCTCACGATCGGCATGCTGTCGTTCGGCTCGCCGGGGTCCGTCGCCCGTGAGGAGCAGTCGTCCGCGCAAAGCGGCGACATCACGCTCGATGCGGCCTCATCAGAAGTCGACTATCGCGCCAATGCCCTGCTCTTTCGAGACATCATCATCACGCAGGGCAAGGTACGCGTGGTCGCGCAACGCGCCCGATCGACGGGTCTCGATTTCGATGATTCGACCTGGACCTTAAGCGGGGCGGTCCGCATCGATGTCGATGGTGGCACGCTCACCTCCGACGAAGCCGCCGTCACTTTCGAAAAAAATCGTATCGTGAGCGCGAGCATCCGCGGTAAGCCCGCAGAGTTTTCGCAGCAGTTGAAGGATGGCGGTCGCGCCCGCGGCCGAGCGGGCAGCATTCTCTACGACATGACCGCCTCGACCGTGACGCTGCGCGAAGAGGCTTGGCTCAGCGACAATGGGCGCAGCGAAATTCGCGGCGATCAACTGGTGTACAACGTACGCGAACAACGGGTTCAAGCCGGCAAGCCGGCCGGTAGCGAAGAGCGCGTTCGAATCATCATCCGACCGCGGAGCACACCATGAGCCGGCTCCGCGCCTCACATCTGGCCAAGTCTTACGGCAAGCGCCTCATCGTCAGAGACCTGTCACTCGAGGTGAACGCCGGCGAGGTCGTCGGACTGCTCGGCCCCAACGGCGCAGGAAAAACGACGGCGTTTTATATGATCGTGGGCCTCGTACCGGCAGATGCCGGGCGGATCGAACTCGACGACCAGGACCTCACTCATTCGGCGATTCATCTGCGCGCCAAAGCGGGTATCGGCTATCTGCCGCAGGAGGCCTCGGTGTTTCGCCGCCTGTCGGTGGAGGACAACGTTCGCGCCATCCTCGAAACCCGCGCGGATCTCGATACCGAGCAACGCAACGCGCGCTGCGAACAGATCCTCGCCGACTTGCGCATCGATCATGTTCGACGCTCTCTCGGCATGTCGCTCTCGGGTGGCGAGCGACGGCGCGTCGAAATCGCCCGAGCCCTCGCCGCGAATCCGAAATTCCTGCTGCTCGATGAGCCCTTCGCCGGGGTCGACCCGTTGTCGGTGGCCGATATCCAGCGCATCATCCGTGAACTTGCGGCACGCGGAATCGGTATTCTCATCACCGACCATAACGTCCGCGAAACGCTCGGCGTCTGTGCTCGCTCGTACATCATCGGTGACGGAACGGTGATCGCCTCCGGTTCGGCTGCGGAAATTCTTGCCAATCCCCGCGTGCGTGAGGTGTACTTAGGCGAGTCGTTCAGTCTTTAGGATTGCTCTCGCGGCGCCGGCAGCGCCGCTGCGCATAAGCAGGCACGTCGATGCTCAAGCAGTCTCTGCAACTCAAGCTCGGTCAGTCGCTGACCATGACGCCGCAGTTGCAGCAGGCCA
>JAFMKA010000114.1 GCA_017853175.1 Steroidobacteraceae bacterium | reverse complement strand
CTGCCGTTCTTTTGCCTGAGCGTTTCCGGGCGGAAACTTGCGCCTTCGGCGCCCCTCGGTCTATCGGGGGTCTCTCCGGCGAGGTCGGATTACGCGAACGAGGCGATAATAGCAGCGGCTGCGCCCCCGGGCGCGGAAAAATCGACCGTCGTAGACTGTCAACTCAAGGTTACCCGGAGACCCGTCCATGCAGAGTCGTCCCTCCACCTTCGCGCTGGTCATTGCCCTGATGTTTTCGGCGCTGGTTCCCGCGTTTGCGGCAGCCCCGCCGACCCCGGACACCGAACTTCGAGCCCTCTTCGATGCCACCTGGCAGAAAGAGCTCGAGGCCGATCCGCTGACGGCGAATTACCTGGGGGACAACCGGTACAACGATCGATGGACCGACATGTCCGCGTTGGCGATCGAGCAACGCCATCGGCATGACCGGGCCACCCTCGAGGCCCTGCGCGCCATTCCGAGAGCCTCGCTCTCGCCTGCAGCCCAGCTTGACTACGACCTCTTCGAGCGCGAGTACACCCAACGCCTCGCGAGCTGGCCCTTCAAACCGTATCTCTACTCGATCAACCATCAGGGAGGTATCCAGACCCTGCACGAGGTCACCGAGCTACTGCAGTTTCGAACGGTCAAAGATTATCAAGACTGGATCACTCGCCTCGAGCGAGTGGGCACGCTGATCGATCAGCACATCGCGCTGCTCGAGCAGGCCGCACGCGAGGGGCGTACCCAGCCCCGCGTCATCATGCAACGCATCCCGTCGCAGCTCGCGTTACAGAACGTCAAAAACCCTGAGCAAAGCCCGTTCTTCTCGCCGTTCACACGTTTTCCAGAAGAGTTCGATGCCGCGACCCGAACGCGCCTCGCTGCGGCAGGGCGCAGCGCAATCGAGCGAGTGGTGTTGCCTGCGTATGCGCGCTTCACCAAAACCTTCAACGAGACGTATCTGCCGGCAACGCGCGCGACGGTAGGCATCTCCGATACGCCGCAGGGTCGCGACTATTATCAGGAGCGAATTGCGTATCACACGACGCTCGGCGCTCTGAGCGCGGACGAGATCCACGAGATCGGGCTCGCCGAAGTCCGTCGTATCCGCTCCGAAATGATGGCCATCAAAGAAAAGGTGGGCTTCAAGGGTTCGCTGCAGGAGTTCTTCACTTTCCTGCGCACTGACCCTCAGTTTTATTACAAGTCGTCGCAAGAGCTGTTCGAGGGTTACCTGGCTGTCGCCAAACGCATCGACCCGAATCTCGTCCGTGTCTTCGGCAAACTGCCGCGTACGCCTTACGGCTTGCGGCCGATCCCGATGACGAGTGCACCGAACACGACGACCGCCTACTACCAGGGCCCCGCCGCCGACGGCACGCGTCCCGGCTTTTATTACGTGAATCTTTATCGACCCGAGGTGCGCCCCAAGTACGAAATGGAAGTGCTGTCGATTCACGAGGCCGTACCGGGCCACCATCTGCAGATCGCACTCGCCATGGAGCAATCGGCCATGCCCGACTTCAGGCGTAACGCGGGCTACACGGCGTATGTCGAGGGTTGGGCGCTCTACTCGGAGAGTCTCGGCGAGGAACTCGGCCTATACCAAGACCCCTACTCCAAGTTTGGTCAGCTCACCTACGACATGTGGCGCGCCGTACGGCTCGTCGTCGACACCGGTATGCACGCCAAGGGATGGTCCCGCGAGCAGGCTATCGCGTTCTTCCTCGACAACGCGGCGAAAACCGAAGCGGATATCGTCAATGAAATCGACCGGTACATCTCGTGGCCGGGCCAAGCCCTCGCCTACAAGATCGGCCAACTGCGCATCCAGAACCTGCGACGCGAGGCGGAGAGCGCTCTCGGGCCTCGCTTCAACGTTCGCGCCTTCCACGACACCGTGCTCGAAACGGGCGCCGTTCCACTCGATCTGATGGAGGCACACGTTCGCACCTGGATCGCCAAAGAAAAGGCCAAGGACGGCTCACGATGATCACGCGCAGGCAAAGCGTTGCCGCTGTCGTCGGTGGCGTCAAAGTCGGCGGCGGTGCGCCCATCGTGGTGCAATCGATGACCAACACCGACACGGCGGACGTGGAGTCCACCGTCGCGCAAGTACGATCGCTCGCTCGCGCGGGCTCGGAACTCGTTCGGGTGACCGTGAATACCGAGGAGGCGGCAGCCGCCGTCCCACATATCCGTGAACGTCTCGATCGCGAAAGCGTCAAGGTGCCACTGATCGGCGATTTTCACTTCAATGGACACAAGCTGCTGAAGGCGCACCCGGCCTGCGCCGAGGCGCTAGCGAAGTACCGAATCAATCCGGGCAACGTCGGTCGCGGCAGCAAGCGTGACCCGCAATTCGCAGAAATGATCGAAGTGGCCTGTCAGTACAAGAAGCCGATCCGCATCGGCGTCAACTGGGGCAGCCTCGACTCCGAACTGCTCACGCGCATGATGGACGAGAACAACTCGCTGCCAAACCCACGCACCGCAAACGAGGTGATGCGATCGGCCGTGGTCGAGTCTTGCCTGCAAAGCGCTCGACGCGCCGAAGAGCTCGGACAACCCCACGACGCGATCGTGCTGTCGGCCAAGGTGAGCGGCGTGCAAGATCTCATCGCCATTTACTCCGATCTCGCCTCGCGTTGCGACTATCCGCTGCACGTGGGCCTCACGGAGGCCGGCATGGGTAGCAAGGGTATCGTCGCCTCGACGGCCGGTATCGGCGTACTGCTTCAACGAGGAATCGGTGACACCATCCGCGTGTCATTGACGCCCGAGCCCAACGGCGATCGCACGCAAGAAGTCATCGTCGCTCAAGAGATTCTGCAAACCATGGGCCTGCGCTCCTTCGTGCCGATGGTCATCGCCTGTCCGGGTTGCGGTCGTACGACGAGCACCTACTTCCAAGAGCTCGCCAAATCGATCCAGTCACATATCCGTCATCGTATGCCGGAGTGGCGCAAGAGCTACGAGGGCGTAGAGATGATGAACGTCGCCGTGATGGGCTGTGTCGTCAACGGACCGGGCGAGAGCAAGCATGCGAACATCGGCATCAGCCTGCCCGGCACCGGCGAGCGGCCCGTAGCACCCGTCTACGAAGATGGCGAGAAGACCGTGACCCTGAAGGGCGATCACATCGCCGAAGAATTCCAGCAACTCGTCGAGGCTTACGTCGCGCGCAAGTACCCGCGTCGCGAGACCGCCTCTGCATCGCAGAACTGAGGAGCGACCATGAGCGATTCACTCACCGAAAAGAAATGTCTGCCCTGCGAGGGTGGCGTGCCTCCACTCTCCCGCGCCGACTGCGAGCGCCTGCTCGGGCAGCTGACACCGGAATGGCGGCTGTCGCCCGACGGTCGTGAACTCCAGCGTGAATGGTCGTTCAAAGATTTCTATCGGACGATGAGCTTCGTCAACGCCCTCGCCCACGTGGCCA
>JAFMKA010000113.1 GCA_017853175.1 Steroidobacteraceae bacterium | reverse complement strand
AGCCACCTGTGAGGGGCGGATACCTAGGCGGCCAAGGCGGGTCGCGACGTCAAGGGAAAGGACCCCGTCACGGCGGTCATCGCGACCCCAATCGCGGTGGTGGCATGCGCAACGGCAACGTCGGCGGTCCGATCCACGACGATATGCCGATGGATCACGCGCCCTTCATCGAGTCGGGTGAGGACGCTGAAATCATCAGCCGCGCGGAGCTCGCGGCCTCGCGCAATTCGATGAACCTGACCACGCTCAAGGCGATGCCCATCGCCAAGCTGGTCGAAATGGCGAGTGCGCTCGGTGTCGAGGGCATGGCCCGTTCGCGAAAGCAGGACATCATCTTCAGTCTGCTGAAGGCGCATGCGCGCAAAGGCGAAGATATCTACGGCGACGGCGTGCTAGAGATTCTGCAGGACGGCTTCGGCTTCCTGCGCTCGGCCGACGGGTCGTATCTCGCCGGGCCCGATGACATCTACATCAGCCCCGCCCAGATCCGTCGATTCAATCTGCGAACCGGTGACACGATCTCGGGTTTGATTCGTCCTCCGAAAGATGGCGAGCGTTATTTCGCGCTGCTCAAGGTGGGCGAAATCAACTTCGACTCGCCCGAGAATGCTCGGAACAAGGTGCTCTTCGAGAATCTGACGCCGCTGCATCCGACCAAGCGTCTGAAGCTCGAGCGCGGCAACGGCTCGACCGAAGATCTCACCGCTCGCGCCATCGATCTGTGTGCGCCGATCGGCAAGGGTCAGCGTGGCCTCATCGTGTCGCCGCCGAAGGCCGGCAAGACGATGCTGCTGCAGAACATCGCAACTGCGATCACGGCCAATCATCCTGAGGTGTATCTCATCGTGCTGCTCATCGACGAGCGCCCGGAAGAGGTCACCGAGATGCAGCGCACGGTGAAGGGCGAGGTGGTTTCTTCAACCTTCGACGAGCCAGCCGCGCGTCACGTTCAGGTGGCCGAGATGGTCATCGAGAAGGCGAAGCGTCTCGTCGAGCACAAGAAAGACGTCGTGATCCTGCTCGATTCGATCACTCGTCTCGCACGTGCCTACAACACCGTGGTGCCGAGCTCGGGCAAGGTGCTCACGGGTGGCGTCGATGCCAATGCGCTGCAGCGTCCGAAGCGATTCTTCGGTGCAGCCCGCAACATCGAAGAGGGTGGCTCGCTCACGATTTTGGCCACCGCCCTCATCGATACGGGTTCGAAGATGGACGATGTCATCTACGAAGAGTTCAAGGGCACGGGCAATAGCGAAATCCATCTCGATCGTCGCATCGCCGAAAAGCGAGTGTTCCCGGCGATCAACATCAATCGCTCGGGCACCCGCAAGGAAGACCTCATCACCGATGCGGGCGAGCTGGCGAAGATCTGGATTCTGCGCAAGCTCCTGCATCCGATGGACGAACTCGCAGCGATCGAGTTCCTGCTCGACAAGATGAAGGATACGAAGACGAACTCGGACTTCTTCGAAGCGATGAAGCGCTGAGGTTCCGTCAGCGACCGGCCTCGCGCGCGATGGCGCGATGGCCGATGTCGCGGCGGTATTGCATGCCCTCGAAGCGGATCTTCGCTGCGAGGGCGTACGCCGCACGTTGAGCGTCGCTCACCGTGTCGCCGAGACCGACGGCACAAAGCACTCGGCCGCCGCTCGTGACGATTTTTCCGCCTTGCGTCGCCGTGCCGGCATGGAAGACCTTGCCGGGTAATGACGCAGCGTCTTCGAGCCCGAGTATCGGATCGCCCTTGCGGATCGCATCGGGATATCCCCCGGCTGCGAGCACGACACCGAGTGCGGCACGCGGGTCCCAGTCCATGGCGACCTCGTCGAGTCGGCCATCGAGTGCCGCGTCGCAGAGTAGGGTGAGATCGGATCGTAGCCGCGACATGATGGGTTGAGTTTCGGGATCACCAAATCGGCAATTGAACTCGAGTACGTTCGGCGTGCCATCTGGCGCGATCATGATGCCGGCGTAAAGAAAGCCGGTGTACGGCATGCCGTCGGCAGCGAGTCCGCGGATGGTGGGGTGAATCACCTCACGCATGATGCGCTCGTGCATCGAGGGCGTGACGACGGGCGCGGGTGAATAGGCGCCCATGCCCCCCGTGTTGGGGCCGGTGTCGCCATCGCCTACGCGCTTATGATCTTGTGACGTGGCGAACGGCAGAACGTGTTCGCCATCGGCCATCACGATGAAGCTCGCCTCTTCGCCCGGCAAAAATTCTTCGATGACGACTTCAGTTCCCGCCCCGCCGAACTGACCGTCGAACATCGAACGGGCCGTGGCGATGGCGTCCTCGGCACTATCGACGATCACGACACCCTTGCCGGCGGCGAGACCGCTCGCCTTGACTACGACGGGCGTGCGTTGTCGGCGAACCCACTCGGGATCGAACGTGTCGCGGGTGAACGTGGCGTACGCGGCGGTCGGAATGCCATGGCGACGCAGAAATTCTTTGGTGAAGGCTTTGGATCCTTCGAGCTGCGAGGGCGCTTTGCGCGGACCGAAACAGCGCAACCCCGCGGCTTCGAACGCATCGACGACGCCGAGCACGAGCGGTGCTTCGGGCCCGATGATGGTGAGATCTATTTTTTCTTTCTGGGCGAGGGCCACGAGTCCGGCGATATCCTCGGCGTTGATCGCAACGTTTCGGACCTTGGACTCGATCGCCGTGCCGGCATTGCCTGGCGCGACGATCACCTCAGCGACCCGACTCGACTGTGCGCATTTCCAGGCGAGCGCGTGTTCACGCCCGCCACTGCCTACGATGAGAACTTTGATCATGGGTAGGGTTGATCAGTGTCTGAAGTGGCGCATGCCCGTGAAGACCATCGCCATACCGTGCTCGTCCGCCGCGGCGATGACTTCGGCATCGCGCATGCTGCCGCCCGGCTGAATGACAGCGGCGATTCCGTAGGCGGCTGCGACATCGAGCCCGTCGCGGAAGGGGAAGAAGGCATCGGACGCCATCACGGATCCGCGCACCTCCAATTTTTCGTCGGCCGCTTTCATTGCCGCAACACGGCTCGAATACACGCGACTCATTTGCCCGGCGCCGATGCCGACCGTCGAGCGTTCACGCGCATAGACGATGGCGTTGGATTTCACGAACTTGCAGACCTGCCAAGCGAAGAGCAGATCGTCGAGCTCTGAATCGCTCGGCTTGCGCTGGCTCACGACGCGCAGCTGATCGCGCGTCACCATGCCGAGATCGCGGGTTTGAACGAGTAGACCTCCTGAGACGCTGCGATAGTCGAGTTCGGCGCCATGATCGGAAGGCAGGTCACCGAGTTCGAGTACGCGAACGTTCGGTTTGGTAGCCAGCACCGCCTGCGCCTCGGCGAGTACGCGCGGTGCAGCGAGCACCTCCACGAATTGTCGATCGAGGATCGCTTTGGCCATCTTCGCGTCGACCGGGCGGTTGAAGGCGATGATGCC
>JAFMKA010000112.1 GCA_017853175.1 Steroidobacteraceae bacterium | reverse complement strand
CCGAAGATCAGATGTCGGAGTGGCGTACGGAGTACGACGTCATTCGGACGCTTCGTGAGTCGGGGCACGAGGTCCGGGTGTTGGGCGTTCTCGATAGCCTCACGGAGCTTCGTGCGGCGATTGCCGATTGGAAACCGGATATCGTTTTCAACCTGCTCGAAGAGTTCAACGGGATCGTCACCTACGACCAGCATGTCGTCGCCTTCCTAGAGTTGATGCAACAGCCCTATACGGGCTGTAATCCGCGAGGTTTGCTGCTCTCGCGTGATAAGCCGCTCACTAAGCAGTTGCTGTCCTATCACCGTATTCCGACACCGCAGTTTGCGTTGCTACGCAAGGGGATCAAGTTTCGTCCGCCCAACAAGATGCGCTATCCGCTATTCGTCAAATCGGCGACAGAAGATGCGTCGCTCGGTATCGCACAGGCCTCGGTCGTCGACGATGCAGCACATCTGAAAGAGCGTGTCGCATTCATTCACGATCAGGTGGGCACTGATGCGCTCGTCGAGGAGTACATCGCCGGGCGCGAAGTCTACGTAGGCGTGCTCGGTAACGAGCGTCTCACGCGATTACCGGTGCGAGAGCTGCACTTCGGGTCGATGCCCGGGAATCAGGCGACGATCGCCACGCGCAAGGTGAAGTGGGATCGAAAATACCAAGAGAAGTACGGCATCGATTGGCGGTCTGCCACCGATCTGCCGCCTGCCGTTGAAGCGTCGCTCGACCGTCTGTCTCGACGTATCTATCGTGCCCTCGGGCTCTCGGGCTACGCACGCATGGATTTTCGCGTGCGCGACAACGGCGAGGTGTTCGTGCTCGAGGCAAACGCCAATCCGAATATCGGCGAAGGCGAGGACTTTGCTCAGTCGGCGCTTACCGCAGGAATTGGCTATCAGGATCTACTCAATCGTCTCATCACGCTCGGTATCGCTTACAAGGCGGAGTGGCGGGCGGGGTACGGCTGACATCCGTTAACCCGCCCGCGCTGTCGTGAGTATCGGTCGCTATTTCTTCAGGTGACGATCGAGCCAGCCGAGCACTTCGTCGTGCCACTGAATGTTGTTAGCCGGCTTCAAGATCCAGTGATTCTCATCAGGGAAGAATACGAGACGACTCTCGATGCCCTGGCGCTGCAGGGCCGTAAACGTAGCGAGACCCTGTGAGTAGGGCACGCGGTAGTCGAGCGCGCCGTGCGTGACGAGCATCGGCGTTTTCCATTTCGTGACGTAATCGGCCGGGTTGAACTTCTCGTGAATTTTCGGCGTCACGTAATATGGACCGCCGTTTTCCCACTCGGTGAACCAGAGCTCCTCGGTGGTGTAGTACATCGTGCGCTGGTCAAAGATTCCGGCGTGATTGACGATGCACTTGAATCGATCTGACCAATTACCGGCGATCCAGTTCTGCATGAACCCCCCATACGAGGCGCCGAGAGAACAGGCCCGCGAGCCATCGAGCCAGTCGTAACGGCCGAGCGCCGCATCGAGACCTTTCTGCAAGTCGACGAGCGGCTTGCCACCCCAGTCCTGACTGATCGAGTCGGTGAACGCTTGGCCATAGCCTGGCGAGCCGTGGAAGTCGATGAATACGACACCGTAGCCTGCACCTGCGTAGACCTGGGCGTTCCAACGCCAAGACCACTGGTTAGCGAAGCTCACTTGTGGTCCGCCGTGAACGATGAAGGCGATCGGATATTTTTGACCGGGCTTCCAGCCCTGAGGTCTCATGACATAGCCGTAGACTTTCTCGTTCTTCGCTCCGGTGAACGAGAACTGCTCGAAGGCACCGAATTCTTTGTCGGCGAGCATGGCGGCATTGACCGCAGTCACGCGCTGCAGGGCGCTACGCGGGCGAGCGACGTAGAGGTCAGGCGGCGAATCGAGCGCAGCCCAAGCGATCACGACACCGTTTGGACCGGCAGATACGCCCTGAACTTGGCCTTTATCGACGAGCGAGGTGCGACGCCCGTCTAACGGGTTCACTTCGAAGAGCGCCGTCTGACCAATATCGTCAGCCACGGCGAGCAGCGCAGTTCTTGTGTGGTTGGCGAGCAAGGTGCCGACCGAACGATCCCAATCCTGGGTGAGGGTGCGCACTTGTCCGCTTTTGGCGCTACGAATCTTGATGACGAAGCGATCGGCCTCGAAACCGGGGCGGGCCATCGCAAGCCACGCAAGATCGCCGTTGGCTAAGAATACCGGTTGGGCATCCCAGGCCGGATTATCGGCCGTGAGATTACGGGGCTCAGCGGAGCCGTCGGCGGGTACGTCATATAGATCGAAGTTGGTCGACCAAGATTCGGTCCGATCGGCGAGCCTCGCGCTGAACACGACTCGCGAGCCGTCGAGGCTGAACGCATAGTCTTCATCCCCGCCGAAGGGCTTCGAGGGCACATCGCCCGGTACTTTGCCGGAGACGTTGACCGGAGCGCCTGCCTTCAGATCGGCGCTGAGCGTAACGGTGAAGAGGGTCGATTGCGTACCGTCTTTCCAAGTGTCCCAGTGGCGCACGAACAATTGGTCATAAACCCGAGCGCTGGCTTTTTTCTTTGATTGAGCGGCCTGACGATCTGTCGTGCACTTGAGGTCGGTGCAGTCGGGATACACTTCCATGGAGACGGCAAGGCGATCACCTTTGGGCGATACTTCGAACGAGCCGACGTCGAGCGGCAGATTGGTGACTTGCTGCGCTTCTCCGCCGCCAAGGTTGATATGCCAGACCTGCGAAGAGCCACTTCGGCTCGACAGGAAAAATAGACCCGATCCATCCGGAGCCCAACGCGCGCTGCTTTCCGAAGCAGGATGTTGAGTGAGACGACGCGCCTTTGCGAGACCGGTGCCCGAGAGTTCCGCGAGCCAGACATCGGTGCGACCGCGGTTGGCTTCAAGGTCGGTCTCTCGTAGCGTATACGCGACGTAGCGCCCATCGGGCGACACCTGAGGATCGGCGACTCGAGCGAGCATGTTGAGATCCTTCGCCGTAAATGGTGCGGCGAGGCTGTGGTCTGCGCCGAAGGCGAGCGCCATCGTGAGGGCGACGATCGAGGCAAGGTTCGGGGACTTCATGGTTGTGCTCCGCATCAGGGGCCTGTAAAAAGCGTTGCCCCATTGTAGACGAGCGGCCACGCCGACTCCGAATGCCTGACCTCCCTCTTGTCATCTGCTTCGATCTCGACGACACGTTCTGGGCCGTGCAGCCCGTGTTGCAACGGGCAGAGGCGCGTATGCGAGCCTTTCTCGAGGCCGAGCACCCCGCGCTTGCCGCCCGGATTGGCCCTGATGACCTACTCGAGGCGCGCCGCGCTCTGGCGGTCGATCACCCCGATCGTGCGCACGACATGACTTGGCTGCGTACCGAGGCGTTACGACGGCTCGCCCTACAGCATGGGCATGAGGCGACGATCGGAGATCGCGCGTTCGAAGTGTTCATCGAGGCTCGTCACGA
>JAFMKA010000111.1 GCA_017853175.1 Steroidobacteraceae bacterium | reverse complement strand
CGAGTTTGCAGGTGACTCGCAGCACGTCAAAGATTCGCTCGGCGTACCACTCGATCAATGCGAAGCGTCGACGATGGGACATGAAGCCACCGACGAGCACGAAGAATGCCGCGTAGCCGATCGTCCAGAGAAACAGGAAGGCGGTGAAGACGAGGGAGCCCAGCGCCTGCACGGGACCGCCTCAGCCGGGGAGTTTCGAGAAGTCGGCGACGCCAGCGAACAGATTCCTGACGCGCGATACCAGCGCGAGACGATTGGCGCGCAGCGCGGCATTCGGATCATTCACCATGACGTCATTGAAGAATGCATCGATCGAAGGACGCAGACTGGCGAGCTTAGCGAGCGCCTCGTCATAGCGACGAGCGGCAATGTCGGCAGTCACCGCCGCTGACACAGCCTCCAAAGCGCCATGAAGGAGTTTCTCGGCCTCTACGTTCAGCATCGAGACCTCGATGTTCGGCGCCACTTCCCCTGCAGAGGATTTACGAAGGATATTGGCGATACGTTTGTTCGCGGCCGCCAGACTTTCTGCCTCCGGTCGCTCGCGGAACTTGGCGAGCGCTTGCATGCGCTGGTCGAAGTCGAGCGCACGCGTCGTTCCCGTGGCGAGCACGGCCTCGAAAGACTCAGCGGGATACCCGGTCTCGATATAGTGAGAACGCATGCGCTCCTGAAGATACGCCAGCACTTCGCCCGAGGTGTCTTTGGTCGTCACCGGCTGTGCGGAAACCGCCTTTCCGACGAGCTCGCCGAGATCGAGGTCGATTTGGCGTTCGAGAACGATGCGTAACACGCCGATCGCTGCGCGACGTAGAGCAAACGGATCTTTCGTTCCGCTTGGTTTTTGTCCGATGCCGAAAATTCCGGCGAGAGTATCGAGCTTATCGGCTAGGGCGACGGCAACGCCGATGGGATCGGCAGGCAAAGCATCGCCTGCACCGCGAGGTAGATAATGATCGCGGATTGCTGCTGCAACGCGTGAATCCTCACCATCTGCCGCAGCGTAATACGCACCCATCACGCCCTGTAATTCCGGGAACTCACCGACCATGGCGGAGAGCAAATCGCATTTCGACAACTCTGCTGCGCGCGCCGCGAGCGCTACATCGGCACCGACGAGCGGAGCGATCTGCTGAGTCAGTGCGACCACTCGCCGCAGCTTGTCGCCAATGGAGCCGAGCTTGGCCTGAAAGGTGACGCTATCGAGGCCTTGGCGCCAGGCGTGCAAAGGATTGCGGCGGTCTTGTTCGTGAAAGAACGCCGCATCAGCGAGTCGCGGTCTGACCACGCGCTCATTGCCCGCCCTCACACGCGACGGGTCACGGCTCTCGATGTTGCTCACGGTGATGAAATGGTTCGTCAACTCGCCCTTCGTAGTCTCGACGGCGAAATAGCGTTGATGCTCTTGCAGCGTCGAGATGAGTACTTCGCGGGGTAAAGTGAGGAAGCGTTCGTCGAAGCGACCTTCGATCGCTACGGGCCACTCGACGAGAGCCGTCACTTCGTCAAGCAATGCGTCATCCAGTACGGCTTTACCGCCCAGATTTTTTGCGCAGGCAAGAACTTGATCGCGAATGCGCTCACGTCGCTCGGCGAAACTCGCCAGAACGAAACCTTTGGACCGCAGAGTGTCGGCGTATTCTGCGGGCGAGGAGATCGCGAGGTCTTGCGGTGCGTGAAAGCGGTGGCCGCGCGTAGTGGCTCCCGCTTCGGTGTCGAGCAGTCGCACGGGCAGCGTCTCGTGTCCGAAACGCATCACGACCCAGTGTACGGGCCTCACGAATTCCGCTTCACTCGTGCCCCAGCGCATGCGTTTCGGGATCGGCAGCGCATCGAGGGCCGCTTGCACGATCGCGGGCAACAGCGTTGCGGTGGCCGCACCGGGCTTGCTGCCTTCGAAAAAAAGAAACTCACCCTTGCCTTCAGTGACGCGGCCGAGCTGCTCGAGTGTGACGCCACACGTCTCGGCGAATGCGGTCGCAGCCCGAGTCGGAGCACCGGTTTTATCAAAAGCCGCAGACACCGGTGGTCCCCGCCGCTTGATCTGCTGTTCGGGCTGCATGTCGACGAGCACATGCACTAGGACGGCAAGGCGACGCGGGGCCGCATACGAGACGATATCTCCGTGGCCGAGGCCTGCGCTCTCCAGACCCGAGCGCAAGCCTTCTTTTAAGGCGCGCTCGAGTTCGGGCAGCGCAAGAGGCGGAAGCTCTTCGGTGCCGAGTTCGAAAAGAAAATCGCGAGTGCTCATGACGAACGCACCATCGGGAATCCCAGTGCTTCGCGGCTGTCGTAATAGGCCTGAGCGACGCCGCGCGCGAGCGTACGCACGCGAAGGATGAATCGCTGTCGCTCGGTCACGGAGATGGCTCGACGCGCATCGAGCAGATTGAAAGTGTGCGAAGCCTTGAGCACTTGTTCGTAGGCCGGCAACGCAAGCTTGGCTTCGAGCAAGCGAACACATGCGGCCTCGTGATCGTCGAAGTGACGGAAGAGCACGGCCGTATCGGCGTGTTCGAAGTTGTAGGTGGATTGCTCGACTTCGTTCTGGTGATACACGTCGCGATAGGTGACGCGACCCATCGGGCCGTCGGTCCAGACGATGTCGTAGACGCTATCGACACCCTGCAGATACATCGCGAGGCGCTCGAGGCCATAGGTGATTTCGCCGGTCACAGGGCGGCAGTCGAGACCACCCACTTGCTGGAAGTAGGTGAACTGCGTGACTTCCATACCATTGAGCCACACTTCCCAGCCTAAGCCCCAGGCGCCGAGGGTCGGAGACTCCCAGTTGTCCTCGACGAAGCGAATGTCGTGGGTGAGAGGATCGAAACCCAGCATCTTCAACGAACCCACGTAACGATCGAGGATGTCGAGCGGCGAGGGTTTCATCACCACCTGAAACTGGTAGTACCGCTGCAGCCGAAACGGGTTATCGCCATATCGACCGTCGGTCGGGCGCCGCGAGGGCTGAACGTATGCCGCACTCCAGGGTTCGGGGCCGATCGAGCGCAGAAAAGTCGCCGTGTGAAAGGTTCCCGCGCCCATTTCCATGTCGTAGGGCTGCAGGATGACGCAGCCCTGGTCCGACCAGTATTTCTGAAGAGCGAAAACCAGTTCTTGAAACGTGCGAGCCATGGCTCCTGGCGAGCGGCCATCGCCGCGGTCGATCAAAGGGTGGTCAGTATAACGGGTGCGCTACCCGGCTCGATCCTCTAGCATCGGGCGACAACGAGGGGGACACAACAATGACGACGGAACGCGCTCGCGAAGACGGCGCCGTGAAGGTCGGGATCTGGGAGCTCGCCCCCGGTATCCAGCGGTCCAATTTTTACGCTTTGCTCGGCGTCGCCTTTTTTTCGATCGGGCTGCTCACCCTCGTCGGAAACCTGCGGCCCTACCTTTTCAACTCCATGCTGGGCATTCCCGATGACATCCAGGGGCG
>JAFMKA010000110.1 GCA_017853175.1 Steroidobacteraceae bacterium | reverse complement strand
TGTACTTCATCGTGCACGAACCGAGCGGATAGAAGTTCGTGTCGATCGAGAAGTTGAGCTGCGAGAGGCGCGTGAAGTGACGAACGACGTCGAGTTCGCTCGCTTCGGGCAGCATCGGCTTGCTCTTGCGACGCAGCGCAGCAGGTACCGCAGCCAAAGCCTCTTTCGAGGCCGATGCCACGGTACCGCGCAACGCCGGCGGATGTTGAGCTTCGGCACCACGGCCGTCACGCGAATATTCGAAGATCGATTTTTCGAGAATTTGATTCATGTCGTACTCCGGTGGCGTCCGCACTCAGGCGGCGCGCACGGCCTGCAACGCCGAACCGAGCGCGTTGGCGTAGCGCTCGATGTCGCCGTCGGTCTTGGTTTCAGTGGCGCAGACGAGGATGGCCGAGCCGAGCTCGGGGTAATCGCCCGACAGATCGACGCCACCCAAAATGCCCTGCGACTCGAGCTCGCGCAGCACCGCCGCAGCGGGTCGATCGAGCAGAAGCACGCTCTCGTGAAAACGCGGACCTGAGAACGCCTGACGCACACCGCGTTGACGGCCGAGAGCCGCCACGAGCTGATGCGTACGCGCCATACAGGTTTCGGCCACCTGCGCGAGCCCCGCCGGACCGATGAGGCTCATGTAGATCGTCGCCGCCGTCATCAACAGGCCCTGGTTGGTGCAGATGTTGGATGTCGCCTTGCCGCGACGGATGTGCTGCTCGCGCGCTTGCAGCGTGAGCGTGTAGCCATGACGGCCTTCGAGATCGACGGTACGACCGACGATACGACCCGGCATGGAACGCACGTAGTCCATACGCGTCGTCATGAAACCGAAGTAAGGTCCGCCCGAGGAGAGCGGCACCCCGAGCGGCTGCCCCTCGCCCACGCAAATATCCGCACCCTTCGTACCCCACTCACCCGGCGGCTTGAGTAGCGCGAGCGAAGTCGGGTTGACGGCAGCGATGACGAGCATGCCCTGCTCGTGCGCCCAGTCGGTGAGCGCATCGACGTCTTCGAGCTGACCAAAGAAATTGGGCTGCTGGATGACCATCGCCGCAATGTCCTGACCGGCGAACGCAGCGAGTGCGGCGAAGTCGATGCAACCCGTCTCGCGTTGATACGGCACGGTCTCGAAGCGCAAACCCTGATTACCGGCCGTGCTCACCGCAACGCGACGATAGTTAGGATTGACCGTTGAAGGAACGAGCACACGCAGGCTCTTCGACTTGCGATGTGCCCGCACGGCCATGAGCGCCGCTTCGGCGACAGCAGACCCACCGTCGTAAAGCGAGGCGTTCGAGACCTCCATGGCGGTCAAGCTCGAGATCATGGTCTGATATTCGTGAATCAGCTGCAGCGTGCCCTGGCTCGCCTCGGCCTGATAAGGCGTGTACGCGCTGTAGTACTCACCGCGCGTGGTGATCGCCCACACCGCCGATGGGATGTGATGCTCGTAGGCGCCGGCGCCGAGGAACGACAACGGACGGCCGTCTTGTCGGGCGCGCTCGCTCATCAGTCGGCCAATCTCCATTTCGGAGAGGCCCTCGGGAATGCCGGCGAGACCTTGAACTCTGAGGTTTTGCGGAATCTCGTCGAAGAGCTCGTCGATCGACTGCGCGCCGATCGTCGTCAACATTTCTTTGACGTCGGCCTCGGTGTGCGGAATGAACGGCATGTCAGCCACCCTCCGCCGCGAGCACGGCCGAGTACGCGTCGGCCGAAAGCAACCCTTCGAGTGCGGAAGCGGAAGCCGGCTTCACGCGAATCATCCAACCTTTGCCGTAACAGTCCTGGTTGATGAGTTCGGGCGTCGAAGCCAACTCGGCATTGCACTCGACCACCGTACCGGCGATCGGCGCGTAGACGTCGGAGGCCGCCTTCACCGATTCGACGACCGCGCAGGCTGCGCCCGCTTCGAGCGCGCGCCCGGCCTCGGGCACTTCGACGAATACGAGATCCCCGAGCGCGTGCTGCGCATGATCGGTGATACCAATCTCGACGAGACCACTCGGCAGCAAACGCGCCCACTCGTGGCTCTTGGCGTATTTCAGGTCGGCAATGACTTGACTCATGAGTAAGCTCCTAAAAATAACGAGTTCGTGAAATCTTTGAAAAAACTCAGAGCGTGATCAGAACGCGTCCGTTACGGACGAAGGGCAGCTTGACCACGCGCGCCGGAAGCAACTTGCCGCGGATATCGACCTGCACGGACTGACCCGTGCCGCTCGGTACCCGCGCAAAAGCGATGGATCGCTCGAGCGTCGGCGAGAACGTACCGCTCGTCACTTCGCCCTCGCCCACACCGGGGACGACGACTTTCTGATGCGAACGCAGCACACCTCGATCTTCGAGCAAGAGTCCGACGAGTTTGTGCGAAGGGCCACCCGACGCTTTGATATCGACCAGGGCCTGGCGACCCACAAAGTCGCGTGTCGCAGGCTCGAAAGCGACAGTCCAGGCGAGACCCGACTCGAGCGGATTGCGGGTGTCATCCATGTCGTTGCCGTAGAGATTCATACCCGCCTCGAGGCGCAGCGTATCGCGCGCACCGAGCCCGCAAGGCGCAACCCCTGCCGCAACGAGCGCGCGCCACGTAGAGGGCGCCTCCTCGATGGGTAACACCACCTCGAAGCCATCTTCGCCGGTGTATCCGGTGCGGGCGACAAACCACTCGCCACACACGCGACCATTGAAGGGCTCGAGTGCCAGGGTCACGTCACGATCTTTCGGATCGAGCAACTCGGCGACGATCGCGCGGGTCTTGGGGCCCTGCACGGCGATCATGGCTAAATCGACGCGCTCAATGATTTCGAGGTGCTGTGCCGACTCGCGAGCCCGGGCGCGCATCCAGGCGATATCGGAGTCGCGCGTCCCCGCGTTGACGACCACCCGAAACCACTGCTCGTTCATGAAATAGACGATGAGATCGTCGAGGACTCCACCAGTCTCGTTGAGCATGCAGCTGTAGAGCGCCTTGCCCTCGACCCGGAGCTTATCGACGTCATTGGCGAGCAGATGTCGCAGAAAGGCTCGGCTATCACGCCCACGCACGTCGACCACACACATGTGTGACACGTCGAACATGCCGGCATCGCGCCGCACCCGGTGGTGCTCTTCGATTTGGGAGCCGTAATTGACCGGCATGTCCCAACCGCCGAAATCGACCATGCGAGCACCCTGCTCAACATGAATGCCGTAGAGAGGTGTCTTGCGTCCCATGCCGTCATCCTCGAGTCCGTGAGGCCACCGCCCAGCCAAAAAAAAGGGGCGGCAGGAGCATTGAAGCCCCTGCCGCCCCTCTGTCCGTGTACCTGAGAGATCGGGCTCGCCTCGATCGACGCGCCGCTCCCCTTCGGTGGACCGGTCGCAGCCCCGGGGGCGACGATCGATCACTCTCCAGAATTCGCCTGCGACCTGCCGTTCTTTTGCCTGAGCGTTTCCGGGCGGAAACTTGCGCCTTCGGCGCCCC
>JAFMKA010000109.1 GCA_017853175.1 Steroidobacteraceae bacterium | reverse complement strand
GAGGGCGTAACGGGAATGATGCGATAACCGAACTTTTGTAGAGATCGCGCGACGCCATGGCTCGGGCGCGTACGATCGGCGCTGAGACCCACGACGGCGATGGTCCGGACGCGACGCAGCAAAGCGGAGATCTCGTCTTCCGGGGGGTTATTGAAAGCTGCGTTCTCGAACAGTTCCCATTTGAGTCGGTACACCGCGGAGATGTCTTCGTCCCCGTAGCCTCGGCGAATCAGCTCCCCATATTCGCGCAGCATGTCGTCCACCACAGGCAGCGAGACACCACAGGCAGCAGCCATATCGCGGCAGATGCGCAGGTCTTTCTCGTGCAAACGAACCCTGAAACCTGCGGGGAAGGCTCCGCGAATCATGTTGGGGGCCCGATTGACGAAGTACCAAGCGCTACCCGCGCCTTTACCCAGAGTGTCGACGAGCAGTTCGAGCGGTAATTTTTGAGCATGCGCGAAAGCCATGGCCTCCGCTGTCGTGCGAATGATGCCGGCACAAAGAATTTGATTCGTCGCCTTCGTGGCTTGCCCCGCCCCATGCGGTCCGAACAGACTGATCGTCTTGCCCATGGCCTCGAGCACCGGGCGCGCTCGCTCAAAGTCTGCGGCGTTGCCGCCGCACATGATGGCGAGAGTGCCTTTTTGCGCGCCTTCGACGCCGCCGCTCACTGGGCAGTCCAAAAACGCTGCGTGACGCTCAGCAAGCAAGGCCGCGGCCGTACGAGCGGCGTCAGCACTGACGGTCGAACAGTCGATGACCAGCGTGTTCGGTCGAATAGCCGGTGCCGCGGCGCGTAACACCTCGAGGACATCTGCATCGGCAGAGACGCACAGCACGATGGTGTTGCAACGCTCCGCGAGATCAGCCGGGCTCGAGGCAGCGTGACAACCGAGCTCGACCGCGAGCGCGGCGGACTTTTCGTGGGTTCGATTCCAGACTGCCGTGAGCAGGCCTGCTTTGTGAAGATTGCGCGCCATGGAGATACCCATGGCGCCGAGTCCGATGAATCCGACTTGCATGCCGGGGAGTTTAGCAGGCCATCATCGAACGGCATCCGCTCGGAACGGTACATAAAAAAATGGGGCGGCAACCTTTCGATTGCCGCCCCTAGGCGATACAGGGGACGACGTAAAAACTCGGATAAATCAGCTGGTGTATGCCCGCTCGTTGTGCTCGTTGGTGTCGAGCCCCTCGCGCTCGGCTTCCTCGGCCACGCGCAGGCCTACGACGAGGTCGGCAATTTTGAAGGCGATGAATGCTGCGATGGCGGACCAGACGATCGTGACACCGACGGCCTTGGCCTGAGTGAGCACCTGCGTCGCGATCGGGTTCGAACCGACCGAGGCAGTGACCCAGTCGGTGACGAGACCCGGGCCGCCGAGGCTCTGGTGGTTGAACACACCCGTGAGCAACGCGCCCAAAATTCCTCCGATACCATGAACACCGAACACGTCGAGGGAGTCGTCGGCCTTGAGCAATCGCTTGAGCCCCGTGACACCCCAGAGGCAGACAAGTCCTGCCACGATACCGATGATGAGCGCGCCCATCATCCCGACGTTACCCGCCGCAGGAGTGATCGCGACGAGACCGGCCACTGCACCGGAGGCCGCACCGAGCATGGAGGCGTGACCCTTCAGCGCCCACTCGGCAAAGGACCAAGCGACCACGGCACCCGCCGTCGCGAGCAAGGTATTAAGGAACGCGAGGGCCGCAAAATTGCCCGCTTCGAGAGCCGAGCCGGCGTTGAAACCAAACCAACCCACCCACAGCAGTGAGGCGCCCACCATCGTGTGCACGAGGTTGTGAGGCGGCATGGGTTCGCGGCCATAGCCCACGCGCTTACCCACCATATAGGCACCGACGAGTCCTGCGATGCCCGCGTTGATGTGGACGACGGTGCCGCCGGCGAAGTCGAGCGCACCCCATTGCCAGAGTAGGCCCGCTTTGGAATTCAAATCATCGACGACGCTCGGATCGGTGTAAGCGTCGGGACCCATCCAGAACCAGACCATGTGCGCGATCGGCAGATAGCAAATGGTGAACCAGATCACCATGAAGATCAGTACCGCCGAGAATTTCATACGCTCGGCGAAGGCGCCGACGATCAGGGCGCACGTGATACCTGCAAACGTCGCCTGAAAAGCCACAAAACTGATTTCCGGAATGACGACGCCCTTGCTGAAGGTAGCCGCGTAGGCAAAGGTTCCGGCAACTGGATCCCAGACTCCGTTCAGGAAGAGGCGATCCGTACCTCCGATGAAGGCGCCACCTTCAGTGAAGGCGAATGAGTATCCGTAAATGCACCACAGCACGATGATGAGAGAGAAACCCACCATCACCTGCATCAGCACGGAGAGAATATTCTTTGATCGAACGAGACCGCCGTAGAAGAGTGCGAGACCCGGAATCGTCATCAGCACGACGAGAAGTGTCGAAACCATCATCCAAGACACGTCGCCTTTGTCCGGGGTAGGTGCGTCCTGCGCAAGCGAAATCGCCGGCGCAAGCAAGCCGGCTATGAGTGCTGCAAAGCTCGACGCCTTGCGATGCCCGCCGGTTATCGATGTGATCCAATCTTTTGTCATCTTCATGTCTCTCTCCCTGCTCGCCGTGTAATCAGGTTGCCGCCACACCGGTCTCGCCGGTACGAATACGAATGGCCTGCTCGATGTCCGTCACGAAAATCCTGCCGTCTCCGACTTTGCCCGTGCGAGTCACGTTGGCGATGGCCTCGATCACGGGCTCGACGATGCTTTCGTCGACGGCGATCAAGACCTGCATCCGTGGCACGAACTCGACGCGGTACTCCGCACCGCGATAAACCTCTGCATGCCCGTGCTGCGCGCCATAACCCTGAACTTCCATCACGGTCATGCCCTGCACACCGATCTGAGCCACGGCCATTTCGAGATCGTCCAACTTGTAGGGCCGGATGATCGCGGTGATCATTTTCATCGCCACGCCTTCATCGCCATGTCTGCCCCGATGGCCTCAAACCGAACGATCCGAGGGTTAATGCCGCTCGGCGCGCGGCCCGACATCGCGTTATCCTTCGCAACGTCCGGTCCGCGTCAGGGGTTTTGCAGATTCCATGCCATCCCCCGACTGCCCTAAACCGGGTGATTCGGGCCTTTTTTTCGGGTTTTTTCGAGTTTGGCGCACCGTTTTGGCGCTTCGGGCGAAACCGCCTGCGTCAATAGGGGGCAAAGGAGGAAGCAACATGGATTTCCGCGTCGACGATCTCGCTCGCAGACTGTTCGAGAGCATGCCGCCCACGGTGCAAAACATGCGTCACGATCTCGAAGCCAACTTCCGCGCGGTACTGCGCGCCAATCTGGCCCGCCTCGACCTGCTCGCTCGCGACGAGTTCACGGCGCAGACCAAAGTGCTCGAGCGCACTCGTGCCCGTCTCGAAGACGTCGAGCAACGACTCGCCCAACTCGAAGCCCGTCTCGCCGCCACGACTCGCGACT
>JAFMKA010000031.1 GCA_017853175.1 Steroidobacteraceae bacterium | reverse complement strand
CTCGCGGTAATTGCCTGCTCGTCGTAGGCGCCACCTACCCCGACGAACTTGCCGATATTCGGCGGCTCACGGGAGACATGACCTTTCTGGTGCCCGGCATCGGCGCGCAGGGCGGTGATATCGAAAAAGCCGTGCGCAACGGCCGACGTGCCGACGGTCGTGGCCTCGTAATCAACTCCTCGCGGGGCATCATTTATGCCAGTCAAGGTGAGGACTTCGCGGCTGCAGCCCGACGTGCGACACTCGAGCTGCGCGATGCGGTCAACGCCGTCTCTCGCTAAATCAAGGCTCGGGAGGGGGCTCCGATGCTGCGTTTGACCCGCTACCAATGGATCGTGCTCTTCGCCGCTTGGCTCGGTTGGGGCTTCGATATCTTTGACGGGCTGTTGTTCAACTACGTCGCGCCGAATGCCATTCCGACGCTGCTCGGTCTAGAGATCGGCTCGCCGGAAGCTCGCTCAGCGACGCTCTACTGGACCGGTCTCATCACTGCCATCTTTCTCGTAGGCTGGGCCATCGGTGGCGTTCTGTTCGGGCCGATCTCCGATCGCTACGGTCGCAAACGCGTGCTGCTCATCACCATGGTGCTCTACGCTGCAGGTACCGCCTTGTGTGCCTTCGTCACCAGCATCGAGCAATTGATCGTCTGTCGCATCATCGCAAGCCTCGGTATCGGCGGCGAATGGGCTGCAGGCTGTGCGCTCGTCGCAGAAGTCGTTCCGGAAGACCAGCGCGTCGAAGCGGGTGCGGTGCTCTATACCGCCGCGCCATTCGGACTCTTTTTAGCCACGGGCGTGAATGCACTGGTTGCAGGATATTTCTTTGCGGACGTGCCCGAGGTGTCGTGGCGTTACGTGCTCGTCTTCGGCTTGCTACCCGCCGCTTTCGCTTTTTGGGTGCGCACGTTCGTCAAAGAGCCGGAGCGTTGGCAATCTGCGGCGGCGACGGCGCCCCCGCCCCGCCTGAGAGAAATTTTTACGCCTGAGATCTGGCCGCGCACTCGTAGCGCGCTGTTGGTCGCGCTCATTGCTCTGCTCACATGGTGGAGCTGTAATGCGTTCATCCCCGTCGTCGTCGCGGGGCTTGCTCAGGCTGAGGCGCTGCAACTCGGTCTCGACCGAACGGCAACGAGCATCCTGACCGAGTCTTGGAAGACGCAGGCCACCACCATCTTCAATGTAGGCGGCCTGATCGGCACTCTACTCACCATACCGCTCGCCAAACGCTTGGGTCGCAAGCCGATGTTCGTCATCTACCTCGGATGCTCGGCGATTTCGCTGCTCGCAACTTTCGGTCTCGATCTGCCGCCGCAGGTGCGTCTCTACATGTATTTCTTCATTGGTCTGACTGTGTTCGGCATCTTCGGCAGCTTTACGTTCTATCTACCCGAGCTATTCCCGACGCGGCTTCGAGCGACGGGGTCAGGCTTCACATACAACATCGGGCGTGTGGTCGCCGCAGCCGGGCCGTTCTTCGTCGGTTCGGTCGCTGCAGCCGGCGCAGGCGATCCTAAGGTGGTTCTCAATACGCTCTTCATGGTGGGAGTCGTCCCGCTGATTGGCCTGCTCGGCATGGGCTGGGTCATCGAAACGCGCGGTCAAAAAATACCGGACTGATATGGCTGACTGGATCGTCGACGTCATCATCGGCCTCATCGAGGGCCTCACGGAATTTCTGCCGATTTCGAGTACGGGACATCTCGTCATCACTCGTGCGCTGCTCGATCCCGAAGGCTCTATCGGCTTTCGCCAGCTCATCGTCGTTCAAGGCGCGGCGATTCTCGCCGTCTGCTGGGAATATCGACGTCGTCTTTGGGACATCGGCACTACGTTGATGAGCGATCGCCAATCCCGTTTGTTCGCGTTCAACCTTTTCCTCGCCTTCTTGCCCGCGGCCGTGGCGGGGCTCGCCTTCGAAGATACGATCCGAAACGTGCTGTTCGCGCCGATTCCGGTCGCCCTCGCGCTCGTCATCGGCGGGGTACTCATTCTTTGGGCAGAGCGACGAACGCACGTCGAGCGCGTGACCTCGATCGAGCAACTTCAGCCTCTCGACGCGTTCAAGGTCGGGCTTTTCCAGATGCTGGCTCTGGTTCCTGGAACCAGCCGGTCGGCTGCAACGATTTTGGGCGGTTTGCTGACGGGCCTCTCCCGCAAGACGGCGGCAGAGTTCTCGTTCTTCGTGGCGATCCCCGTGATGCTCGCCGCAACCGGCTATAAGCTGCTCGATTCGCGCGAGCCCATCACGGTGGATGAAGCGCGATCGATTTTATTGAGCAGTGTAGTGGCCTTCTTTGCAGCACTCATCGCGATTCGCTTTCTGATTCGCTACGTCAGCCAACATTCCTTCGCAATTTTCGCGTGGTACCGAATTGTTTTCGGTGGTTTTATTTTGATCAGTTGGCAGTTTGGCTGGGTGTCGTGGGGTTCCGGCTGAAATCCGGGTAAGGCCCGAGTAACAGCAACAGGAACGCGCCGGCCAAAAACATGATCGCTGCAGCAAGCAGCATCGGATCGAAGCTGCCAGTGGTATCTCTAACCCAACCATAGAGCGTCGGCGACAACGCGGCCATCAAGCCGAACGCCATGTACTGCACACCGTAGATTTGGCCGTAGCTCTTCATCCCGAAGTACCGACCGGCAAGATAGGCCACGAGGTCGGTTTCGGCTCCCGAGGCGAATCCCATCATGAACGCTGCCAACACCGCCATGGTGAACCCGAGGGGTGCGTCGCCCATTAGCATCCAGCACGAGATCGCAGGCAGACACAGAATGGGGAGCGTGACGAGCGGCGCCCAAAATCGGTCGAGCAGTAGGCCCGTGATGATGCGTCCAGCAAAGATCGACAGGCCAAAAACGCTAAGAACCGTCGCGACGCTGGTGGGATCGAACTCACGCTGCTTGAGCATGGAGGGCAAAAACACCAGTGCACCGGCGTAGGCAAGCGTGATCAGCGCGACCGAGATCCACAAAATCCAAAATCGGCCCTCGCTCATGGCTTCTTTCAGTGTTCGCCCGGGCAATGCGGAAGGATCGGTGGCTACGCCCACTCGAGCCGGTCGCTCCTCAGGGCGCGGCTCGCGAAACCAGAAAATGCCAAGAGGCCATGCGATGGCCAGCGGTAACAAAGCGAGCAGTGCGTACGCGGTGCGCCAGCCGAACTGAGTGATGAAATAGGTGGTGAGGAACGGCAAGACGATGGCAGAAATGCTGGTACCCACCAACATCAGGCCTAGCGCCAAGCCTCGCTGTTTGAAGAACCAGAGATTCACGGCGCGCGACCACGTCACCGGCGTCGAACCGATCCCGAACAGGCCGATCATCAGCCAGACGAGATAAAAGGCCCACAATTGACCCGGAACCACGGCGAATGCGGCGAAGGTGAGACCAAAGATCGCCAGAGACCCGAGCGCGACGGGTCTGACGCCATGACGATCGGCTAATCCACCAAAGACCGGGGCGAGCAAGGCCGCGAGGATGCCGTAAATGGTCACGCCGAGACTGATCTCGGTTCGACTCCAGCCAAACTCTTGTTGCAGTGGATCGATGAAAAAACCGATGGTGATGAAAGGCAATGGCGAAGCGCCACACGCCACCCCGACCATCGACGCCGTGAGCACTTTCCAGGCGCGCCCGAACTCGGAACTGGTGTTCATGGCGCCCAAGCATACCCCCTCGCCTCTGTTACGTGGGCAGCGTTGGGAGTACCCTAGCCACTCTTATGAAGATCGTGATCCTCGGCGCCGGACAAGTCGGGCGCACGGCGGCCTACCAACTCGCTCGTGAAGAGGCCAACGAAGTCACGGTCGTCGATACCAACGAAGAGCTTCTGCGCGATCTTAAAGATCGCCTCGATATCCGCACGGTCGTCGGCAACGCATCGTTTCCCTCGATTCTCGAGGCGGCCGGCGCAGAGTCTGCAGATATCCTCGTCGCGCTCACGAGCTCCGACGAAGTGAACATGATGGCCTGCGAAGTGGCCTACACCCTCTATCGCACGCCCACCAAGATCGCACGCATCCGCTCGGCCGAGTACACACGCCATCCGGAACTCTTCAGCGCCGAGGCATTGTCGGTCGACGTATGGATTAGCCCCGAACAGCTCGTGACCGATTACATCGAGCGACTCATCCGTTATCCCGGTGCGCTACAAGTACTCGACTTCGCCGACGGAAAAGTTCGCCTCGTTGGGCTTTCGGCCCGCAAGGGCGGATTACTCGTCGGTCAAGCGCTGCGTAGCCTCAAAGAACACATCCCCAACACCGAAGCGCGCGTGGTGGCAATTTATCGCAACGGTCGAAGCGTGCAGCCCGAGGGCAGCACCGTCATCGAAGATGGCGACGAGGTGTTCTTTCTCGCGGCCAAGAACGACATTCGTCAGTTCATGGCGGAGATGCGAAAGGAAGAAAAGCCCGTGCGTCGCGTGGTCATCGCAGGCGGCGGACACATCGGTTTCGCACTCGCCAAGCGCCTCGAAGAAAACAATCAAGTGAAGCTCATCGAACGCGATCCAAAACAGGCGCGTCGAATTGCAGAGCGCCTCGACAGCGCCATCGTGCTAGAAGGTAATGCTGCGGACGAGGAGCTGTTGGTCGAAGAAAACATCGACAGCTGCGACGTCTTCGTCGCGCTCACCAACTCGGAAGAAGCCAATATTCTGTCGGCGATGCTCGCCAAGCGACTGGGTGCTTCCAAGGTGATGGCGCTCATCAACAAACCGTCATATGCAGAGCTCATGCAAAGCGGCAGCATCGACGTCGCCATTTCTCCGCAGACCATCACCATCGGCTCGCTGTTGACGCACGTGCGTCGTGGCGATGTCGTGCAGGTGCACTCTCTGAGGCGTGGCGCGGCCGAAGCGCTCGAAACCATCATCCACGGTGACGATCGAAGTTCGCGAGTCGTCGGTAAACGCGTGGAAGACATCGCTTTGCCCGAGGGCGCTAAGATCGGCTGCATCGTGCGCGGTGAAGACGTCATCATGGCGCACCATGACACCGTCGTGCAGGCCGACGATCACGTCGTGCTGTTCATCACGGACCGCCGACACGTCGATCAAGTCGAGCGTCTATTCCTCGGCGAAACCGCCGGCAGGCGCTGAGCGAGACGCCCGCAGATGCTGGCCGTCGCTCACGTTCTCGGCCTGATGATGGCGTTTTTCGCCACGACGTTCATCATGCCGATGGTCTGCTCGATCATCATGCAAGATGGCATGTTCATCGACTTTGCACTTGCGGCGGGCATCAACGTAGTGCTCGGATTGCTGATCGCAGCGCTTACGAGACGTCACAAGCGCGAACTCAAGGCACGGGACGGATTCCTGCTCGTGACGCTCGCCTGGATCCTGATGTCAGCGTCGGCCTCTGTTCCGCTGCTCATCGCGTTGCCGGAACTCAGCTTCACCGACGCTTATTTTGAGGCCGTCTCAGGACTCACCACCACCGGCTCAACCGTTCTCACCGGCCTCGACCACTTGCCGCCGTCGATCAACCTCTGGCGACATGCGCTGCACTGGTTCGGTGGGATCGGCATCATCGTACTCGCGGTCGCGGTACTGCCACTCCTCGGCGTCGGCGGCATGGCGTTGTATCGCGCTGAAACGCCTGGCCCCATCAAAGATGAAAAACTCACGCCACGTATTACGGAAACTGCGAAAGCACTTTGGATCACCTATAGCGGTATCACTGTCGTCGGCATCGTTGCCTTACGACTCGCCGGGATGAACTGGCTGGATGCCATTTGCCATACTTTTTCGGTGATGGGGCTCGGTGGATTTTCCACTCGCGACAGCAGTGTCGGTTATTTCGATTCGCCCCTCATTGAGGCGGTGCTGATCGCACTGATGATCGCCGCCTCTCTCAACTTCGCGCGTCACTTCGTCGCCATCCGCAACCGATCACTTTCGCCGTACCGGCAAGACCCCGAAGTGCGCGCGGTGCTGACGATTCTCAGCGTAAGCATTCTCGGCATCGCCGCCCTTCTCTTTTTCCACGGCGTCTATCACTCCGTTCCCGAGTCGCTTCGACATGCGGCATTCGCGGTCGTGTCGGTGGCATCGACCACTGGTCTCGTCTCTCAAAACTGGGATCTATGGCCGGTATTTGCTCCCATTTGGATGCTCTTCCTCTCGTGCATCGTTTGCAGCACGGGATCGACAGGTGGCGGTATCAAGATGTTCCGAACGCTGATGCTCGTGCAGCAAGCGCGACGCGAAATGAAGCAGATCGTCCACCCCTCGGGGGTCATCCCGATTCGCGTGGGGGGTCAGGTCATTCCGGAGCGGATCGTCGCCTCCGTGCTCGCATTCATCTTTCTCTATTTTCAGACGATCGCCGTGCTCACGTTCTTGCTGCTGCTGTCGGGCATGGATCTGGTGCCCGCGTTCTCGTCGATCGTCGCCAGCGTGAACAACATGGGGCCGGGCGTCGGGCCCACAGGCCCCGCCGGTAACTATCAGTGGCTTAGCAACTTCCAGACTTGGGTCTGCACGATCGCAATGTTGCTCGGACGCCTAGAAATTTTGAGTGTGCTCGTGCTGTTCTCGTCGGCGTTCTGGCGCAAGTAAATCGCTCGTCAGTAGCGCCAGCTACGAACGTCGGCACCCGGCGGCGCGGTTTTGAGCATTCTCTCGGCGGCCCAGGGCAGCACCATCTGCGGATAGCGCAAGCGTGAATAGGCATTGGCGCGAGTGTGGTCCCCGTTCCAACAGTGCTCCGCTCGATCGCCGTAATCGATGACGGCATCCGCGGAGGGCTGCGCCGTTCGCAAAAACTCTTCGACCGCGTAAACGGCGTTATTCAAGTAGTAGTTGTCCATGTCGCCCACATAAAGGCGCAATTTGCCGCGCAGCTTCGGCCCGAGCTTGGCCCAGTCGCGACGTAGGATGTGTCCGAGGTCGTAATTTTCGCGCCAATGCGTCGCGGTGACGGGATCGATCTCGCCCGTGAGACGATCAAAGATGCGCCGCGGGTAACCATCGGGGCCCACGGGTGAAAACACGGACTCCCAGGCATCCCACTGATCGCCACTACGGCTTCGCGTGCCTAACGCGAGCTCCCAAAGATTGTTTTCTTCGATCGTGGTGTCGATGTGCCCCAACCAGTTTCGATGGGCTGGACGCGGCGTGCGCTTGAAACGATTCGGCATGACGTACGCGTTTTTGTCGTCGTAGAGGTTGATCGTCATGTAGTGACGAAAATCGATCGGGTCGGGGCAAGCGATCCAGGCGCCGTTGTACTCGTCGGGATAGAACATCTGCGTGGCCATCGCAATCCAGCCGCCGGTGCTTCCGCCGAACACGAACCGCGCCCAGCCCTGTCCGATGCCGCGAAAACGTCGCTCGATTTCGGGAATGAGCTCGTACTGAATCGCATCACCATAGGGACCGTTATTCGCGGAATTGACGCCGTAAGAATCGTCGTAGAACGGCGTCGGATGCTGAATTTCGACGAGGAGCACACGAGGAAACCCGGGCCCGATCCAGGCTTGGAAAAAATCCCAAGCGTATTGCTGCTCGATGCGGTTGTAGCCCTCGAGTTTGAAGCGCGCACTGTAGTCGGGCTCGAGGTTGGGATCGGGCGGCGTTTCGCGCCAGTTGGAGGGTGCCGAGGGGAAATGCCCGTGGTTGATGACGAGCGGATAGCGCGCATCGGGCCGTTCATTGAAGCCGAGCGGCAAAGTGACGAACGCGCCGAGATACACATCGCGACCCCAGAACTTGGACAGCCGCTCGCTGCGCACGCGCAGGTATTTGACCCAAGCCGTCTCCCGGAAAGGCTCGACAGCGGGGATCTTCTCGGTCAGCACGAGCCTCGGCAGCGGCGAAGCCGTCAGCGGGCCACGCCACCGCAGCAGAGTCGGTCTCGAGTAAAGATTACCGGGCTTCTCTCGCCACTGCTGCCCTTCCCCCCGATCGGGCGGCAACTTGAGCACCCGGCCGTCGGCAAGCCGGAAGGTGTCGTAACGATTGAGGACAGCCTGCACTCGGTAATCGCCCGGCGGCAGATTCGATAGCGCGCGTATCGGAAACCCGAAGGCGCTGTCGTCGATGCTTCGACTGGTTCCCGGCTTCCAGCTTTCGACATCGAGCCCAAAAAACGGAATCGCGCCGCCGTCCCAATTGACTAAAAATCGAGGCTCCCGGTCGGGAGACTGATCAGCGGGGGCCAGAATGAGAAGCAGACGCCCATCCTGGGGGCCGTCCTTGAGATTGGCGGGAAGCTGAATCTCAAAGGTGGCCGCCAGGGCGTTGAAGGACAGAAGTCCGATCAGGACGGCGATGACGCTTCGGATGACATGACGGGATTGGGCGCTCATGGAGTCGATCCTACGCCGAGCGCTCGGACCCCTCATCTGGGGGGATCCCCAAGCCGGCGTTATCTGAACGATTCACATAGAATCGTGCTGACCATGGGGTACGCAGAGACATTCGAAGTCATCGTCATCGGGGGCGGTCATGCCGGCACCGAGGCCGCGCTCGCCTCTGCGCGAATGGGTCGACGGACCCTGCTGCTGACCCAGAGCATCGAGACCCTGGGACAGATGAGTTGCAACCCGGCTTTCGGGGGTATCGGCAAGGGTCACCTCGTTCGTGAAATCGATGCCCTCGGGGGTGCGATGGCGCGCGCCGTCGACCGAGCCGGCATCCAGTTTCGGACCCTCAACGCGAGCAAAGGTCCGGCGGTCCGAGCGACCCGCGCACAGGCCGATCGGCTGCTCTACCGGAAGGCGATTCGGACCCTCCTCGAGAACCAACCGAACCTCTCGATCTTCCAACAAGAGGCCGCCGATCTGGTGGTCGAAAACGGACGGGTTCGGGGGGTCGTCACGGTCACCGGAATCCGCTTCGGAGCACCCGCCGTCGTGCTCACGGTCGGCACCTTTTTGGGGGGTCGAATCCACGTGGGTCTCGACCAGTATTCGGGGGGTCGTGCGGGTGATCCGCCGTCGAATGCACTCGCGGCCCGACTGCGCGAATTGCCCCTGCGAGTAGGTCGCCTCAAGACCGGTACGCCGCCCCGAATCGACGGTCGAAGCCTCGACTACAGCGTCATGGCACCCCAGTACTCGGACGACCCGCGTCCCGTGTTTTCATTCCTCGGGCGCACCAATGAACACCCGCAGCAGGTTCCTTGTTTCATCACTGCGACAAATGAGCAGACCCATAGGCTGATCCGCTCGGGCTGCGATCGCTCGCCGATGTTCACAGGAAAGATCGAAGGCGTCGGTCCGCGGTACTGTCCGTCGGTCGAAGACAAGGTCCATCGTTTCGCCGATAAGAGCTCTCACCAAGTGTTCGTCGAGCCCGAGGGGCTCTCGACTCACGAGGTCTACCCGAACGGAATTTCGACGAGCCTTCCGTACGATGTTCAGGTCGAATTCGTGCGCTCGATTCGGGGCTTCGAACGAGCCCATATCACCCGCCCCGGCTACGCCATCGAGTACGACTTTTTCGACCCCCGTGACCTCCACGGTTGGCTCGAGACCAAGGTCATCGGCGGGCTCTTCTTCGCGGGTCAGATCAACGGCACGACGGGCTACGAAGAGGCCGGTGCTCAGGGCCTGGTGGCGGGCATCAACGCCGCACGCCAAGTCCGTGACGAGGCGCCTTGGACCCCCTCCCGATCGGAGGCCTACCTGGGTGTCTTGGTGGACGATCTCATCACCCGAGGCGCCCCTGAACCCTACCGTATGTTCACGAGTCGGGCGGAGCATCGGCTGCTCCTTCGGGAGGACAACGCCGACCTCCGACTGACCGAAATGGGTCGCTCGATGGGGCTCGTCGATGACGAGCGCTGGACGTTCTTCTGTCGAAAACGGGAGGCTGCCGAGACCGAAGTTCGGCGGCTATCGACCACCCGCCTTAAGGGGGTCTCGGCCTTCGATCTGCTCCGCCGACCCGAGGTGGACTACGCCGGACTCCCCGCCCTCGCCGCTGCCGCCGGTGAAGACATCGGTACGGCCTTCGACGCGGCCGATCCGATGCCCCACCTCGCCGCCTTGGATGACCGGCTCCCCGAGGCGGTCCGTCTTCAGGTCGAGGTACGCGCCAAGTACTCCGGGTACATCGAGCGGCAGCAGGACGAAATCGAGCGGCAACGCAAAAGCGAGGAGACCCCCTTGCCCGGGGACCTCGACTACAGCACGGTCGCCGGGCTCTCGAACGAAGTTCGGCAGAGGCTGGCGGCCGCACGACCGGATACCCTCGGTCAGGCCTCGCGCTTGCCGGGCGTGACCCCCGCTGCGGTGTCCGTCCTGCTCGTGCACCTGAAACGCCGAACGGCCTAAGGGCCTCAAGGAGACCGACCATGACCGACCGCACGCCCCCCGAGATGGTTCGTGCCGATGGCACCTACCCCGTCATCGACCTTCGACAAGAGGCCATCACGGTCGCCGTCGTGCAGACGAGAGTGAATGGGGTCGATGGCGCCAACCCGGGACCGGATCTTCGCCGTAACCTCGATTACTTCTTGGAATCGATCGATATCGCGCAAGGGTTCGGCGGCCGCTGCGATCTGCTGCTGTTCCATGAATTTCCGATCACGGGCTTCAGCAACTGGACGCGTGATCAACATTACGCACTCTCGATCGAAGTGCCGGGCCCGGAAGTCGAGGAGGTCGCCAAGAAAGCGAAGCAGTACAACTGCTACATCGTCTTCGGCACGTACGCCAAAGACCCGGTGAACTGGCCGGGGCACATTCTGCATCTGATGGTGATGTGCAAACCCGACGGCAGCGTGGTCTCGCACTGGAAGCAGCGCAACGTTCGCGGCATGTTTCCCTTCGCCGAGCAATACACCTCGGTGATCTACGACGTGTACGACCGTTTCGTCGAGATGTACGGTCTCGATGCGGTGATTCCTGTCGAGCGCACCGACATCGGCAATATCGCCATGTCGGCCGTGCAATTCGAACCCGAGCTCTTCCGCTGTATGGCCTTCAAGGGCGCTGAAATCATCTGCCGCGTCGCGACCGGCGGTTTCGAGTGGGACGACATGCGCCTCACGTCGTATCACAACAGCGTCTACACCTTGATCGCCAATAATTCTGTAGCCACTCAGGGACGAAACCCTGGTTTCTTCGAAGATGCCAATTACGGCGGGCCGGGGCGTTCTTCAATTTTTGGTCCACGCGGTGTAGTGCTCGCGAAGGCGGGGCCCTTCGAGACTCGGGAGTCGGCACGAATTCCTATTGCGGAGTTTCGATCCAAACACCGAATTCCCGATTTGCATCTGCATCTCTACCGACCGGTGCTCGACCAGTATGTCGAGCGCTACGCGCCTAACGGGTACCTCGACTATCAACCCAAAGACAAACGCGATGCCTTTCAGCATTTCGTGAAGCGAGCCAAATGGCAGCATTACTGGTGAATCAGGCGCTCGCCCGTTTACTAGCCGTGACCGGCTGGGCTGCGCTTGCAGTGCAGCTCGTGCTCAGCGTGCAGCATCAGATGCAGCTCGGGCACAGCGCGGCCTTCGGCGTGTTCATGTACACGGGTTACTACACGATCTTGACGAATCTGTTCTGCTCGATCGTCGCCACCGCATTCAGCGTTCCGCGCGCGCCCGAGTCCCGATGGGCGGCGTGGCGCGAGCCCTGGGTGGTGACTGCCGCAGCGGTTTCGATCGTGATGGTCGGGCTCATTTTTCACGTGCTGCTACGTGCGCAGTACCAGCCCACGGGTATCGCTGCGATCACGAATCTGATCCATCATTACATCGTGCCGATCGTCTTCGCCGTATTTTGGTGGAGAGCGGTGCCGCGAGGCTCACTGGTGTGGGGCGACGTATGGCGGGTGTTCGCTTATCCGGCTGCTTATCTCATCTACGTATTGATGCGCGGCGAAATCGGTAACGTTTATCCCTATTTCTTCATCGACGTTCGAAACCTGGGCTACGCGCAGGTGTTCGTTAACGTCTCTGCCATCTCGGCGTTGTTCATCGGCGCAGGATTCGCCTTCGTCGCAGCGAAACGCTGAGCCCTCAGGGGCTGAGGGTCGTTATTTTCCGATGCAGAAGCTGCCGAAGATTCGGCCGAGCAGATCATCCGCGTGAAACTCGCCAGTGATCTCTCCGAGTGCCGCTTGTGCTGCGCGCAACTCTTCGGCCACCAACTCACCGGCTCTCGAGTCTTTGAGTTGCCGGACCGCTTCTTCGGCGTGACGTTCGGCGCGCTGTAGCGCTTCGAGATGACGAGCCCGAGCGCTCACGGTTCCGACCTGACCGGCGTCGTAACCCATGCAGCGCTTCAAGTGCTCCCGGAGCGCAGCCAGCCCCGCGCCGGTCTTCGCAGAAATCGGCAGCGCGGCGTCGGCGCCAGACTCGACTCGGTGAATCTCGCCGTCTGTCGTCGTCGCATCGATTTTATTGAAGAGCAGTGTCACCGGAACACCGGCCGGCAGCCGGGCCTTTTCTTCGCTGAACGACTCCGCGCGTGGGTCGGTCGTGGCGTCCACCACGAACAGAACACGATCGGCCTGTTGCATCGCAAGCCGAGCGCGGCGGATGCCTTCGGCTTCGACGACGTCTCCGGCTTCACGCAGCCCTGCAGTGTCTACGATATGAAGCGGCATACCATCGATGGAGATCAACTCTCGCAGCACGTCGCGAGTGGTTCCCGCGATCGGTGTGACGATCGCGGCCTCATGGCCCGCAAGCGCGTTCAGCAAACTCGACTTACCGGCGTTCGGGCGACCCGCGATGACCACCGTCATCCCATCACGGAGCACTCGGCCTTGTCGCGCAGCCTGCATGATCGATACGAAACGCTCGCGCAAGGCCGATAGACGAGTCGAGAGCGCGCGATCGGCCAGAAAATCGATCTCCTCCTCGGGAAAGTCGATGGCCGCCTCGACCCACATACGTAGCTCGATGATCGCTTCGGTGAGCTCGTGCACCTGGGTCGAAAACGCTCCCTGAAGCGATCGCATCGCGGCGCGCGCGGCGGCGAGAGAACCCGCATCGATCAGATCAGCGACGGCTTCGGCTTGGGCCAGATCTAACTTGTCGTTAAGAAACGCTCGCTGTGTGAATTCGCCGGGCGTCGCGCGTCGGGCGCCAAGCGCGACGGCGCTCTCGACGAGCGCTTCGAGCACCACCGGCCCGCCGTGTCCCTGCAGTTCGAGAACATCTTCTCCCGTGTAACTATGTGGAGCGACAAAGAAAAGAGCGAGTCCTTCGTCGAGCACGGCGCCGGCGCCATCGTGAAATCGCGACAGTGTCGCAACCCTTGGCTCGGGCAACGCTGTCGATAGCAGACCTTTGCCGATACGGCGCGTGTCAGGCCCGGAGATACGGACGATTCCGACGCCGCCGCGACCGGGTGCGGTGGCGACGGCGACGATCGTGTCGGTCGAAGATCCCGACCTCAACCCGTCCTCGTTTTCTTCGCCTCCGCTTCGATGCGGCGGTTGATGTTCCACTGCTGAGCGATGGTCAACAGTGTATTGGTGACCCAATACAGCACGAGCCCTGCTGGGAAGAATGCGAACGTGATGCTCATCACGAACGGCAAGATCATGAACACCTTCGCCTGAATCGGATCAGGGGGTGTCGGGTTGAGCTTGTACTGCGCGTACATCGCGCCCGCCATGATGACGGGCAGCACGAAGAGCGGGTCGCGCGACGAGAGGTCCTGGATCCAGAACATGAACGGCGCTTGGCGCATTTCGACGCTCTCGAGCAGCACCCAATAGAACGCGAAGAACACCGGCATTTGAATGAGGATGGGCAAGCAGCCCGCCGCCGGATTGATCTTCTCGCGTTTGTAGAGATCCATCATCGCGCGGCCGAGCTTTTCGCGATCGTCCTTGTACGTTTCTTGCAGATTTTTCATGCGCGGCGTCAACAGACGCATCTTCGCCATCGAGCGGCCCGAAGACTCGGACAACGGGTAGAACACGAGCTTCAACAAGAAGGTGATGATGATGATCGCCCAACCCCAATTGCCGACGAGGTTATGCGCTTGCTCGAGCAACCAGAACAGCGGCTCCGCAAGCAAGGTCAACATGCCGTAGTCGGCCACGAGATCGAGTCGCGGGCCCGACGTTTTGAGTTGAGCCTGTAGTTTCGGTCCGACGAAAAGGGTTTCTTTGATCGTCGTTCCGCTCTGCGGTGCCACGGTCACCGTGGGGCCGGTCGTCGACAGCAGGTATTGATTCCCCTCTGTTCGCAGCGCATAGGCGTAGTTCTGACCTTCTGTCGGTACGACGGCGGTCACGAAATGGTGCTGCATGCCGGCGATCCAGCCGGTGGTGACTTCGCGGGGCAGCTCGCTCTCGGCGATCTTGGTGCGATCGATCTTGAAATATTTGGTGCCGTTGAAATACGCTGGGCCCTGAAACGCGTAGCTCTCGACACTGAACATCGAGCGTTCGACCGGCGGGTCGTCGCGAAGAATCTGGGCGTACGATGCGGCGCGCCACGGCGCGGCTCCACGATTGTCGATGCTGTATTCGAGGCCGATGCGGTACGAGCCGCGGCGCAGAATATAAGTTTTCGTCACCGTGACGCCGGCTGCGTCATCACGCCACGTCAGCGGAACACGTATCTCGTCTTGTCCGTCGGCGAGCGCGAAACTCGATTGAGCCGTCTCGAAGGTCGCCAGATGCGTCGGATGCGCGCCGCCGTCTGCATCGGTGAGGCCGGTTTGAATGGCGTAAAAGCGCTCACGTCCATCGTTGAGTAGACGTACCCGCGCATCCTGTCCCTTTACCTGCGGATATTTCAGCAAGTCCGCTCGAACGAGTGCTCCGCCGCGCAAACTGATATCGAGATCGAGGACATCGGTCCTGACTCGAATCTCGCGCGCGGGCTCGAGCGCGGTAGTCAGCACGTTCGATGCCGCTGCGGCAACACTGGCAGCGGCAGCGGGCGCCGTAGTCGGCGTGCTAGCCGGCGGAGTCGTGGGCGGCGCGGCTTGCGGAATACGCGAGCCAAGGCTGCTCGTCGCGGATGAGCTCGGGGCAACCGTCGCAGCGGGGCTCGCCGGCTGAGCGTAGTCTCGTTGCCAGGTCTCGAAGTTGATCCACAGTACGAGGACCAGGCCGAGCCATAAAAACATGCGTGCGTTAGTCGAAGTCACGATTGGCCTTATCGAAATATCAAAGAAATAAGAGGGTTGTTGTTCAGTCTGCAGCGCGCGGCGGCACAGGATCGAAACCGCCTTCGCAAAAAGGATGACAGCGCAAGAGACGTCTCAGAGTGAGCCACAAGCCCTTCAGCGTTCCGTGAGTCTCTAGCGCTTCCATCGCGTAATGCGAACACGACGGATGATAGCGACATGAGGGCCCGCGCCATGGGCTGATGACGAGTTGATAGGCCCTGATCAGGCCCCGGAAGACGGCACGCATGTCGTTGCTACCTTTT
>JAFMKA010000008.1 GCA_017853175.1 Steroidobacteraceae bacterium | reverse complement strand
ATGCGGCGAAGACCGAGGGTTCGAAGTCGGAGAGCTCGAAGTCGGAGAGCTCGAAGTCGGAGAGCTCGAAATCGGAGAACTCGAAGAGCGGGCCCGCTAAGGCGACGTCCTCTAAGGCGACGTCCGCTAAGGCGACGCGCTCGAAGGCGACTGCTAAATCGGCTCGCGCCAAACCTCGCAAGGCCAAGTGATGACACCCGCGCTGTCCCGGCTCCTCGAGAGTGAGCGGGCGGCGTTCGTGGCCAAAAGACCGCGCTCGCGCGAGCTTGCCGGGCGCTCACGAGCACATTGGTTGTCGGGCGTGCCGATGCATTGGATGGCCGATTGGGGCACGCCTTATCCGCTCTTCGTCGCGCGCGCCGAGGGGGTGACCCTGACCGACGTCGACAGCGAGTCCTACACCGATTTTTGTCTCGGCGACACCGGCTCGATGTTCGGTCATTCGCCACCCGCCGTCGCCTCCGCGATCGCGCTGCAAGCTTCGCGCGGGCTCACCTGCATGCTGCCTGATGAGCGCGTTGCAGCGGTCGGCGAGCAGCTCGCTCAAAGATTCGGCATGCCGTTCTGGCAGGTGATGCAGACCGCGACCGATGCCAATCGCGCCGCGTTACGCTGGGCTCGTGCACTGACCCGTCGATCCAAGATTTTGGTTTTTCAGGGCTGTTACCACGGCACTGTCGATGAGACGATGGTTCGTCTTCGCGATGGGCAGGCTGTGCTGCGTGAAGGCGCGATCGGACCGGCGCTCGATTACGCGCAGGCGGCCGTGGCCGTCGAGTTCAACGACGTCTCGGCGCTCGAACGTGCCCTGCAGGCCGGCGACATCGCGGCCGTGATCGCCGAGCCCGTGATGACGAACATCGGTATGGTTCTGCCCGCGCCGGGGTATCTCGCGACGCTGCAGTCTCTGTGCCGTCGTCACGGCGTGCTACTCATCATCGACGAAACCCATACGTTGTCCTCTGGGCCTGGCGGCTATGCCGGAACGCATCGCTTGAGTGGCGACTTCTGGGTCTGCGGCAAAGCGATCGCCGGTGGGCTGCCCTGCGCCGTACTCGGCTTCACGGCCGACGTCGAAGCGCGTATGCGGCACGTGCTCGCCTCGCGTACGGGCGGTCATTCCGGGATGGGTACGACGCTCGCGGCGAATCCACTTGTTTTTGCAGCGCTCGAGGCGGCGCTGGTGCATCTGCACACGGAGCCGACTCATAGGGCGATGCAGGAGGCGGCCACCCGCCTAGAGCGGGGCTTGCTCAAAATATTCGCAGATCGCGATCTCGACTGGCATGTCTCGCGCGTGGGTGCGCGAATCGAATTCGGCTTCGGACCTGCGCCCGGCAATGGCAGTGAGGCCGAGGCGGCGATGCGGCGATGCGGCCCGAGCTCGAACACGCGCTACATCTTTGGTTGCTCAACCGCGGATTTCTGGTCACGCCGTTTCACAACATGATGCTGACCGCGCCGATGCTTCAGGCCCAGCAGGTCGATGCGCTGTGTTCGGGGATCGAGAGTTTCGTAGACGCCGTCGACCGAGCGACATTGCAATCTTGAGCGAGAGTCTCGAATCATGATCGACGAAGTCAAAGAATTCCTGACGCGAAACCCCGATATCGAGGCGGTGCAGCTGTTCATAACCGATCCTTCGGGCGTCGCTCGCGGCAAGACGGCGAGCATCGGGGAACTCGAGCGGCTTTATCTGCAGGGTCGGCCCGTCGCGGGGTCTATCCTCGGACTCGACATCACCGGGACGGACGTCGATGCGACAGGGCTGGTGTGGGACACGGGCGATGCTGATTTGATTTGCCGACCTGTGCCAGGAACATTGGCACGGGCGCCTTGGCTCACGCGACCGACGGCTCAAATTATGCTGTCGATGTACACCTTGAGCGCAGAGCCCGCGCCCGCTGATCCCCGGCACGTCCTCGCGCGGGCGATGTCGCGTCTGCAAGCTCGCGGCATGCGACCCGTGCTCGCCGTCGAACTCGAGTTTTACGTGCTGCGCGAGGCAGACGCCACGCCCGCAGGCTCCATCGCGCGCGACTCGGGCCGCATCGACGCCTACAGCCTCGCGCGCCTCGAAGAACTCGCGCCCGTTTTTGATGAGGTATATGCGGCAGCGCGCGCCCAGGGTATTCCTGCCGAAACTTTGATGTCGGAGTACGCGCCCGGTCAATTCGAGATCACGCTCGCCCATCGCGACGACGCCCTACGCGCCGTCGATGAAGCGGTGATGTTCAAGCGGCTGCTGAGAGGTGTCGCTGCCCGACACGGACTGATCGTCACGTTCATGGCGAAGCCCTTCGCCGATCTCGCCGGTAGTGGCATGCATCTGCACGTGAGTCTGGCCGACGGCGCTGCTGCCAGCGGGGCCGGTCAAAATCTTTTTGCCTCCGAAGATCCTTCCGGGACGCCGCTGCTGCGCCACGCCATCGGCGGTCTCAAGGCCACGATGGCTGAAAGCCTGCTGGTGTTCGCGCCTAACGGAAATTCCTACCGGCGGTTTCGCAGTCAAAGTTACGCGCCGATCGCGGCAAGCTGGGGCGTCAACAACCGATCCGTATCCCTGCGCATTCCGGTGGGGCCTCCGGCGTCGCGACATGTCGAGCATCGCATCGCAGGCGCTGATGCCAACCCTTACCTGGCGGCCGCTACAGTGCTTGCTGGGATCGAGCGAGGGATCGCCCAGAAGCTCGACCCAGGCCCGCCGGTCACCGGCAACGGGTATCAACAGAGCGTTGGCGCGCCCAGCGCGGGTGCTCGTGAGCTACCCCAGACTTGGCAGGAGGCCATCGATCGCGCCGCCGGGTCGGAGTTCCTCAAAGACGCGCTGGGGGAGGGGTTTTTAAAGGTCTTCCTCGCGATCAAGCGCCAGGAGTGTGACCGCTTTTCGGCTGAGGTGACCGAACTCGACCGCGCGTGGTATCTCAGATCCTAGTGGCGGCAGGGCGGCCGAGTTTGTAACATCCCCGCCCCTTATGCGCACACATTACTGCGGTCACGTCAACGAAACTCTCATCGGCAGCACGGTCACCGTCGCAGGCTGGGTTCACCGCCGTCGCGATCATGGTGGTGTGATCTTCGTCGACTTGCGTGACCGTGAAGGTCTCGTGCAGATCGTCTGCGATCCCGATGCGGCTGAGCTGTTCGCAGAAGCCGAAAAACTGCGTAACGAGTTCGTCGTCAGCATCACGGGTCTCGTGCGTGCGCGCCCCGAGGGTACGACCAACGCCAACCTCGCCTCGGGCAAGATCGAAATGCTCGCTCGTCGCATCGAGTTGCTCAACCGCTCCGAGCCGCTGCCGTTTCAGCTCGATGAAAACGTATCGGAAGAGGTTCGCCTCAAATATCGATATCTCGACCTGCGTCGAGACGAGATGAGTCAGCGCCTGCGTCAACGCCATCAGATCACGCGTGCGATGCGCCATTATCTGGACGATGCCGGCTTCTGCGATATCGAGACGCCGATGCTCACGAAGGCGACGCCCGAGGGTGCGCGCGACTATCTCGTGCCTTCGCGAACTCATGCTGGAAAATTCTTTGCGTTGCCGCAGTCGCCGCAGATCTTCAAACAGCTGCTGATGGTCTCCGGCTTCGATCGGTACTATCAGATCGTCCGTTGCTTCCGTGACGAAGACCTGCGCGCCGACCGGCAGCCCGACTTCACCCAGCTCGACATCGAGACGTCTTTCCTCGGGCAAGACGAGATCATGTCCATCATGGAAGGGTTGATCCGTCACATCTTCAAGACCGTGGCGAACGTCGATCTCCCGAATCCTTTCCCGCGTATGAGCTACGCCGAGGCGATGCGTCGGTACGCCAGCGACAAACCCGATTTGCGTATTCCGCTCGAGCTCGTCGATGTCGCCGATCTCGTGGCGTCGTGCGATTTCAAAGTTTTCGCGGGACCTGCCAAAGATCCCAATGGTCGAGTGGTCGCGCTGCGTGTTCCGGGCGGCGGTAAACTCACGCGCAAGGAAATCGACGATTACACCGCCTACGTCGCGCGTTATGGCGCCAAGGGCTTGGCGTACATCAAGGTCAACGAGCGCGCCAAAGGACGCGACGGTCTGCAGTCGCCGATCATCAAATTCCTTGATGACACAGCCGTCGCCGGCATCCTCGAGCGCACGGGCGCGACCGATAACGACCTCATTTTCTTTGGTGCCGATTCGACGAAGGTCGTCAACGACGCCCTCGGTGCACTGCGTCTTAAGGTCGGCCACGATCTCGGACTCGTGCAAGGTGCGTGGGCGCCGCTCTGGGTGGTCGACTTCCCGATGTTCGAGTTCGACCCCGATGAAAAGCGCTGGAGTGCGATGCATCACCCGTTCACTTCGCCGAAAAATCTCGATCCCGAAGCGCTGCGCGCCGAACCGGGTCAGGCACTCGCCAAGGCCTACGACATGGTACTGAACGGCTCCGAGATCGGCGGGGGCTCAGTGCGTATTCATCGACAGGACCTGCAGTCCACCGTCTTCGATCTGCTCGGCATCGATGCCGAGGAGGCCCGGCGCAAATTTGGATTTTTGCTCGACGCTCTCAAGTTCGGCGCTCCGCCGCATGGCGGTATCGCGTTCGGCCTCGACCGACTTGCCATGCTCATCTCCGGCGCCGACAGCATCCGCGACGTCATTGCTTTCCCGAAGACTCAAACCGCAGCGTGTCCGTTGACGGATGCGCCGACCGAGGTCTCCGAGAAGCAGCTGCGCGAATTGCATATTCGCGTTCGGCAGGCGCCGACCGCTTCAACCTGAAGAGAGCGGCCCGCGCTTCTCTTTTCCGTTGGGCCATAGTTTCGCGCCCCCGTTTTCCATGATCGGGTGAACGGGTTTCGCAGGCACCGGGAATGGATTACGTTGGCGCTGTCGACGCAAAGCCTCATCGAAACTCGGCGGCATACCGCCGGGAAGGTTGTCTGGATCAATCGAGTAAGGATCCAGACGCTCCGGTAAGTGACGCAGCATCGTATCGAGCAGCCACTCCGCCTCGCTGACTTCTGCTGTATCGATGGGCGCTGCCATCCGATGTGACCACTCATGGGCCTGCGTCACTCTGAGTTTGGCGACCACGCTTCCGACGACGGTCAGGCTGGGGTAGATCGAGCGTTGATCTGGGCCTTCGTCGAGGTCGAGAAGACCGGCTCGCTCCATAGCACGCATCGTTCGTTGTACCGTTTGCCTCGATAAATCGAGGTCATACGCGATACGACTCATATTGCAGCCGGGATATCGAACAACCCAGTCCAGAATCCGCAGCCTCGCGCGGGTGAGTCCGAAATCTGCGTTGAGATTCCCGAGAAGTCGCGTAAGTCGGCAATCGAAGGCTTTTAGTTTGTGGGCCAGTCGATCAACGAGTTGAACTCGTTGATCGAAGGTATAGCGGCGGCGTTTGTCTGCGCGGTGAGCGTTCGTGAGGGGTGAGGGCATGAGATTGAGAGTGCCTTGTTCGCGGATTGTCAGCATGCTGACAATCCGCGGAAAACAGGCACGAATATGGACCCTCGCGACACGTGAGGCGTGCGCCCAATTACTGGGCGAGCAGTTTTTTCAGCTCGTATAGTTTTTGGAGAGCGTCGCGCGGCGTCAGTGAGTCAGGATCCAAAGCTTCCAATGCGCTCCGTAGTAAGGCCTGCTCGTCTTTCGACTCGATCTCGAGGTGGGTCGTGATGGGTGAATCGAGTTCGAGACTGGCCTGCGGTCCCGAGGTATTTCGCGCTTGCGCCTCTAAGGTGTTCAGGTAGCGTCGCGCTTCGACGAGTACGTCCCGCGGTATTCCGGCGAGCTTCGCGACGGCCAGGCCATAGCTTTTGCTCGCCGGACCAGGCTTAACGGAGTGCATGAAGACGATCCCCTGGCGATGCTCAGTCGCATCAAGATGTACGTTGAGAACGCCGGGCAGCTCGGATGCGAGCGCGGTCAGCTCGAAGTAATGCGTCGCGAACAGGGTGAATGCGCCGATCTTGGACGCTAGATGGCGCGCGGTCGCCCAAGCGAGCGAGAGTCCGTCGAAGGTGCTGGTGCCGCGACCGATCTCGTCCATGAGCACGAGGCTGCGGGTCGAGGCGTTATGCAGAATATTCGCGGCCTCGGTCATTTCGACCATGAACGTTGAGCAACCTCCTGCAAGATCGTCACCTGCGCCGATCCGTGTGAAGATCCGATCGATTGGACCGATCGTCGCGGATTCGGCAGGCACATAGCTTCCGATGTGCGCAAGCAGGGTGATGAGGGCGACTTGGCGCATGTAGGTACTCTTACCGCCCATATTGGGACCGGTGATCACGAGCATGCGGGTGCCGGCATCGAGCGCGATATCGTTGGGAACAAAAGGCTCTGAGAGAAAGCGTTCGACGACAGGGTGACGGCCACCCGTGATGCGTAGCGCCGGCTGAGCGCTCAGCGTGGGGGCCGACCAACGAAGGCTCACGGCTCTCTCGGCGAGTGCGCCGAGAGCATCAAGCTCCGAGAGCGCAGCCGCGGTATCTTGTAGTGAACCAAGACGGCTGCAGAGCTCATCGAGCAGCGCGTCATACAAGGCTTTCTCACGGGCTAGTGACTTCTCACGCGCACCGAGTACTTTGTCCTCGAAAGTCTTGAGCTCCGGCGTGATGAATCGCTCGGCATTCTTGACAGTCTGCCTGCGAAGATATTCGGTGGGTACGTTCTCGGACTGGCTGCGCGGTATTTCGATGAAGAATCCTTGAACTCGGTTGTAACCGAGTTTGAGTTGAGAGAGTCCGGTACGTTCTCGCTCGCGCGTCTCGAGCTCGAGCAGGAACGCGTCGGTGTCAGTGGATATTCTGCGGAGCTCATCGAGCTCGGCGTCATAGCCGGTCGCGATGACATCGCCGTCGCGGATCAATGCAGAGGGCTCTTCTGCAATTGCGCGCTGCAAAAGCACGGTCTCGGCGCCATGATCGGATACGCCGCTCGCGAGCGACGTGAGGCGCGGTGACGCGAGCATAGTTAAAAACGTTCGTAGTTTCGGTAACGCGGCGAGGGCGAGACGCAGGCCGGTCAAATCGCGAGGTCGCGCGGATCGAAGTGCGACCCGCGCGAGAATGCGCTCGACATCGCCGATCGGCTGCAAGGCCTCACGCAGCGTCGCGTAATACCCGGTATCGATCAGTTCGCCGATCGCCGTGAGTCGCTGGCGTAACTCCTCATGATCGGTGATCGGGCGATTGATCTGGCGCCTCAAGGCGCGCGCACCCATCGCGGTGACGGTGCTGTCGAGCAGGGCGACGAGTGTTGCGTCCTCTCGTCCGCTCGTGCTCGTATCGATCTCCAGATTCCGTCGCGTTGCGGCATCAATTTGTAGCGTCGCATCGCGTCGCTCGACGCGCAGGGATCGAAGGTGAGGCAGTGCCGTACGTTGTGTTTCTTTGATGTATTGAAGTAACGCACCCGCTGCGCTGATTGCGAGCGGGAGTGAGTCCACGCCAAATCCGTGCAGATCGAGGGTGCCGAGTTGCTCGGCAAGGGTTCGGGCTGCTGTGTCCTCTTCGAAATGCCAAGGCGGCCGAGCGCGCCGCAACGCTGAGGGCAGCATCGCAGCGAGAGATTCGGGTAGCGAACGATCGAGCGCCACGCTCAATGTTTCGGGCATCAGTAGTTCGGCTGGCCGAAGTCGCTCTAGTTCGGCGGCCAAACTTTGCGAGCCGCTCGCTTCGAGTACCGAAAACCGACCCGCGCCGAGATCGAGCCAAGCGAGGCCGAAGCGCCCCTCGAGAGGCTCATCGCTCGATGCGGTCAGGGGCATTATCGCGGCGATCAATGTTTCGCGTCGCTCGTCTAAAAGTGCCGCATCGGTCACCGTGCCCGGCGTGACGATGCGCACGACGGCTCGCTCGACAGGCCCTTTCGACTTCGCCGGATCGCCAATTTGTTCGCAGATCGCGACCGATTCGCCTTTACGCACGAGTCGTGCGAGGTAGTTGTCGACCGCATGAGCCGGTACGCCGGCCATGGGGATGGGAGCTCCGGCGGACTGTCCGCGGGCTGTCAAAGTGATGTCTAAAAGTTGTGCGGCGCGCCTCGCATCGTCAAAGAATAGCTCATAGAAATCGCCCATCCTGTAGAAGAGGAGGGCATCCGGATGCTGCCCCTTCAGGCGAAGGTATTGCTGCATGACCGGGGTGTGATCGGCGGACGCTGTCATCATTCGAGCTCGGGAAATTAGGCCGGCGAGTTTACCTGCCCAGACGCAGACCCCCCAATTTCGGGGAGGCGATTATTTGACGGCAATATAATCCCGGAGATACAACATCACCGAGATAGAGGCCGCGGAAGCTCAGGGAAGCTCACCATGTCCACCGTTATATCTGCCAAATTTGCCGTCCTGGGGCTTTTAGCCTCGGCTTCGATCGCGGCAAATGCGCAAAACGCTGCGCCAGGAGCCGAGGATATCGTCACCAAGCCAGTGGAGCCGGTATCCGTGCCTATTCAGCCGGCGCCGGCGCCGATCGTCGTCAGCTTTCTGGACTTCGAGGCCTTCGATGACGATCTCAACGCCCAGCTCAAAAAGGCGAACGACCGTAGTGTGGAAGTGGAGTTTTATTCGCCGGTCTCGCCGAATGCCATCCCGCCGCGTATCGAGCGACGTTTGGCCGCGTTGCGTAAAGAGGGCGGTCAGGTCGGAATCGTACAACCGCAGAACGCTTCGAATACTCGCAGCGTCATGGCGGTCGTCGGGCTTTTCAGTGGTCTCTATAATTTCATGAAGACCTTCGAGGCGGCCTCGAACGAGCGCGCCATGGTCAACAGTGTCAAAGATCGCGATGTCGATCTTGTCCTGGAGCGTACCGATCAGGGTAGCGTCATCATTCGAAAGCTCGTTTTCAAAAAGCGCCCGCCTGCGTCGACGGCGGACACTCCGTCACCTACGGGCTGATCTGATATCGTCCCGCTCCGCATGGAACGGGACCTTCGACGACTCTCTCGCCGACTGCTCGCCACGGGTCTGACCGTGGCGACCGCCGAGTCGTGCACCGGTGGCTGGGTCGCAAAAACCTTGACCGATCTTCCCGGCAGCTCCAAGTGGTTCGTGGCCGGATGGGTTTGCTATAGCAACGAGGCCAAGCATCGCGATCTCGGGGTACCGCTTGCCACCTTGCGTCGTCACGGAGCGGTGAGCGAACACGTCGTGCACGCGCTCGCCCGAAATGCCTTGACGCGCAGCGGCGCGGATGTCGCCGTTGCCATTAGCGGGATCGCCGGGCCCGGCGGCGCCGTGCCAGGTAAACCCGTGGGGACGGTGTGGTTCGCGTTCGCTCGGCGACGGGGGCGACCCGTGGTCGTCACCGCGATCGTCAAACGCTTCCGTGGTAATCGTGATGACGTTCGCCGCAAAGCCGTCGTAGTCGCGCTGCGCGGTTTATACAGTAGTGCTTCCTGAGCGCTCCTGTATATCGCGTGAACGCCACGCGAAATAAACGCATTCATCGGGTTTTACAGGCTTCCACGACGGTTCTCGTGTGGGATAATTCCGCCCACTCCGCTTCTACTCTTTTCAGTTTTCCTTCGTGGGGGATTCATGGACGACAACCGCAAGAAAGCCCTGTCCGCAACGCTGGGCCAAATCGAAAAACAATTCGGCAAGGGCTCGGTCATGCGCCTTGGCGATGCATCGGCCGCTTACGACGTCGAGGCCGTTTCGACGGGCTCGCTGGGTCTCGACATCGCGCTCGGCATCGGCGGCTTGCCGCGTGGCCGTGTCGTCGAGATTTACGGTCCCGAGTCTTCCGGTAAAACCACCCTCACGCTCGAAGTGATCGCCGAGATTCAGCGCAACGGTGGCACGGCGGCCTTCGTCGACGCCGAGCACGCGCTCGATCCGGTCTACGCCGAGAAACTCGGCGTCAACGTCAACGACCTGTTGGTCTCGCAGCCCGATACCGGCGAGCAAGCCCTCGAAATCACCGACATGCTCGTACGATCGGGCGCCGTCGATGTCGTCGTGGTCGACTCCGTCGCCGCCCTCACGCCGAAGGCTGAAATCGAAGGCGAGATGGGCGAGTTGCAAGTGGGTTTGCACGCACGCCTCATGTCGCAAGCGCTGCGCAAGCTCACGGGCAACATCAAGCGCTCGAATACGATCGTCATCTTCATCAACCAGATCCGCCTCAAGATCGGCGTGATGTTCGGTAACCCCGAGACGACCACCGGCGGTAACGCCCTCAAGTTCTATTCGTCGGTCCGCCTCGACATTCGTCGTATCGGCGCCATCAAAAACGGCGAAGAAGTCACCGGCAACCAAACTCGCGTGAAAGTCGTCAAAAACAAGGTGGCGCCGCCGTTCCGCGAAGCCGAATTCGAAATCATGTACGGCGAAGGCATCTCACGCGAAGGCGAAATCATCGAGCTCGGTGCTGCGCAAAACATCATCGAGAAGTCGGGCGCCTGGTACTCCTACAAAGGCGAGCGCATCGGCCAGGGTAAGGAAAACGTTCGCGAGTTCCTCAAGAACAACCCCAAGATCGCCCGCGAGATCGAAGACCAGGTCCGCGCCAAGCTGCTGGTCGTCAAGCCAGGGCGAGCGGCCGCTGAGTCCTCCAAGGATTGACTGACCATCCCGACCAACCCGAGTCCGCGCGCCGAGCAGCACTCATGCTGCTCGGCCGTCGCGACTACGCGTCCTTCGAGCTCTCCCAGAAGCTCGCGGCCAAGGGATACACCGCCGCGGCCATCGGTGAGGCCTTAAACGCCCTGCGGCTCGAGCGCCTGCTCGACGACGGGCGTTATCTCGAAAACTTCGTTCGATCCCACACGGCCCGTGGGCAGGGGCCGGCGCGGATGCGTCAAGAGCTCCGGCAGCTCGGGTTCGGGGGCGAGGCGATCGAGACCGCTATCGAGGCGGGGCCCGACTATGTCGCCCTCTGCCGCGAGGTCCGGGCACGAAAGTTTGGTCAGAAAGCACCCGCCAGCTGGGCCGAAAAGGGTAAGCAGGCGAGATTTTTGCAGTATCGGGGCTTTTCATCGGATCATATCCGGCTGGCAATGGGCCAGGACCCCGAGACACTCGAAAATCCCGCCGATGAGCACAGCTAAGCCGGGCAAACCGCCCTACATGAGCGCCGCCGACGTGCGACGCGCCTTCCTCGAATTCTTCAAGGCCCGCGGTCATGCCGTGATCGCCTCGAGTTCCCTCGTCCCGGGCAACGACCCGACCCTGCTCTTCACCAATGCAGGCATGGTCCAGTTCAAGGACGTCTTTCTCGGCAAGGACAAACGCGACTACGTTCGCGCGGCGTCTTCGCAGCGCTGCGTGCGTGCGGGTGGAAAGCACAACGATCTCGAGAACGTGGGCTACACCGCGCGTCACCACACCTTCTTCGAGATGCTGGGCAACTTCTCCTTCGGCGATTACTTCAAGCGCGATGCCATCCGCTTCGCTTGGGACTTCGTCACGGGGACGCTCAAGCTTGACCCGAGCCGTCTCTGGGTCACCGTCTACCAAGACGACGACGAAGCGGCCGATATTTGGATCAAAGAAATCGGCGTCCCTGCCGATCGGCTGACGCGCCTCGGCGAGAAGTCGAACTTCTGGGCGATGGGTGACACCGGCCCCTGCGGGCCCTGCAGCGAAATCTTTTACGATCACGGTGAACACATTCCGGGCGGCCCGCCGGGTTCGCCCGACGAAGACGGCGATCGCTACGTCGAGATCTGGAACCTTGTATTCATGCAGTACGAGCGTTCATCCGACGGCACTCTCACGCCGCTGCCGAAGCCTTCGGTCGATACCGGCGCGGGCCTCGAGCGTCTATCGGCAGTGATGCAGGGTGTCACCAACAACTACGACATCGACCTGTTTCGCGACATCATTCGAGCCGCAGCGGATCTCGCCGGAACGACCGATCTGACGAACCCCTCGCTACGCGTCATCGCCGATCATATTCGCGCGTGTACCTTCCTGATCGTCGATGGCGTGCTGCCCTCGAACGAAGGACGGGGTTACGTGTTGCGTCGCATCATCCGTCGAGCCATTCGTCACGGACACAAACTCGGCATCAATGGCGCCTTCTTCCATAAGCTCGTCTCGGCTCTCGAAGGTCAGATGGGCGAGGCGTACCCAGAGCTGCGCGCGGGCGCTGACCACGCGCGTCGTGTGCTGCTGCAAGAAGAAGAGCGTTTTGCCGAAACGCTGAGCACGGGCATGGTGCTGCTGACTGAGGCGCTCGATCGCCTCTCGAAGCAGCCCGTCAAGGCGGGCGCGACGCGCGTGCTCGATGGCGAGACCGTGTTCCGTCTCTACGACACTTACGGCTTTCCGGCAGATCTCACGGCCGACGTCGCTCGCGAGCGCCACGTCGGCATCGACAGCGCGGGCTTCGAAGCTGCGATGGAAGCCCAGCGCGAGCGGGCTCGAGCCGCGAGCCGCTTCGGTGTTGATATGCGGGGCGGCGCGCAGATCGATCTCGCCACGAGCTTCTGTGGCTACGACGGCACGCGCGGCCAATCACGCGTGATCGCGCTGCTACGCGACGGCGCGCTCGTCAAAGAATTGAAGCCGGGCGAGACCGGCGAGGTCATCTTGGAGAGCACGCCGTTCTATGCGGAGTCCGGCGGCCAGGTGGGCGATGCCGGTGAGCTACGCGCTGCAGGCTGCCGATTCATCGTCGAAGATACCCAGAAGCGCGGCACGGGCGGTGCGCACTCGCATCTCGGGCGCGTGGCCGGCGACAGCCAGCCGATTCGCGAGGGGATGACGCTCGACGCCGAGGTCGATAACAAACTACGGCGAGCCACGGCGCTCAATCACTCGGCCACGCATCTCTTGCACGCTGCGCTGCGCGAAGTGCTCGGTACGCACGTGCAGCAGAAGGGCTCGCTCGTCGCGTCCGATCGACTGCGTTTCGACTTCTCGCACTTCCAGGCGGTGACTGCCGACGAGCTGCGCCGCATCGAGCGTCGCGTGAACGAGCAGATTCGCTTGAACGCTCCGGCCGAAACGCGCGAGATGGCCTACGACGAGGCGGTCGCGGAGGGAGCCATGGCGCTCTTCGGGGAGAAGTACACCTCCAAGGTGCGTGTGCTGCGCATCGGTGATTTTTCGATGGAACTGTGCGGTGGCACACACGTGGGTCGCGCTGGTGACATCGGGCTCTTCAAAATCATCGCCGAGAGTGGCGTGGCCTCGGGCGTACGCCGCATCGAGGCGGTGACGGGAGAGGGCGCCCTCGCCGAAGTCGAGGCGAGCGATACGCTGGTGCGCGATCTCGCCTCGCTCGTTCGTGGTAGCCGCGACGATCTCGGCGCCAAAGTGCGCGATGCCCTCGAGCGCATCCGTCAGCTCGAGAAAGAGACCCGCACCCTGCGCGACAAGCTCGCCTCGGGTCAGGGCACCGACCTCGCGTCCGGTGCCGTCGAGGTGGGCGATCTCAAGGTCGTCTCCACCACGGTGGACGGCGCCGATGCGGGCGCGTTGCGGAATGCCGTCGATCAACTGAAGGATCGCCTCAAAAAGGCCGTCATCGTGCTCGCCTCCGTCGATGCCTCGGGCAAGGTGCTCCTAGTGGCCGGCGTGACCGCCGGTGAGGTGGGTCGGATCAAGGCCGGTGAGATCGTCGGTCATGTGGCGGCTCAGGTCGGGGGCCGCGGCGGTGGCCGGCCGGATTTCGCCCAGGCGGGCGGGACGGATGCCGCCAAGCTCCCCGGGGCTCTGGCCGGGGTCGCCGGGTTCGTGCGTCAAAAATTGGGATAGCGGTAGACGGCCCCGGCAGATTCTTCTATCTTCGACCGGGAAGGCGCCTGCCATGGAAGTCAGGCCGTCGGCGGGGCCCCACAGGGGGTGCGGTGTCCCGAGTTCGGCGGCCTCGAAAGAGCGCCTCATTGGGGGCTCACATGCTCATACTCACTCGACGTGTCGGCGAGACCGTCATGATCGGCGAAGAAGTTTCGATCACCATCCTCGGCGTCAAGGGCAACCAAGTGCGCGTGGGCATCAACGCGCCCAAGAACGTTGCCGTGCATCGCGAGGAGATTTTCGAGCGGATCAAATCCGAGGGTCCGGCCGACAACCCGCCTCGCGAACAGGGCGGCATGCGGGCCTGACCATCGGGTATCATCGCGTCCCCGCGCCGCGGAGAGATGGCCGAGTGGTCGAAGGCGCGCCCCTGCTAAGGGCGTAAGGGCCAAAAGCTCTTCGAGGGTTCGAATCCCTCTCTCTCCGCCAGTTTTTATCCCGTCGTAACCGCGCGTTCCAGCGCCGCCCGCGTCTCCGCCGGGATCGGCACCGACTTTCCATTCTCACGATCAACGAAGGCGTGAGTGAAGGTGCCGAAGGCGGCGGGCTCGTTATCACCCTCGGCGAACACGGCGACGCCGTATTCGACGGAGCTCGTGCCGATGCGGTTGACTCGAAAAGCGGCATCGACTTTCGCAGGGTAGGCGAGAGGCTTCTTGTAGCTGCACGATGACGCCACGATGAACCCGATCACCGGTGATTTGCCGATGTCGAGCACGCCGGCCTTCATCAAATAATTGTTCGCCACGGTGTCGAAGAAGCTGTAGTACACGACGTTATTGATGTGTCGGTAGGCGTCGTTGTCCATCCAGCGCGTCGTCATAGTCTCGAAATAAAAATAATCGGCGCGGGTCTGTCGATGTTCGGTCATGGCGATGCTCAATAAGCCTGTTCGTAGAGGGCGAGCGCGTCGGCCTCGGTGACGGGGCGCGGATTGTTGACGAGTAGTCGTTGCTGCAGCATCGACTCGCGCGCGAGTTTCGGCAGATCAGTTTGAGGAATGTCGAGCTCGCGCAGTCGCGTCGGTAGACCTAGGTGCTGCGCGAGCGCGAGGCAATGTTCGGCGAGCCGCTCGGATGCGTTCTCGGTATTTTTATTGCGGGTGTCGCCCACCACGATGGGTAGCAGCTCGCGATACATCGACTCGGCGGCCGGTGCGTTGAAGCGCAGCACGTGCGGCAACACCAAAGAATTACTCAGTCCGTGCGGGACGTGGTAGTTCCCGCCGAGCGGGTAGGCGAGCGCATGCACGGCGCCGACGGGTGCATTGGCGAACGCCTGACCGGCGTACATGGCGCCGAGCAGCATGGCGCTACGCGCCTCGAGATCTTCGGGCGTGCGTACGGCAGCGGCGATATTCCCAGCAAGAAGTCGCAATGCCTCACGCGCGAAGAGATCGGACATCGGGTTCTTGAGTCTCGCGCTGGTGTAGGACTCGATCGCATGGACCATCGCATCGATGCCCGTCGCGGCGGTCACGTGCGCCGGCATCGAGGCGGTGAGCTCCGGGTCGAGCAGCACGCGATCGGCGAGCAGCGTCCGGCTCACCACGCCTTGCTTGGTGTTCGCGCCCGTCGTCACGACCGAGATCATGGTCACTTCGGAGCCCGTCCCCGCGGTGGTCGGAACTTGGATGAGGGACTTTCGAGTCGAGCGGACTTGATCGACGCCATACATCGCGTCGAGCGGCTGTTCGTTGCATAGCAGTGTGGCGACGAGCTTTGCGGTGTCCATGCTGCTGCCGCCCCCGAAACCGATGACGCCATCGCAGTCGGCCTGCGCACCGAGTGCGGTGGCGGCGTGGATCACCTCGACCGGCGGGTCCGCAACGACGTCGTCGTAGACCGTGACGGCGACACCGGCAGCCTCGAGGCTCGCGCAGGCCGAGTGGTGCATGCCGCGCGAGGCGATACCGCGATCGGTGACGAGCAAAGCCCGACGGATGCCGCTTTGCTTGGCCAGTTCGCCGAGTTCGCGGACGCACCCGATGCCGAACGTGATGTCGCTCGGGGTATTAAAGCGAAGGCGAGAGGCCGAAGTCGTCGTCATGTCTGCCATCGGAAAAATCGGGGCATCGCAAAAGTATCAGAAAGTAATCGATAATGAGCCATGAGCGATTCCTTTCGTGACGAGGTGCGAGCCTGGCTCGCGGCCCATTGTCCGCCCTCCATGCGCGTCGCGCCGCCCGAGATCTCGCATCTCTACGGAGGTGGACGACGCGCCAAAGTCTGGCATCCCGACCAACCGGCTTGGTGTGCCGCGATGGCTTCGCGGGGGTGGACGGTGCCCGAGTGGCCCGTGGAGTACGGTGGCGCAGGTCTCTCTCGTGAGCACGCGGCGATTCTGCGCGAAGAGATGCGCCGCATCGGCGCGCAGCAGCCGCTTTTCAGTTTCGGTATCAGCATGCTATCGCCCGTGCTCTTCAAGTTCGGCAACGACGATCAGCGTCGACGCTTCTTACCCGATATTGCGCGGGGGGCCATTCGTTGGTGCCAGGGCTACTCGGAGCCGAACTCAGGTTCGGACCTCGCGAGCTTGATGACACGCGCCGAGGATAAGGGCGACCACTATCTCGTCAACGGTCAAAAAATTTGGACGTCTTATGGTGACGAGGCCGACTGGATGTTTTGCCTCGTACGCACGAACACATCGGTGCCGAAGCACGAAGGTATCAGCTTCGTACTTTTCGATATGAACACTCCCGGGGTCACCGTGCGGCCGATCAAGTTGATCAGCGGCGCATCGCCCTTCTGTGAAGTGTTCTTCGAGAACGTTCGCGTCGAGAAAACCAATCGCGTCGGTGAGGAAGGGCAGGGATGGGCGATCGCGACCTATCTGCTCTCGCACGAGCGCGAGATGATCTCGAGTCTCGGCAAGATCCGTCACGACACCGACCCAGGTCGCCGTGCCCTCGAAATCTTTGGCACCGATGGCGAAGGACGCTTACGCAACGCGTCGTTGCGGCAGACGCTGGCTCGTTATCAACTCGATGCGGCGGCGTTCCGGCTCTGGATCGAGCACGGTGAGCGTCATCCGAGTGCGAGCGCCGGTATGGGCGCGATGTCCTCGGCCGTGAAGTACTACGGGACCGAGCTCAACAAGCGGCGTAACGAACTCTATCTCGACATCGAGGGCGCCGATGCGCTGCTGTGGGACGCGCGCGGACCGGCCGGTGAAGCGTGGGCGCGCAACTGGTTGCGCTCGAAGGGCAACTCGATCGAGGGCGGTACGTCCGAAATCCAACTCAATATCATCGCCAAGCGCGTGCTGGGGTTGCCATGACGCTGCCGCTCACCGAAGAACAAGAAATGCTGAGCCGCTCGGTGGCGGAGTTCGTCGCCGATCGAGCGTCCATCACGCAGTTTAGAGCGTGGCGCGATCGCACGACCGAGACCGCGTTCGATTCGGCGCTTTGGCGCGAGATCGCTGAGATGGGGTGGTGCGGTATCGCCATCGACGAGGCCTACGGTGGCTCGGCGCTCGGCTACTCGGGGCTCGCCCTCGTGCTCGAGCAGTTCGGGCGGCATCTCAGCATCACACCGATGAACGCGACGGTGCTTGCGGGTGCAACGGCCATTTCATTGATGGGCAGCGAGACACAAAAGACGTCCTGGCTGCCGGCGATCGTCGACGGGAGTCTCACGCTTTCTTTGGCTTGGGGTGAGGGAGCGCATTTTGCGCCGTTCGCCGTGGCGACTCGTGCGGAGAAAACAGCCCAGGGTTGGCAGCTCTCGGGCGTCAAGCACCACGTCGAAGATCTCTCCTCGGTCGATCGGTTTATCGTCGTGGCGCGCGAGTCTGGACGCCCGGGCGATCGCGAAGGGCTCGGCGTATTTGTCGTACCGCACGATGCGAAGGGCGTGAGCGTCGAGGCGACGCCGCGGGTCGATGCGCGGCAATGCGGAACGCTGACGCTCGACGACGTGGTCGTCGATGACGGCTGCCGACTGACCGGTGTAACGTCGGTAGCGCTCGAGCGTCTGGCAGGCGTCATCAACGCCGGGCTCGCCGCAGAGTTGCTCGGTATTTGCGAGGAGACCTTTGCGCGCACGCTCAAGTACCTCAAAGAACGCTCGCAGTTCGGCAAGCTCATTGGCAGCTATCAGGCGCTGCAGCATCGTGCCGCGCATTGGTTCGTCGAGGTGCAGCTCGCTCGCACCATCGTCCAGGAGGCGCTGCTCGCGCTTGATCGGGCGAGGGATGCCGAGGGGTACCGCCAGGCCGACATGCTCTGCAGCATGGCCAAGGCGAAGCTTGCACAGGTGGCTGAGCTCTCGACCAACGAGGCGATCCAGATGCATGGTGGCATCGGCATGACCGACGCCTTCGATATCGGCCTCTACATCAAGCGCGCGCGCGTTCTGGAGCAGGCCTACGGGGACCAGCATCACCACCTCGACCGTCTCGCCGCCCTCGAGGGGTATTGAGCCGGCAGCTTGTGGTAGGATTCGCGCCCCTTCGGCGACGCGCCCGTAGCTCAGTTGGATAGAGCGCATGGCTACGAACCATGAGGTCGGGAGTTCGAATCTCTCCGGGCGCGCCAGTTTCTGCGATCGCCGCAGGGGTTGATATCATCGTGATATCAGTGTAAGGTCGAGGCTGTTCAGGGCTCTTGGTGAGCCCGCGTACAGGAGTCTCGACTATGACATCGTCATCCCAGACGTCCCCCCGCCCCGTCAGCCACGAACGTGACGTTAACGTCATGAACGGCTGGTTGGCCTTACCCCTTGTTCTCATGATGCTGGTGGTTGGCATCGCGGCCTGCATCGGCGGCGAAGTCGACGACTCCCCCGGGCTCTTCGGGATCGGGATCGCGTTGATCGTCGCGTTCTTCGTCTCTTTTGCGGGCTTCTTCACCTTGCAGCCTAACGAGGCGAGGGCGCTGCTGCTCTTTGGTGACTACAAGGGCACCGTTCGGAAGGAGGGGTTCCACTTCGGCAACCCGTTCTACTCCAATAATAATTCGCGCATGAAGATCTCGCTGCGTTCGCGCAACCTGAACGGTGATCGACTCAAAGTAAACGACAAGCAGGGCAACCCCATCGAAATCGCGGCCGTCGTCGTTTGGCGCGTTCACGACACCGCGCAGGCGATGTTCGACGTCAACGATTACGAGGAATACGTGCGTATTCAGTCGGAGTCAGCCGTGCGTCATCTCGGTAGTCAGTACGCGTACGACCATGGCGAAGAGCATGAGATCACGCTGCGCAGCGGCGTCGATGAGGTTTCGGAAGCGCTACAGGCCGAGTTGCAGAGGCGACTTGCGCCCGCCGGCGTCGTCGTCGAGGAGGCGCGGCTCACGCATCTTGCGTATGCGCCAGAGGTCGCTCAGGCGATGCTGCGTCGTCAGCAGGCCGAGGCGGTGCTCGCGGCGCGGCAGAAGATCGTGCAGGGCGCCGTCAGCATGGTCGAACTCGCGCTCAACGATTTGTCGAAGCGTGGCGTCGTGGAGCTCGACGCCGAGCGCAAGGCGGCGATGGTGAGTAACCTCATGGTCGTACTCTGCGGCGATTCTGAAGCCAAGCCCGTGATCAACACCGGCACGCTCTACGGCTGAGTCGAAGGGCTCGGCCGTGGCGGAACGAAAGTCTTTTCTGATGCGGGTCGACCCTGCGCTTTGGGGCGAGATCGAGCGCTGGGCGGCCGACGAGCTGCGCAGCGTGAATGCTCAGGTGGAGATCATCTTGCGCGAGGCGATCAAGCGAAGACGCGCGGGGTCTTCACAGACTGAAACGACTGACGCCGATACGTCGAGCGAGACGAAAACGACTCTTTGAGTCTGTAGTGTCGCAGGCCTTTCGTCAGGCGAGCGTGTGGAACACGCTCTGGACGTCGTCATCCTGCTCGAGTTTGTCGATGAGCGCGAGCACCTCGGCGGCGTCGGTCTCGGATAACTCGGTCGGTGCCATCGGAATGTATTCGTGTTCGGCTTTGAGCGGTGAGATTTTGCGTGCCTCGAGCGCTTCTTGCACGCGCCCGAAATCTTCGAAGGCGCAGCGCACGACGATTTGAGGCTCGCCTTTTTCGCCGACGCTCTCGCCCATTTCGTCGAGTCCGTGATCGATGAGGTACAGCTCGAGATCGTCCTGGTCGATGCCGGTCGGATCGAGTCGAAATACACCCATTTTGCGAAACATGAACGAGACGCTGCCGCTCGTGCCGAGGTTGCCGCCGCCTTTCTGCATGAGGTTGCGAACCGTGGCGACGGTGCGAGTCGGATTGTCGGTCGCGGTTTCGATGAGCAGCGCGATACCGTGTGGGGCGTACCCCTCGTAAATCACGGTCTCGTAGTTGGTGGCGTCACGCCCCGAAGCGCGCTTGATGGCGGCCTCAACCTTGTCCTTCGGCATGTTGATCGCACGTGCATTCTGCAAGATGCGCCGCAGCATCGGATTCGACTGCGGGTCGGGGCCTCCCGACTTCACGGACATGTTGATGTCTTTGGCGATACGTGCGAACTGTTTGGCCATCTTGTTCCATCGGGCGAACATGGTGGCCTTGCGAACTTCGAATATGCGACCCATAGGCCGCTATGGTAACTGTCAGGGTGCGCGCTGCGCTATCGGGTCGCGGGTCGGCGTGTTGGGCGTGAAGGTGTCCGAGCGGTTCAGGGCTTCTTCGGTGGCCTTGTTGAGCACCACGATGCTGATTCGTCGATTGATGGGATTACTCGGGTTTTCTCGATCGAGCCGAACGTACGAGGACATGCCGACGACGCGTGAGACCTTGTCCTCGGCGACGCCTCCCTCGACGAGCACACGGCGCGCGGCGTTGGCGCGGTCGGCCGAGAGTTCCCAATTGCCGTATCGCGAGCGGGCACTGCCGACGAATGGGGTGTCGTCCGTGTGACCCGAGATGCTGAGGCGATTCGGTACGCCTTCGAGGGATTTTCCGACCTCGAGGAGCAGTTCTCGCGCGTAGGGTTTGATGGTCGTACCGCTCAAGTCGAACATCGGGCGATTTTGCGCATCGACGATCTGGATGCGCAGACCTTCGCTCGTGATGTCGATGAGCAGCTGGTCGCGATATTTTTGTAGCGTCTCGTTTTTCTCGATGGCTGCGAGTATGTCCTTGCGGATTTCCTGGAAGCGCTTGGTCTCGCTGGTTTCGCCCGTCAGCGCCCGAGGGCTTCTTAACTCGTCGCGAGGTCCGGGAGAGGCGGGTGTCCCTGCACCCGATTCGGCGATGGGCGCGGGCGCCGAGGCCGTGAGCCCTCCGCGTAATTCGATGGGGCTCGTGCTCGCGCCTCCGGGGCCGTTTTGTCCTGGTGCCTGAATCGGCGCCTGACCCCGCTCCATGCTCGGATTCTTGAAGTAGTCAAAGATTGCAGATTTCTGTTGATCGTTGGCCGATGCTACGAGCCACATCACTAAGAAGAAGGCCATGAGTGCAGTGACGAAATCGGCGTAGGCGACTTTCCAAGCGCCGCCGTGATGGCCCCCGGCGATCACCTTCTTGCGTCGGATGATGATCGGTCGTTTATCGTCTGGGCCTTTGCCTTTCTTTGCCATGAGCCGCGTGATCTCAGGTCTTGGGCGGTTCTGCGGCTTTCGGTTTGTTCTTCAGCGAATCTTCGAGATCCGAGAAGCTCGGGCGGACGTCGCTGAAGAGTAGTTTGCGCGCGAATTCGACGGCGACCTGCGGCGGATAGCCGCGTACGCTCGCGACGAGCGCCATCTTCACCACCTCGAAGGCTTTGCCTTCTTCTTCGGCGCGGCCCTTCATCGCCGAAGAGATCGGCCCCACGAATCCGTAGGCGACGAGAATGCCGAGGAAGGTGCCGACGAGCGCGGCGCCGACTTTGGCGCCGAGTTCGGCGCTCGTCGAGTCGGCGACCGCCGCCATGGTGTTCACGATGCCGAGCACAGCCGCCACGATGCCGAAGCCGGGCAGGGCGTCTGCGACCTGCTGTACGGCATGTGAGGGTTCGTGCGCCTCTTTGTGATGGGTCTCGAGTTCGTAGTCGAGCAGTGCCTCGAGTTCGTTGGGATCGAGATTGCCTCCGACCATGAGTCGCATGCAGTCGGTGATGAACTCGATCATGTGTTCGTCTTCGAGGATCTTGGGGTACTTCGAGAACACGGGGCTCTTGGCCGGATCTGAGATGTCGTTTTCGATGGCGAGTAAGCCCTCTTTGCGTGATTTGACGAGCAGATCGAACACGAGCTTCAGCAGCTCCACGTAGACCTCGCGCGAATAACGCATGGGCTTGATGAGGCCAACGGCTCCGGCGAAGGCGGCCTTGCAGGTTTTGAGGGAGTTGCTGGTGATGAACGCGCCGAGGGCCGCACCCAAAATCACCACGATTTCGGAGGGGTGCCAGAGCAACAGCAGGTTGCCGCCCGCCATCAGGAACCCGATGACCACGGAGAGCACCACGACGATCGAACCGAGCAGCGCAATCATAGAAGTCGATAGTAGAGTCGCCCGGGTTGTCGAGGGCTGCAGGTAGGTTCAAACTGGAGCAATCGAGCGGTTGCGCGGCAAGAACCTGCCGGCGCGGCAACGAGGCGATCAAAAGGAGAGGGACATGTTCGATTTCTTTGGCTATGTGTCGGCGCTGCCCTATATGTTGGGGCTCGCAGTCATCGGTTGGCTCATTTCGCTGCCGCGTCGCAACGTCGATGTCGTCGACTCTCTCTGGTCGCTGATGTTCCTCGTAGCCATCTTCGTCTACGCAGGTTTCCCCGCCGAGACCGTGCGCGGTCGGCTACTCTTCGTGCTCGTAGCGATCTGGGCGCTGCGCTTGTCGATCTTCATCACGGCACGCAATTGGGGTCACGAAGAAGATCGTCGCTACCAGGCGATCCGTGCGCGCAACCAGCCGAACTTCGCCTTGAGCAGCGTCTATCGAGTATTCGCGTTTCAAGCCGTGCTCGCTTGGGTGATCTCGATGCCCTTGCACGGGGCCGTGGGCAGCGACACTCCGCTCGGTGTACTCGACTACCTCGGGCTCGCCCTCTGGATCATCGGTTTCCTGTTCGAAGCGGGAGGCGATTGGCAGTTGTCGCGCTTCAAGCGCAACCCGGCCAATGCAGGGCAGGTGATGGACCGGGGCTTTTGGCGCTATACGCGTCACCCTAATTATTTCGGCGACTGCGCGCAGTGGTGGGGTTTTTATCTGATCGCCGTCGCAGGGGGTGCATGGTGGAGCGTGCTCGGCCCCGTCCTCATGACGGTGCTGCTGCTGCGCGTGTCGGGCGTGGCGTTACTCGAGAAAGATATCGGTGAGCGCCGTCCCGCCTATGCGGAATATATCCGCCGCACGAACGCGTTCATTCCGGGGCCGCGAAAAAACTAAACGCCGTGGCGCCCTCGTGAGTGATGAGGGCGCTTCTTGAGCCGCGAGAGGTTAACCCTCGGCGTCGCGCGACGCTCGCTTACGCTCGTGCTCTTTCAGGAAGCGTTTGCGTAGGCGGATCGACTCGGGCGTCACTTCGACGAGTTCGTCTTCGTTGATGAATTCGACGGCGTATTCGAGCGATAGCGGAATCGGCGGCGTGAGCAGCAGCGCATCGTCTTTGCCCGCGGCGCGCACGTTCGTGAGTTTCTTTTCTTTGATCGGATTCACGACGAGGTCGTTATCTCGGCTGTGTATACCGATGATCATGCCCTCGTAGACCTTCGAACCGTGTTCGACGAACAGTCGGCCGCGCTCCTGCAGTGTGAAGAGTGCGTAGGCGACGGCCGTACCTTCCTCGTTACTGATCAACACGCCGTTGTGACGCTCCGGAATGTCGCCCTTGACGACGTCGTAGCCGTCGAAGATGTGGCTCATCAGCCCCGTGCCGCGAGTCATGGTCATGAACTCGCCTTGAAAGCCGATCAGTCCGCGCGCCGGAATACGATATTCGAGACGTACTCGCCCTTGGCCGCGACCGGTCGGGTCCCCCTCGACGGTCATATCGAGCAATTCGCCGCGCCGCGTGCCGAGCTCGGACATGACGCCGCCCTGATAGCCTTCGTCGATATCGATGGTCAGGGCTTCGAAAGGCTCTTGTGCGACACCGTCGATCACACGCTTCAAAACCTGAGGCTTGCCCACGGCGAGCTCATAGCCTTCGCGCCGCATGTTTTCGATGAGGATGGTCAGGTGCAGTTCGCCGCGCCCCGAGACGCGGAAGACGTCGGCTTCGGTCGTATCTTCGACGCGTAGTGCCACGTTACTTTGGAGTTCGCGATGGAGTCGATCGCGAATCTGACGACTCGTGACGAACTTGCCCTCACGACCCGCAAGCGGGGAGGTGTTCACCTGAAAGGTCATGGAGAGCGTGGGTTCGTCCACCTTGATGGGCGGCAGGCCCTCGGCATTTTCGACATCGCAAAGCGTGATGCCGATGTTCACCTCGTCAATGCCCGTGACGGCGACGATATCGCCCGCCGATGCTTCGTTGACCGGGACGCGTTCGAGGCCGCGAAAGCTCAGGATCTGACCGATCTTGCCCGTGCCGCGCTCTTCGTCTCCCCAGCGCAAGGCCACGTTGCGACCCGATTTGATCGTGCCGCGTCGAATGCGACCGATGCCGATGCGTCCGACATAAGGGTTGTAGTCGAGCTGCGAAATTTGCAGCTGCAGAGGCGCGTCCACCTCCGTCGGCGGCGCCGGCGCATGGGCGAGGATAGCTTCGTAGAGCGCCGTCATGTCGGTCGCAGGTTTCTCGAGGTCTGCCGTCGCCCAGCCTTGCAGCGCCGAGGCGTAAATGATCGGGAAGTCGAGCTGCGCGTCGCTCGCGCCCAATTTGTCGAAGAGCTCGAAGGTGCGATCGATGACCCAGTTGGCGCGCGCGCCCGGGCGATCGACCTTGTTGATGACGACGATGGCCTTGTGTCCGAGGGCAAGAGCCTTACGGGTGACGAATCGCGTTTGCGGCATCGGCCCTTCGACGGCGTCGACGAGCAGCAACACGGCATCGACCATCGAGAGCACGCGCTCGACCTCGCCGCCGAAGTCGGCGTGCCCCGGGGTGTCGACGATGTTGATACGCGTGCCGCGATATTCGATCGCGCAGTTCTTGGCGAGGATGGTGATACCGCGCTCTCGCTCGAGATCGTTTGAATCCATGACGCGCTCGCCCACGCGTTCGTGTGCGGCGAAGGTGCCCGATTGTTTGAGGAGACAGTCGACGAGGGTGGTCTTGCCGTGGTCAACGTGGGCGATGATCGCGATATTGCGGATCGGGCGGGCGGTAGACATATAAGGTGGGCGGGCCGCGGCAAGTAAAAGGCCGCGGAGCGTACCAGAGCCACGGTGTGGTTGCGACCGTCAGGTGTCTTCGGCGTAGAATCTGGTCGTCGTCCGTCCGCTCAATCGACGTTTTTCAGGAGTACTTCATGATCCAGGTTCGAAAGAGGCTCGCGCGTTACCTCGCCGTGTTCGTCGCCATGACGCTCGCCGGCTCCGGCATCGCCTCGGCTCAGGACGCCCGAGCGGCGCAGCAAGTGAAGCTTCGTCAGTCGGCCTACACCGTGCTCGGCGCGCAGATGGGGCTCATGGGAGCCATGGCCTCGGGTCGGGCTCCGTACGACGCCAATGCGTTTCGAGCCGCCGCCGAGCGCGCGGCCCTGATGGCCAATTATGTCCCCGAGCTTTTCCCGGCCGGTTCGATCACGCCGAGCAGCAAGGCCAAGGCCGAGTTGTGGCAGCAGACGGCGGAATTTCAGCGCTTGATGCGCGATATGCAATCGAAGGCCGCAACGCTCGCCACGATCGCCAAAGGCGGTGACCTCGAGGCGATCAAACCTGCTTTCGGTGCCACCGGTGCCAGCTGCAAGGCCTGCCACGACAAGTACAAGGCCGACTGATCGTCGAAAGACTGTTTGAGCATCGAGAACAAGACCGTCGGCGGAATCCATTACGTCGTGTCGGGGCGTAATCACGCTCCGGCACTCGTGCTGTTACATCCACTTGGGGTCCACAGCGGAAGCTGGCAGGCGCAGCTCGCCGAGTTCGAACGTTTTTTTCGGGTGATTCGCATCGACTTACGCGGGCATGGCGGTTCGCGTCTCGAGCCTGGGGAGTCACGTGCGTGTCGCATGGAAGATCTCGCGCACGATGCGTTGGGCGTGCTCGATGCCCTCGGAGTCGAGCGGGCTCATTGGTGCGGGTTGTCGATCGGTGGAGCGATCGCATTGCAAGTCGCGGTGATCGCGCCGCGACGCGTCATCCGACTCGTGCTCGCCAACACGGCGGCAAGTTTCCCGCCCGTCTCGATGTGTGAGGAGCGAATCGAGACCGCCCGATCGCGAGGTCTCGCGCCGTTGTTCGCTGCGATTCCGGAGCGCTGGTTCACGGCAGGGTTTCGCGAACGTGAGCCTGCTGAGATCGAGCGCATCATTGGACTCTTCACTGATACGCAGATGGAGGGCTACATCGAAGCATGCGGTGCATTACGAGAAGTCGATCTGCGAGCGCGTCTCGTCGAGGTGCAAGCGCCGACACTCGTTATCGGTAGTACTCAGGATGTCGCTACGCCGATCGAGAGATCCGAGGAGCTTGCCGAGGGCATCACGGGGGCGGACTTGATCGTGCTCGATTCCGCGCATCTCTCCAATGTCGAGCAAGCTGCCGAGTTCACGTCGGCGGTTGTCGACTTCCTGCGCGACTGAGCGCCGCATGAGCGACGATCTCACGGGTTCGTATCTGCCGCTCTGGATCGGCGGCGCCATACGGGGTCGACTACGACGCGATGTGGCGCACGCGCTCACTGACTTCGACGGTATCGAGTCCGCCGAGATCGGGTTGAAGCTTCGCGAGCGCGGCGTATCAAAAGCCGCGCGCAGTCGTGCATTGCAGTCACTCGCTCTGCAGTTGCGTAAGCTCGGGCTCATCGCCGATTGGCGTAACGAATTGTCGTCGCTGCTCGATGAGTCGGGTGAGGAGATCGCGCGCTGCGAACGCGGCGCGTTTCGGTCGCTCGGTATGCAAAATCGCGCCGTCCACGTGAACGGCTATCGTGCCGATGGTCGTGTTTGGGTCGCGAGGCGTAGCAGTCTCAAGCGTGCCGACCCGGGAAAACTCGACAATCTGGCGGCCGGTGGCGTGTCGGCAGGCGAATCTCCCCGACGCACGGCGCTACGCGAGGCTTGGGAAGAGGCGGGGGTTCCCGCAAGTCTTGCGCGGCGGGTCGATTTTCCGGGCATGGTGATCCGCAGCGTGCGTGAAACCACTTTTGGTGTTCACGACGAGCTCGTCATTGTGGCGGACCTCGACTTGCCCCAGCAGTTCGAGCCGTCTGGACGTGATGGCGAGGTCAGTGAATTTTTGTGTCTGACGACCGCCGAGGTCGAGTCGGCGCTCGATCGTGACGAATTTACGATCGAGGCGGCTTTGGCGATGCGTGAGTCGCTTGAGCGGCGAGGTGTTTCAAAGCGTCGCCCGTGACGCGATGTGGCACCCACTCGGTGAGTCCCTGCGCACCGAGTGATTCATAGAATTTTCGAGCCGGCGTGTTCCAGTCGAGTACGGCCCATTCGAGACGCGCGAGATGTTCATCGACGCAGCGACGTGCGAGGTTGACGAGTAGCGCCTTGCCGATCCCGCGACCGCGCATCTCGGGGCGCACATAAAGATCTTCGAGATAAAGGCCGTGCCGACCACGGAAGGTCGAGAAGTTGTAGAACCAAAGAGCGAACCCGACCACCGAGGTGGTGCCGCCTTCCGTCCATTCGGCGACGTCCGCGAACACCTTTGGTGCGAAGACCGCCGCAGGTGCGAAGCCCTCGGCGCGTGGTCCGAACAGAGCGCCCTCCAGCGAGGTCGCGGTCGCATCCACTTGGTCGAGCAGCTTTTCGTAGTCGGCAAGCTCTCGGATGAGATTTAGCAGGGTGTTGGAGTCTTCCCGTCGCGCCGATCGAAGAGTGAGCATAAGGCCTCCGGTATACTCCGATATTCTCGCACGAGGCACTTTAGGGAGTTCGACATGCAGATCAAGGGCAAGACGGTCATCATCACGGGCGGCGGTCGCGGCATCGGTCGCGAAATGGCCAAGAGCTTTGCCGAGCGTGGCGCGAATCTCGCGCTCTTCGATCTCAACCAAGCCGATCTCGACGAGACGGCGCGCCTCTGCGCAGCGCACGGCGTCAAGGCGCGCGGCTATATCGTCAACGTGACGCAAGAAGCGGCTGTCGCAGCGGGTATGGATGCGGTCGCCGCGGATTTCGGCGGTATCGACGTGCTCGTCAACAACGCCGGTATCGTGAAGGATGGGCTGCTCATCAAGTCGAAGGATGGCGCGGTGACGGGCAAGATGACCCTCGACCAGTGGCAGGCGGTCATCGACATCAACCTCACCGGTGTTTTTCTTTGCGGTCGCGAAGCGGCCGAGCGCATGGTCAAGCGTGGACAGGGCGGCGTGATCATCAACATCTCGAGCGTCTCTCGTCACGGTAACCCGGGTCAGACGAATTACTCCGCCACCAAGGCGGGCGTGGCAGCCATGGCCGAGGTTTGGGCCAAAGAATTAGCGCGTTACGGAATTCGTACGGGCTCGATCGCCCCTGGATACACGCGTACCGACATCCTCGCGGCCATGCGGCCGGAGATTCTCGACAAACTCACGGCGCAGGTGCCGCTGCGTCGACTCGGCGAGGCCAGCGAGATTGCGCACGCGGCGATCTTCATCGTCGAAAACGATTTCTTCACGGGCCGCTGCGTCGATGTCGACGGCGGTATGAGAATCTGATTCAGCCGCTCGGGGTGTCTTCAGGCACCCCGAGCGAGTTGCAGCAGTTCATCGGGCGCGCGCAGTCCATCGGGGCCTGCGGCTCCGTAGCCCCAGGTGGCCGAAAAAAATCGCAGGCCATTGCCTTCGGCGGCACGACGGTCCTCGGCCGAATCACCGACCATCCAGGTTCGAGTGGCGATCAGCGACTCGCGCTGCAGTACTTCGCGTACGAGTGCCGTCTTGTGCGCGGCCGCCGGCTCGAGCGCATCGAGGGCGTAGATTCCCGTGAACCATCGCGTCCAGCCGAGATGATCGAGGATCAATCTCGTCGGTGCGATGCGCTTATTGGTGACGATGTGCAGAGAGATCTGCTCTTCGGCGAGGGCCTCGAGCATGCTCGTGACACCCGGATACACCTCAGTCTCACGATAACCTCCGCCGTCGTAGGCCTCGCGGTAGGCTGCAGCGAGCTTTGCGATGACGGTCGGATCCTCCGTTCCCGCAAGCGTCGCGAGCGTCTTCGGTAGCGGCGGGCCGATGAGGCTGGGCGCGAGCGGCACTGCAGGGCGCAAGCCCTCACGGGCGAGCGCAAGTTCGAATCCCGAGAGAATGCTGCGTGCCGAATCGATCAGGGTGCCGTCGAAGTCGAAAAGAATCGCCTGCGGACTCATGGGGTCTGCGGGTTCAAGACGTAAATTGCAGCGCAGCGAGCCGCGCATAAAGTGGATTGGAGGCGATCAGCTCTTCGTGACTACCCGTAGCGATGATGCGGCCTTGATCCATCACGACGATGCGATTGGCCTTCAGTACCGTGGCCAGACGATGCGCGATGATGATGGTCGTGCGCGTGGCCATGAGCTGTTCGAGTGCTTGCTGAACCACGCGCTCGCTCTCGGCATCGAGAGCGCTCGTGGCCTCATCGAGTAGTAGCAACGGTGGGTTCTTCAAAATCGCTCGTGCGATCGCGATGCGTTGACGCTGTCCTCCCGAGAGGCGGGTGCCACGTTCGCCGAGGAAAGTCTCGTAGCCTTGCGGTAACGCACGAATGAACTCGTCCGCTGCGGCCGCGCGAGCCGCCGCCTCGACCTCCTCGTCGGTGGCATCGGGGCGGCCGTATCGAATGTTCTCGCGTGCGCTCGTGCCGAACAGCACCGTGTCTTGAGGCACGAGACCGATGCGCTGCCGGACGACGAGCGGGTCGGCCTCGACGATATTGACTCCATCGAGTAATACGCGACCTGACTGCGGGTCGTAAAACCTCAGCAACAACTGGAACGTAGTGCTCTTGCCGGCTCCGGAGGGGCCGACAAAGGCCACGGTTTCACCCGGTGCGATGTCGATCGAAAATCCATCGAGCGCGGGGGTCTCGGGCCGCGACGGATAGTTGAAGCGAACGGCCTCGAAGCGAACGTGTCCGGCTTTCACGCCCGACTGCAAGAGCGGCATTGGGCGTGGGTTGGGCGGCGCGACGATCGCCGGCGTCGCTTGTTGTAATTCGACGAGGCGTTCCATGGCGCCCGCTGCGCGCTGCACCTCGCTCCACATCTCGCTAAGCGATGCCGCGGCAACGCCGGCATACACGGCAAATAGCAGAAACTGAACAAGCTCGCCGCCCGTCATTTCTTTGGAGAGCACTTGGTGAGCGCCGAACCAAAGTACGATCGTGATCGCCGCGACGACGAGCGTAGTCGACAGTGCCGTCAACCATGCACGAACACGCGTACGAACGACGGCCACCTTGAAGCTTTCTTCGACCGCCTCATCGTAGCGACGCGTGTTGAGTGCCTCGAGGGTGAAGGCCTGCACAGTCTGGATCGCATTGAGAGTCTCGCCGGCGAGACCGCTGGTATCGGCGATACGATCCTGCGAGGAACGCGACAGCTTGCGCAACTTACGGCCGAGAGAAATCACGGGAACGATGACGGCCGGCATGGCGATGAGCATGAGCCCGAGTAACTTGATGCTCGTGATGGCCATCATGACGATGGCGCCGACAAGATTGATGGTCGAGCGCAGGGCGATCGAAATGCCGACGCCCGAGATCGACTGCACGAGGGTCGTGTCGGTGGTGAGGCGCGAGAGGACCTCGCCCGTTCTCGTCACTTCAAAGAATTGAGGATCCATACGGATCACGTTGCGATAGACCGCTTCGCGTACGTCGGCGACGACGCGTTCGCCGAGCCAGGTCACCAGATAGAACCGCATCGCCGCGAAAGCCCCAAACAGCACCGCGACGCCGAGGAAGGCGATGAAGTAGATATTGACCGTCTCGGAGTTGCCGGCGCTCATGCCCTTGTCGACGAGTTGCGAGAGGGCGACGGGCAGGGCGAGCATCGAACCTGAGGCGAGTAACAGCGCCACCATCGCCCAAGCGAGAACGCGTCGGTACGGTTTCAGGTAGGGCCAAAGTTCGGCCAGGGGGCGTGCGGATTTTGCTTTGGGACGATCGGACGCAGAGGAGTCAGCCATCGGACGATTGTAGCGCGCGGTTCCTCGGGACGCCGCGCGACGGATTACGACAGCCGCAGGATGAGCTTGCCTGTCGTTCGCCCGGATTGAATGGCCGCCAGTGCATCGTGTGCGCGGTCGAACGGGAATGCCCCACCGATGTGCGGTCGCTCGGGGATGAGCTCGAGTGTGGCGCGCATCGATTCGGGGAGTCGCGAGGCTTGCTCCCAGAGCCAGATCAAATTGAAGGCGAGGAGTCCTCGATTGAGCGGGATCATCGCGAGCGGATCAAGTCGGGGTCGTCGCAGGTACTGCCACGCGAGGCGTAAGAAGTTGGGGCGCTTGCCCGCTCCCATGAAGTCTGCGGCCCCGTAAAGCACATGGCGACCTTCCGGTGCGAGACGGTCGAAGGCGATTTGAAAACCCTCGCCGTATACGGCATCGAGTACGAGATCGAAGCCACGTCCGTTGTAATGAGCGAGCGCCGCATCGAGATCGTGAGCGAGACTGGGGCCGCGAATCACCACGGCCCTAGGATCGAGTTCGAACCGTTCGATGAGCCAGTCGCGCTTTGACGCGCTCCCGACCAGGGCGACGGGTCGCGCCTGCAGCCGGCGCAGCGCGTGCAGCGCGTTGATGCCGACACCGCCCGCAGCCGATTGCACGAGCACGATGCTCCCTGCCTTGGCGGCGCCGAGGGGTACGAGCCCGTACCAAGCGGTCAGCGCTTGCACGGGATATGCAGCGGCGTCATCGAGCGACCAGCCTTGCGGCAACGGCCAGAGCGTGCGGGCGTCCACGTTGAGGTGCGAGGCGTAGCCGCCGAATCGCGTGAGCACGATGACGGCGTCGCCTTCACGCCAACCGCTGACCCCTGCACCGATACGTCGAATGCGTCCCGCGCATTCGAGGCCGGGGATAAAACTGCCCCGAGGTGTGGCCGAGTACAGGCCAAGACATGCAAAAACGTCGGCGAAGTTCACGCCGACGGTCTGTACCTCGACTTGAACCTCCCCGGCACCGGGGGCAGGCAGATGCTCTTCGACGAGGGCGAGTCTCGCGAGCGAGCCGGCTTTGGGAATGCGCCAAACTTGGCGCGTCAAAGAATCGGAGCGAGCGTCAGAGGGTCGAGTTGTCGCCGTCATGCGACCGAGCATACTGCGAGGGCAGTACGCCCGTGTAGCGCCGGAACATGCGCGCGAAATACGAGCCATCGTGGAAGCCGACGGCGAAGGCGATCTCGGTCACCGGGAGTTTGCCTTCTTTCAAACGGTGACAGGCGGCGATGATGCGATAGCGCAGTAAATACTCGCGGAAGGTGATGCCGTAGACGGCATGAAAGCATCGACTGAATTGAAAACGGCTGAGCCCGCAATGAGACGCGATGAGACTCGCCGCAAATTTCTCGTGGTAGTGCTCCCTCACGAAGTCGGTTGCCTTGAGCACCCCGACGTGCGCGGCGGCGAGGCCTGAGGCGGCCAAGCTCACCTGTTCGGTGGAGGGTAGGGTGACTTCGCGAGGCACCCCGACCCCGTCGACGACATCGGCTTTCATGTGAGTTGTTGCGAGAACTGCAGTCTATTCAGGCGATATCGCCGGATAAAAATAATAGTCGCCGGTGCACGGTAGTTGGATTAAGAATTGGTAATTTATTGCGCAACAAAGTTGTATTTTCGTGATTGCCGGGTCGGCGCACGGGTCATTTCAGGGTCTTCGGCTTAAGATTGCTCCATGGCACAGGATCTTCCAGACACCGTCAGCGGCTTCGATGCTGCGTTCACCGATGCCGTGAATCTCGGCAACCAAATTGCAGAACGCGACAAGGAAGCGGACCTTTGGGACATCGCCGACGGCCTGCTCGCCGGCGCCATTCAGTACTGGCTGTATTCCCGGCAGCCTTGCAAGGACCCACGCTGCGTCGAGTGCCTGCCGGTTAGCACGGCTGAGGGGCGAATGGCCGAATTGCAGCGCCTCATCCGTCAGTTGTCCGAAGAGAGCGAGTATTTCCACTCGCCCAACGACTCGAACGTCGGTCGCGCCTGATCAGCGATTCACGTCTTCGAGCGCCGCTTCGAGTATCGCCAAACCCTCTGCGAGTTCTGCATCGGGAATGGTGAGCGGCATCAGGAATCGGATGACGTTCGAGTAAACCCCGCAAGACAGCAGGACGAGGCCGCGGCGTCCCGCCGCTTGCACGAGTGCTTTGGTGAGTTCGGCATCGGGCGCGTCGGGGCGTCGATCTTTGACGAGTTCCATCGCGACCATCGCACCGAGACCGCGCACGTCGCCGATGCAAGACCATCGGTTCTGCAAGTCGGCGAGCCGGGCACGAACGGCTGCGCCGACTCGCAACGAGCGAGCGCAGAGCTGCTCGGACTCAATGATTTCGAGGACGGCGAGCCCTGCCGCACAGCCGAGAGGCGAGCCCGCATAGGTGCCGCCGAGTCCGCCAGGGGGTGGGGAGTCCATGATGGCGGCTTTTCCGGTCACGGCCGAAAGCGGCACGCCACCGGCGAGACTTTTTGCGAGCGTGACGAGATCGGGCTCCACACCCGAGTGTTCGATCGCGAACATGCGCCCCGTGCGGGCGAAGCCGCTCTGAATTTCGTCGACGATGAAGACGATGCCGTGTGTATCGCAGATCGATCGTAGGGCGCGTAAAAACTCGGGGGGCGCGACGTAGAAACCGCCTTCACCTTGCACGGGCTCGACGATGATGGCGGCCACTCGCGCAGGATCGATATCGGACTTGAAGAGCTGCTCGAGCGCTGCCAACGACTGTGCCGTGCTGATGCCGTGATAGTCGATGGGAAAGGGGGCGTGATACACCTCGGGCAGCATCGGGCCGAAACCTGCCTTGTACGGTTGCACCTTGCCGGTGAGCGTCATGCAGGCGAGCGTGCGTCCGTGGAAGGCGCCGCCAAACGCGATGACTGCAGAGCGCTGAGTGTGATGGCGAGCGATCTTGATGGCGTTCTCGACCGCTTCGGCACCCGTCGTCAGAAAAATAGTTTTCTTTGGTGAGCTGCCGGGAACGAGGTCGTTCAATCTTTCGGCGAGCGCGACATAGCTTTCGTATGGCGTGACCTGGAAGCAGGCATGGGAGAGTCGCGCCATTTGCGCGGTGACCGCAGCCTGCACCTTGGCGTGAAGGTGACCGGTGTTGAGTACGGCGATGCCGCTCGCAAAGTCGATGTAGCGCCGCCCCTCGACGTCCCAGATTTCGGCGTTACTCGCACGATCGGCATACACCTGCAGCGAGTTGCCGACGCCGCGCGGAATGGCTGCGGCGCGTCGACGGGAAAGATCGGCGTTGGTCGGCATGGCTTTAAAGCTCCGGGCAGGTGGGTTTGCTGCGGCGACGTCGCCTACGAGCGTCGAGTCCGGCAGCAACGGTGGCCTCTCTGCTAGAATTTACCCGTTTTTTCGAGTCTTTTCCGATATACCCAACGGAGTATCCGCGTGTCCGAGACCATCCAAACAGAAGTCGTCATCGTGGGCGCGGGGCCCTGCGGTCTCTTCCAGGTTTTCGAGCTCGGGCTGCTCGGTATGCGGGCGCACGTCCTCGACTCGCTGAAGGCGCCGGGCGGACAGTGTACGGAGCTCTATCCCGACAAACCGATTTACGACATTCCGGCGTTGCCGGTTTGTGGCGCGCAGGAACTCGTCGATCGACTGATGCAGCAGATCAAACCCTTCGAGCCGGTGTTTCATCTCGGCGAGGAGGTCATGGAGGTCAAGCCACGTGATCGACGATTCGACGTGGTCACGTCAGCGGGTACGCGTTTCGATGCGGGCGCTATCGTCATCGCCGCGGGTGTGGGCTCATTCCAGCCGCGTCGCTTGGGTGTCCCGGGTAGCGAGACCTTCGAAGGTCGGAGCATTCACTATCGCGTGAAGGGTGCCGATGACTATCGAAACAAGCGACTCGTGATTTTTGGTGGTGGCGACTCCGCGCTCGACTGGGTGATCGAGTTCGCAGCGACTGCGCCTTCGGTCACGCTCGTGCATCGTCGTAACGAATTTCGTGCCGCACCGGCATCCGTCGCGCGCATGCGCGAACTCGAGGCTGCGGGTCGCGTGCGCTTCATCGAGGGGCTTGCCGATTCACTCATGCTCGAGGGCGAGTCCATGACCGGCGTACGCGTGAAAGCGGCTGACGGCGCCGTACACGAGTTGCCCGCCGATCACGTGTTCGCATTTTTTGGTCTACACCCGAAGCTGGGTCCGGTGGCCGAGTGGGGGATGGAGCTCGAGCGCAAAGCACTCAAGGTCGATACCGAAAAATTCCAGACCACGGTTCCCGGAATTTTCGCGGTGGGCGATATCAATACCTACCCTGGTAAGAAAAAGCTGATTTTGTCGGGGTTTCATGAGGCCGCCTTGGCTGCTTTCGGCATTCAGAGTTGGCTGTATCCCGAGAAGAAGCAGTTTTTGCAGTACACCACCACGAGCCCGGTGATGCAGAAGCGTCTCGGGGTCGCTGGCTCGTGAACGTCCGCGTCGCCGATCTGCTGAAGCAGTTCGAGCTCGAACGGCTCGAGGTCAACCTGTTTCGCGGCGAGAGTCGCGATATCGGTAGCCCTCAGGTTTACGGCGGGCAGGTCCTCGGGCAAGCGCTCATGGCGGCGTATCAGACCATCGACGATCTCGAGGTGCACTCGCTGCACGCCTATTTTTTGCGTCGCGGCGATTTCAACCGACCCATCGTGTATCAGGTCGATCGCAGCCGTGACGGACACTCGTTTTCCTCGCGTCGTGTCATTGCCGTACAGAACGGCGAGCAAATCTTCACTTGCGCGGCGTCCTTCCAGCGCCGCGAACCCGGCCTCGATCACCAATCGACGATGCCCGAGGTCGCCGCGCCCGAGTCGCTACCCGACTGGAGTCGTCCGACGCCCGAGGTTGCGGCGAAGCTTCCGGACATGCTGCGTCGTTTCTTGATACGCGAGCGCCCGGTCGAGATGCGTCCGGTCGAGCCGATCGATTTTTTGAGTCGCACGGCGAGCCCTGCCTGCGAGCGCGTATGGTTCCGGATCGCCGAGCCGCTCACGGGAGACGATCGACTGCATCGCTGTCTGCTTGCGTATATGTCCGATTTCAATTTGTTGACCGCAGCGACCCGACCCCACCATGGCAAGTTCGCGATCGGCGAGATGGTCATGGCGAGCATCGATCATGCGCTGTGGTTCCATCGACCGTTTCGGGCTGACGAGTGGTTGCTCTACGACGTCGAGAGTCCGAGCGCATCCGGGGGGCGCGGGTTTGCGCGCGGCAGCATCTACAGTCGCGACGGCCGACTGGTGGCGAGCGTGGCGCAAGAGGGTTTGATGCGGGTGCGCCGCCCATAAGAATCGGGCTCTCCCTAGACGAGGTGCGTGATGGCACGACTCCTGATTGCGATCTTGGTGGCGGTGGCTCCCTTGTGGGCTTCGGCCGACGTCACTCAAACCCCCGAATACAAGCGCGGGCGTTTGCTTTTTATTCAGTGCAGGGCCTGCCACGATCTGCAGCCGAGCACGGTAGCTAAGGTTGGCCCGAACCTCGCGGGCGTCATGGGTCAGCGAGCCGGTCAGGTGCAGGGCTTCACTTACTCGGCCGCGCTGTCGTCGTCAAAGATTGTGTGGGACAGGGCGACGCTCGATCGCTGGATCGAAAAGCCGGGGGCGGTCGTTCCCGGAAACATCATGGCGTTCGCCGGTATCGCCAACGCCGCCGATCGTGCTGCGCTCATTAACTACATCGAAATCGAGAGTGCACGACGCTGAGCGGGTGATCTCACGCCTGCAATAGCATCCAGTGATAGCCGTCGGGCGCGAAGAACGTGAAGCTTAGGCGGCCGAACTCGTCTTGTTGAACGGGCGTGAGTCCCGAGGCGTCGCTGGAGTCGATCTTCTTCCACATGGCGTCGATGTCATCGACGCGCCAACAGTAAAGGCTGTAGCCGAGGCAGCCGGCGCGTGATCGATCGAGTTTGTGCTCGATCTTGGCCGAGGCCGCAAACCGTACACACTTGAGTTTGCCGGAGCGACGCTCACGAAGCGCATGACCGGAGGCCGGATCGTCGAAATCGACCATGTGAAAACCCTCGCCAGGCTCGAGTCCGAAGATTCGGCGAGAGCCCGTGGCGTTCTCGTAAGGCGTCAGATCGTCGAGCATGCGCTTGAGGCCGAGCACGTCGTCATAAAAATCGAAGATCTTCGGGTCGTCGTTCGCGATCATCAGCCCGAAGTGAGTGTGCTGGCTGGTACGCAACAGGCTCGACGTATCGATTTGGCCATAAAGCGGGCTCTCGTAGCCGAATCGCTCAAAGAAAACCTGTCGATAATGAGGCTGCAGAATCACCATTTCGCGTACACCCACTACGGGATCGCGAAACGGTCGTGCAGCGCCCGTTCCGCTTACCTCGCCGATGACCGCGAGCAGGGGTTCGATGAGGCTCAGAGGGCTGCCCGTCTGACGCGCGCGCTCGGCGTGATTCAAAATGTTGAATGCGCTTGCCGTCACGCGAACGCCCCAGCGCGATCCGACACAGCGCAGGTTGTCGCCGAGCCCGAGGCCGTCGTTGAGAGGGCGATCCCATTGCATGAGCCTCACGAGACCGTGATCAGATTGTTGGTGCGACAGGCGTAGCGATCGAACGGCGGAGTCGACGCCGTAGAGCGCGCGAGCGCTCGCTGCATCAAGAGCCCCCGACTCGGCAGGATGACAGCCATAGGCTGCGAAGTCGGCTGCAGCAACCTCGAGATCTGGCACGCCGACACACACTTCGTGCAAGCCACCGACACAGCGACCCGTCATCGCGACGCGCTCCCTGAATGCAGAACTTTTCCGGGGTTCATGATGCCGTTCGGGTCAAAGGCCCGTTTGATATTCCGCATCAGTTCGAGCTCGAGCGGTGATGCGTAGCGCTCGAGTTCCTCGACTTTATGACGGCCGATGCCGTGCTCGGCACTGAAGCTGCCACCCATTTCGTGGACACGATCATGGATCGCGCGGCGAATCTCGTTTTGGCGGGCGAGTAACGCTCCGGTTGCTACCGAGTTCGATGATTGATTGATATTGAAATGCAGATTGCCGTCGCCGACGTGGCCGTAGCAGACGAGAAATCCTTCGGGAACCTGATCGTGCAGCCAGTCGCTGCTCGAAGCGATGAACTCTGCGAGGCGATCGAGCGGCAGGGAGATGTCATGTTTGAGGCTCGATCCGTCACGACGCTGGGCCTCGGGGATGTGCTCGCGCAGGAACCAAAACTCTTGGCGCTCACGCTCGCTCTGCGCAAGCGTCGCATCGGTGATGAGACCCGTCTCGAGTGCGGCAGCGAGCGCTGTTTCAAGGCGTTCGCCGAGTGGCTCGTTCGACATCGCGCTCGTGATCTCGCAGAGCACATACCAGGGCGATCCCGCTTCGAGAGGCGATCGAGTGCCAGGCAGGTGTTTGGCGACGAGATCAATGGCGATATTCGGAATGAGTTCGAAGGAGGAGACGAGATCGCCGCAAGACTTACGAAGCTCGGCGAGCAGCGATACGGCCGCCGCTGGGGTCTGCACCGCCACGAATGCCGTAGCTACGCTGCGAGGTGCGGGAAAGAGCTTTAGACTCGCGGCGGTGATCACTCCGAGCGTACCTTCGGCACCGATGAAAAGGTGACGCAGGTCGTAGCCCGTGTTGTCCTTACGCAGAGTCTTGAGCGTCGAGAGCACGCGTCCATCGGCCAGCACGACTTCGAGTCCGAGGACGAGATCTCGCGCCATGCCGTAACGCACGACGTTCACACCTCCGGCATTGGTGGAGAGATTGCCCCCGATCTGGCAACTGCCCTCAGCGCCGAGACTGAGAGGAAAAAACCGTCCGGCGTCCGTCGCCGCTCGTTGTACGTCGGCCAGAATGCAGCCGGCCTCCACGATCATCGAATCATTGACCGGGTTCATTTCGCGGATGGCGTTCATCCGACGCAGAGAGAGTACGAGTTGGGTGCCCGAGGCATCGGGCGCCGTACCGCCGCAATAGCTGGTATTTCCACCCTGCGGGACGACACCGATACGCAGCGCATTACAGAAGGCGAGCAGCTTCGAGACTTCGGCGGTGCTCCGGGGTAAGGCGAGGGCGAGCGCCTTACCCTCGTAGAGTTTTCGGTGATCGACGTTGACGGCGGCGAGTTGGGCCGGGTCGGTGACGATGATCGAGCTGCCGAACTGCGCGATGAGTTGTTGCAGCGGCGAGCCTGCTCCGCCGGGCATCATCGCGCGTACGCCACCGGTGGTAGGCGACAGCCGGGCTTGGTCAGTAACAACTGTACGTCGCCCAATTGCCGCTCTGCGTAGCCACCCTCGCAGTAACAGAGGTAGAACTCCCAGAGTCTCACGAAGGAGTCGGGATAGCCGAGTGCACGCACTTTCGGCAGGTGGTCGAAGAAATTGCGGCGCCACTCGCGCAGGGTGCGCGCGTAGTGCGGTCCGATATCTTCGAGGTTGAAGATCTTGAGATCGGTCGCCCGCGTTAGTGAGCGACTGATGGCCTCGACACTCGGAATGAAACTACCGGGAAAAATGAAGCGCTGAATGTAATCGACGGACTTTCTCGCCTGCTCGTAAAACTGATCCTGGATCGTGATCGCCTGCAGCAGCATCGCGCCGTGCGGGGCGAGGAGCGATGAGCATTTGGCGAGATAAGTATCGAGGTAGTTCGCGCCGACGGCTTCGATCATCTCGATGGAAATGGCCTTGTCGTATCGACCTTTGAGATCACGATAGTCTTCGAGCAGGAGCGTGATGCGATCTTGGAGTCCGGCACGCGCGATTTTTTCTTTGGCGTAATCGTGCTGCTCGCGAGAGATGGTGGTGGTCGTGACGTGGCAGCCGTATTTCGCAGCCGCATGGATCGCGAGGCCGCCCCAGCCCGTGCCGATTTCGACCACACGATCGTCGGGCTTGAGCTGCAGCTTGCGACAAATGGCTTCGAATTTGGCGATCGAGGCTTGTTCGAGCGTCGTCTGCTCGTGCTCGAAGATGCCGCAGGAATACGCCATCGTCGGATCGAGCATGAGTTCATACAGTGCGTTGCCGAGATCGTAGTGTGCCGAGATGTTACGGGCGCTACCGGCTTTGCTGTTGCGATTGAGAAAGTGAAAAACCTTGAGCACCGGTCGGCTGATGAGTGCCCAGCGGCTGTCCATGCCGTTCATGACCTCACGATTCGCGACGAAGATTCGAACGAGTCCCGTGAGGTCGTCGCAGCGCCAGAGGCCTCTGATATAGGCCTCTCCCGCACCGACGGTGCCACCGAAGGCGGCATCGGCGTAAAGCTGGGGGTGGTCGATATGCAGTGTCACCGCGATATCGAGTCGCGGCGTACGCGAACCGAATCGATGGTGTGATCCGTCCCACTCGATGATGTTGAGCTCGCCGTCGCGAAGGGCGGCGAATTGGCCAAGCAGCAGTCGGCGTCCGAGTGCAGCAAGTGCCGACGGGCGATCTGCCATGCCGAGGTTGGGAAGACTCGGAATGATGCTGGGTTTCTGGGTCCGCTCGTTCATGCGTGCGACTCAGCTCGTGATTTTGTCCGGATGAGTGAAGAACGGCGTGCGCTTGATCAGTAACACGAGTGCCTGCCAATAAATGAGCGCGCTCACTTTGAACGTGATGAGCGGAAACGCCGCGAGCGCCCGCGCAAGCGAGCGGCCGGTGATCGGCTCGCGTCGCAGCGTCAGGGTCGCATTAAAGTGGGACGTGCCGTCCTTCCAATTTTCCATATGGACCGACAGTGTGTCGCCGGGCTCGCTAAAGCGCCAGTCATACCGCATATCCATGGGCAGGAATGGCGAGACGTGGAACTGCTTGTCGAACTGCCAGCGCAGCACCTGGGCCCCGACCCGTTCAGCCTGCTCGACGGGGAGCACGTAGGCATGACGCTCGTCCCAGGGCGTGTTGGTGATCTCGGCGATCACCGTTTCGAGGCGGGTACCGCTCGAGTCAAAGACGTAATAAAAACTCACCGGGTTGAAGTTGTAGCCGAACTGCCGGATGTGGGTGAGCAGCCGGATCGGGCCTTGCGGCCGACGACCCGTCTCGGCTTCGACTCGATTGCGTACGGCGGTATCGAGGGGGATCGCCGGGTCGCCTAAAAAATCGGCACGACGAAATCTCGCGAGCGCCGGTCGGTGCGCAGACCAGAACCATCGGCCCGCGAAAAGAGTCTCGAGCTCCGAGAGATCGAGGTAGGTGAGATAGATCCGATATCGAAAATCATTACGCCGCGGACCGAAGCGGCGATGACGAATGTGTCCGACGTACAGCGCGCTCGCGGTCATCGCGAAGCGTCTCGCAGGCTGCGACGCACGGGCTCGGTGATGGGCGGGGGCGGCGGTGCCGTGCTCGTGACTCGTGCGAAGTCTTCAACCGCCCAGAGACCGCTCACCACGCCGTCCTCGTGAAAGCCGTAGCGCCAATACGCGCCGCAGTAGTGGGTGCGATTGACGCCGCTCACGAGGTGTCGCTGTGCTTGTGCGGCGACGGCCTGAGGCGTGTAGACCGGGTGATGATAGGTGAAACGACCTAAAATCTTAGACGGGTCGATATGGGCCTCGCGATTGAGCGTCACCATGAAAATCTCTTCCGCCTCGATCGACTGCAGAATGTTCATGTCGTAGGTGAGTGCGACTTGACCGCTATCGGGCTCGAGTAGGTGGTAGTTCCAGGCCGCTCGAGCGAGCGGCGAGCGCGGCAGCATACGTCGATCGGTATGTAACACGGCGTCGTTACCCTGATAGGGAAACGCGCCGAGTACACGCTCCTCGGCTGGGCTCGGATCCTCGAGCATCGCAAGAGCCTGGTCGCTGTGGCAGGCGAAGAATACGTGGTCGAAGCGCTCCGGCTGCAGGCCGTGCGCGTGTGACTCGCTGGTGACGGTTACGCCGTCGACGTCTCGTCGTACGCGTCGAACGGGCGAGGAGAGCCTGATGTCGGCTCGCAGCTGTGGCAGCATTTTCCGGATGTACTCGCGCGAACCCCCGCTGACCGTACGCCAGGTGGGTCGATCGTTCACGTTTAGAAAGCCGTGCCGATCAAAGAAATCGACGAAGAATCGAGCTGGAAAATCGAGCATGCCGCGGCCCGTCGCCGACCAGATCGCACGTCCCATCGGGATGATGTAGCGCTCGATGAAGGCTCTCGAGTAAGCCCCGCGCTCGAGGAACTCGCCCAAGGTGAGCGTGCCTTCTGGATCCGCGTGGCCGGGCGTGTGGCGGGGCGCGAGTAAGGATTTGGCCTGACCGTTGAACCGCAGGATGTCGACGATCATGCGTAGGAAGGTCGGATTGACGATGTTTCGGCGTTGCGCAAAGAGCGAGTTGATCGACGTGCCGTTGTACTCGAGCCCGGTGCGCTCGCAGCGCAAAGAAAAACTCATGTCCGACCATTGCCAGCTCGCGCCGACTTGCTCGAGCAAAGCGATGAAGTTGGGATAGGTCCAATCGTTGAAGACGATGAAGCCGGTGTCGATCGCGTAGTGCTTGCCGCCGAGCTCGATATCTTTGGTGGCCGTATGGCCGCCCACGTAGTCGTTGGACTCGAACAGCACGAGCTCGTGATTTCGATGGAGCTGCCAAGCCGCAGTGAGGCCGGCGATACCCGTGCCGATGATGGCGATACGGCTCACGCGGCGCAGGTCAGCGGATGCGGCGGGGAGAGTGATCGCGAATCGCGACCGGTACGGGCTTGAGGTCCCAGATGATGCCTAGCCAGGACATGACTTTGAGCAAGTAGTAGGTGATGTCGATTTCCCACCAATAGAACCCTTGTCGCGTAGAGCTCGGAAAATGATGGTGATTGTTATGCCAGCCTTCGCCGAGCGTGATCAGAGCGAGTAGCCAGTTGTTACGGCTCGCATCACCGGTGCGATAGCGCTGGCGCCCGAAGACGTGCGAGAGCGAGTTGATGGTGTAGGTGCCGTGGTAGCAGGCGACCGTCGAAATGAAGAACCCCCACACGAGCATCTGGCCACCGCTCGTTCCGAGTTCGGGGGCGAGCCGCTCGAGCACGATGCCGAGTCCGAACATGAAGACCGCCAGTGCGACCGGGATCAGGATGTCGAAGCGATCGAGCCAGCGCAGCTCAGGAAACTGCATGAGATCGCGTACGCGTCGCAGATCGGGACGGAACCCTCTCGTGGTGAGGAACCAACCCATGTGAGAACGCACGAAACCGTGCTGCACGGGAGAGTGCGAATCCTCGGGCTTGTCGGAGTAGGCGTGATGATGGCGGTGATGGGCGGCCCACCAAAGCGGCCCGCGCTGCACGGCGGAAGCGCCGAGCACACCGAACACGAATTGACCCACACGTGATGTCTTGAACGAACGATGCGAAAAATAGCGGTGATAGAAGCCCGTGATCGCAAACATTCGGACGAAATAGGCCACGACCGCAACGATTACAGCGATCGGGCTCCAGCCCACCCAGATGACGCTGAGACAGGTGGCGTGAACTGCGATAAAGGGGATGATGCGCGCCCATTCGACGCGGTCGGGAATGTCGGGCAGCGAGGTTCCCTCGGGTGCAGTGACGAGCGGACCCGTATCGAACCAATTAATGAAGGCGTTTAGCCATCGACGCCAAAGGGGGAGGCTCTGCTCAGTCATGTATCAAAAATCCCTGCCGTCAAAGATACCAAAGCCCAACCACCCCCCGAAGTAAACGTGCCCGAGCGATCTGCTTCTAGGCACGAGGGCTTTGGTGACCACCTCGCGGCGCCGCCGGATCGGCGACGCCGCGAGGCAAAGGTCAGATCAAGCCGTGCTGGCGCTTGAGCGCATCGATGCGCTCATCGAGCGGCGGATGGCTCATGAAGAGCCGCTTGAAGCCGCTCGGAACGCCTGAGTTGATGCCGAAAGCCGCCATTTGCTGAGGTAGACCCTCAGGATGTTGTGCGCGCTTCAAGGCTTCGAGCGCACCGACCATGGCCTGTGGGCTCGCGAGCAGGGCACCGGCCGCATCGGCACGGAACTCGCGCTTACGCGAGAACCACATGACGATGACGCTTGCGAGGATGCCGAGCAGCATCTCGCAGACGATCACGACGACGAAGTAACCGATACCGCCGCCGTTTTCGTTCTTGAAGATGGCCTTGTCGATGAAGTTGCCGATGATGCGCGCCAAGAAGATCACGAAGGTGTTCACCACGCCCTGAATGAGCGTGAGCGTGACCATATCTCCATTGGCGACGTGGCCGACCTCGTGACCCAGCACCGCTTCGACTTCCTCTTTGCGCATGCGCTGAATCAAACCCGTGCTGACCGCGACGAGCGCCTTGTTCTTGTTGGCGCCCGTGGCGAACGCGTTCGGTTCGGGTGACTCGAAGATGCCGACCTCAGGCATGCCGATGCCGGCTTCTTCGGCCTGACGACGCACCGTATCGACGAGCCAACGCTCCATGTTGTCGCGCGGCTGGTCGATGAGGCGGACACCCATCATGCGCTTGGCGCTCCACTTCGACATGGCGAGCGAGATCAGCGCGCCGCCGAAGCCGAACACCGCCGCGAATACGAGCAGCCCGTAGGCGCTGCCGCCCTGGGCGGCGATGTACTGGTCGATGCCGAGCAGCTGCATCACGACCGACAGCACGAGCACGACGGCAAGGTTGGTGGCGAGGAACAGCAGAATGCGTTTCATGGGTTGCGAGAACTCCTAAGTTCTGGGACGGGAAATTGGACTCATTCCGAGCAATGAAGTTTCATGGAGCGCAACAATGTAGCCAAGCGCCCCGGTCCCCGCCAGAGGTGGGGGTTACCCACCGTATTTCAAGGGCTTAGGCCGGGCTTAGGCCGGGCTTAGGAGAGGGTCAGCACCCCGAGATAGGGGCTTTCGGTGCCCAGATCGAAGGCCGTGGTCGCCCGTCCGGACGGCCCGGAGGCCTCGAGCTCGTATCGGCCGCTGCCGGGGGGCAGACGATCGATCTTGAACTCGCCGAAGGTGTCGGTGGTCGCCCGAGCGACTTCGCGTCCGGCCTGACGTAGCACGACGTGCGCCCCCGGCGCGCATTCCTCGACTCCGCCAACGCGGTGGACCACCGTACCCCCGACAAAGCACTGCGTCATCAGATGGAGGTTTTTGTAGTACACCCGGGGCCGAGTGCCGAGTTCCGGGCGCTCGACCTCAAGACCTTCCTGCTCCGCAAGGCGCTGCATCTCGGCGTCTTCAAGTCGGATGGTCCGGAAGACGTTCGTGGGGCAGGCCTGCTCGGCCCGCACTTTGTCCCAGCCGCTATCGAGCAGGTGCGCGTCGAAGATCCAGTGCTGCGGTATCTGCGTCTCTTCGTTCCACCACACCGCCCCATAGGGGCAGGCGTCGACGATCTGCTTCTGACCCTTGGCTTTGACGGGGTCGATGATCACGATGCCGTCGACCCGTTTTTGCACGGCGCCGTCGCGCGCGGCCTTCATGCAGGGCGCGTCGTCGCAGTGCTTGCACATCACCGGCTGGAAGTTCGCCTCGACGAGCGGATAAGCGCCGCGCTCCTTGCGACGGATATCGAGCCAATGATGGCCCTGCGCCGGTTGCGCTGCGGCATAGCCCGGGAAGTCATTGCCGGCGTGTTCGTCTTTGACCGCGATGTAGCAGCTGCGGCAGTTGTCGCAGCGCTCGATGTCGACGATCAGATTCCATTTCTTTGCCATCACGCCGTCTCCGCGCGCGGTTGCCAAGTGTCGATGCCGGTCCATTTTTCGATCTGGATCAGCGTGGTGTTGGGGCGAATCCCGTGAGTCTTGCGCGCAATCGCCTTACTCGGGTTCAGCATGTTGATGCAGCCACCGAGATCGGTGGATTTTCCAGGCTCACCGACCGGCCGGTACTCGGCCGAGGCCGTCGAGGCCGACACCACTCCCGGTCGCAGACGATCAGTGATCTGCGCGGCACACACGACGGAGCCGCGGTTATTCCAAAGGCGAATGAGATCATCATCGCGAATGCCGCGGGACTCGGCGTCTTTGCGGCTAATGCGCGCGACGAGATAGTGGTGCCCGTCTTTGAACACGCGATGCTCGCGGATGTCGCGCACGCTCGAGCCTTCGTCATCGCCCATCAGATGGAACGGATAACGTGAGTGCGGCGAGAGCAATTGCAGCGGAAACTCGGCGAGTTCCGGTTCGCGTTTACCGTCTTCGTACACCGGCATGTATTGGTTGAGCGGCGGACGATCGGGGTCATCGATGCGCTTGAGCGTCGTGGCAATGAACTCGAACTTGCCCGAGGGCGTTTGCAGACCCTTGCCGAGACCGCCGACGTATTCGGAGGGCAGCGGGTAGGGCTCCGGGGTGTCTTTCTTACGACCCTCGTAGAACCAGCGATTGGCCGTGGGTGCGCGGGCCGATTCGGGGTCGGGCGGCACGACGTAGTACCCCTTCTTCAAAAACTCGCGCCACGAGATTTTTTTGGCGAGATCTGAAGAGTCGAAGACGCGCTTGCACCAGTCGTATTCGGAGGTGCCACCCTCGGAGTACACCGAGCCCATGTCGAGCTTCTCCGAGATGGCGAGGAAGATGTCGTAGTCGGACTTCGACTCGCCGAGCGGCTCGATCGCCTTGTGCTGCATGGTGATGACGCGATGGTTGTTCATCGAGTACATGTGGTGCACGTAGCCTGCGCCCACGTTGTACCACTCGCTGATGTCCCAGCGCTCGAAGACCGTGCAGGCCGGCAAGATGACATCGGCGAAGGGCGTTTCGCCTTCCCACCACACCGATTGGTTCACCACGAACTTCAGACTCTCGTGTTGATACGCTTTGATCCAGCGGTTCGAGCCCACCTGAGTGCCGAGTGAAGAGCTGCCGTACTTGTAGAGCATCTCGACGCGGACATGGCCGGGCGAGGGGTAGCCGAAGGGGAAGAACTGTCCCTGGATCGACGAGACGTCGGTGAGATAGCCCATCGCCTTGCCTTGGGTGATGGCTTCCGGGAACCACATGCGTGGAATCGCCTGACGCACCGAGCTCATGGTCACGATGTGTGGCATGCGCTGATAGTTGTTCGCGGAATTCGCGCTCGCCATGAGCTCGCCCGAGAAGCTGCCTTCACCGTAGCCCGGGAAATAGAAGTTGAAATCGAGCGGTGCGCCGAACTGCAGATTGCCGAAGTTCGAGCCCGGGCGGCCATAACCCTGCATCGCACCGAGGATGGTCATCATGCGCGCCCATTGCGCACCCATCGGGCTGCGACCTGCGCCGCCGAGGCCGACACCCCAACCACCCGCGCCGAGGTAGGTTTTCTTTGAGCCCCACTCGCGAGCGAGCGCGCGAACGTCGCGCGCCGGCACGCCGGTTTCTTTTTCTTGCCACTCCGGCGTTTTCGGGATGCCGTCGCTCTCGCCGAGAATATAGGCCTTCCATTCGTCAAAGCCCGTCGTGCGTTCGGCGACGAATTTTTTGTCGTAAAGATTTTCGGTGATCCAGACGTGGCAGAGCGCCTGGGCCATCGCTGCATCAGTGCCGGGCTTGGGGGAGATCCACTTGCCACCGAGGTGCGCCGCGGTGTGATTGAGGTACGGATCGATGTGCACCATCTTGATGCCGAGTTCTTTCGCCCATTCGCGACGCTCCGTGCCATCGAAGCCATAGGTGGCGTCGGGGTCGCTCGACCAGAAGACGATCAGTTCGGCTTCTTTGAGGCAATCCTCGACCGTGCCGTAGAACTCCGGGCAGCCGAGACGCAGGCTGTTACCCCAGTGGTGCATCGCGCCCCAGAACCAGCCTTCCCAGCTGTCGGGGGTGTGTACGAGTTTGGTGACGCCGATGAGGTTCCAGAAGCGGTTGAACGCGCTCAAATAGTGACCGAGGTTCCCCCACTGGTGATGGGAGCCGTTGGCGACACAGATGGCGCCGGGACCGACCGCCTTGGCCCGCTTGATTTCTTTGCTGACGATCTCGAGCGCTTCGTCCCAGCTGATGCGTACGAATTTAGACTTGCCGCGATTTTGTATGTTGCGCTCGCCATCCGGGTCGAAGTCGACACGCTTCATCGGATACAAAATTCGATTCTTCGAGTACACCATCGACTTGAGGCACAAGCCGTGTGTCGCGACGGTGGTTCGGCGGCTCGGGGTGAAGGTCTTCCCGCGCGCCGTGATCGACCACGATGCCGCGTCGCTTTCATCGAAGTCGATCGGCGTCGTGCGAATGATCTTGCCGTCTTTGACGTAGACGAAGATGGGTCCGCTATTGGTGCCGTTGGTGTAGCGCGTGACGCCATCGCCCATGTCGGTGCCGGCTTTCCAGGTGATCGTTTCGAGCCGCGTGAGGGTCTGCATGAACCACACGGCGAGATCGTCCGGACC
>JAFMKA010000030.1 GCA_017853175.1 Steroidobacteraceae bacterium | reverse complement strand
CCGCCCTCGCCGCCCGGCGTTCGGGTTTTATTGAGACAAACGGCCGAGTGACGCCCCGCGACCATGACCGACACGCTGTTCATTTATCTCTCATCTTTAGGTCCCGCCATGCAGGTCGAGGCCACCGTGCTGGCGGCGGACGGGGCGATCCGCCATCCCGCCTACTCGACGACGCTCGAATCGCTTGCGGCATCCCACGCGGGTGCGCGAGTCGTGGGCCTGATTCCCGGCTCGGAGGCGCTGAGCACCTCCGCCGTGCTCCCCAAGGTCGGCGCCTCCCAACTTCGCAAAATGCTCCCCTTCGCCATAGAGGATCAAATCGCCGGCGAGCTTGCTGACCAGCACTTCGCCATGGGTCGGCCGATCGCGGCGTTGAGTTCGACTGACAAAGCCGCAGTCGCCGTGTCCGTTATCGTGATTCGACGCGAGACGATTGGCGCGTACCGCGATGCGCTACGCGCGGTGGGGCTCGAGCCGGTGCAGATGTGCCTTGACGAGTCGTGTGTCGCCGCGAAGCCCGGAGACGTCATCGCCTGGGTGCAAGGAGACGAGGTGTTTCTACGATCACCCGACGGCCTCGGTCTGCGTTGTCGGATCGAGGACCTCTCGACGACGCTCGAGCTGATCCCTGCCGATACACCTCTGTCGAGCTTAGGGCTGCAGGTGTTCGGCGCTTCGACACATCGGCCAAGCACTGATCACGAGTTCGAAAAAATTGCGCATCGATTTTCACGGGTGACGCACACGAACCTCGGGCCGAATTCTTTGAACTGGTTGGTCGCACAGCGCGCCCTCGGAGATCCCATCAATCTCCTACAAGGTGATCTGAGTCCCCATCTTCCAGGCCGCTGGCTCGACACTCGTTGGAAACCGCCGGCGATTTTCGCGGCGGTGTTACTCGCACTTGTACTGATCGATCATGGTGTCACCTGGCGCCAGGCGACCCTCGAGGAAGCGACGCTCGATCGGGCGTTAATGCAATCAGGTGTGAGTGCGACCTCGACCACTGTGGTCGATCCTTCACCGCTGCGAAGCGCCCTGTTTGCGCTCGCTAAAGTGGGTGTTTCGAATGCTGGAGTGGTTTCGATTGAACACCAAGGCGGGGTGATTCGCGTCACGCTGACGCGTGGCACCTCTCCCGAGCCCATCGTGTCCGGCTTGCGATCGGCCGGATGGCGTGTCGACTCCGCCACGGACGAGCAATCTCGGGCGGTGTTGACATTGATCAACGTCGAGACTGAAGCATGACGAACCTCCGCCGCCGATTCGACGAATGGCTCGCGTCACTCTCCGAACGTGATCGTCGCGCGGTGAACGTGGGCGCTCTCCTAAGCCTCATCATCCTGATCACGGCGACCGTCCTCACGGTCGTCCTTGAGTCGACAAGCGCCGTCGAACGGGTGGCCACTAAGCGCCTGCTGCTCGCCGAACTCCCCACCTTGCGGGACCGTGAACAGCGTTTACGTCGACTTGGCGGAGATGTGAATCTCCCGCTCGAAAGGCTCGTCAAGCGAATTCTCAGCCAACACGACATCGACGCGACGGTCGAAGTGCAGTCGAACTCGTCGATTCGTCTGCGAGCCACTGCCGCATCGTTCGATTCCGTGATCGACACTCTCGGAGATCTGGAAGCCGTCTCGATCTCAGTTCGAAGATCCGCACTGACCGCGACGACTGCTGGGCGGGTCGACGTCGATATGGAACTTCAAAAGTCAGGCTCGTGATCCGACGGGGTTGGATCATCGGCCTTGCCTCGTCCGGCCTAGTCGTCGGCCTGCTGGTGTGGCTGCCCGCCTCGATCGTCCGATGGGTTCTGCCGTCATCGATGGCGTGCGAGAGCCTGAGCGGCTCGGTATGGCAGGGTCGGTGTGTCGGCCTCAGCGTGCGGGGCAGTCGATCTGGCGTGCTGACGTGGTCGATACGAGGGGTCACGATCGATCGCCCCGGAGTGGACGTCACCGTCCAATGGAGCAAAGAGGAGTCCGTCGTCGCGGGCGCTCTGCAGCTCGCGGCGAGCGGCCTAACCACGTTGGTTTTAGACCGCGGATCCATAGACATGGCAACCCTCCGCAGCGCACTCCCTGCGGACATCTTGATGGGTCCGCTCGCGAGCGTCGCCGGACGCCTGCGCTCCTCCGGACTGATTCTCGAGTTCGATGGCGCGCGAGTTCAATCGCTTCAGGGCGATGTAATATTGAGCGACGCGATCCTGTTAAAAAGCGGAGCGCCGATTGGGCCTTTCGTTGCTCGATTCGAGGGCAAGCACGGTTCTCTGAGCGATCTCGGCGGTCCGCTTCGTTTATCGGCAACCGTTTTGATTGATCCGCCGGGAGCGTTTAAAGCCCAAACTCGAATGCAGACCCGCACGTCATCAGTCCTCCCCGGCGTCGCGCCGGGAGTTCCGATCGAGGCCGAGATCGAGGGTCGCTTTTAGGCCGACACTCGCGGGCTCTTTCGGTACTCGTCGAGCAATTCGCTCATTCGAGCGAACACGGTGCGTAGGGTCGCCGCATCCGGAAGATTGGTAATGCGGAAATGCGTGTTGTACGGCACGTTGAAGCTCACGCCGGGCGCGACGAGCACATGCTTCTTCTCGAGTAGATCAAGCGCAAACGACTGGTCGTCGAATTCGGGAATGTCATCGCCCACCCCGACGAAGGCATACAGCGCACCGGCCGGTGCCCGCAGCCGTAAAGACGGATTGTCCTTCACCGACTCGATGATCGCCCGTCGTGATTCGTAGAGTCGTCCGCCCGGGGCCGTCAGTTCACGAATACTTTGATGACCGCCGAGCGCGGTCTGTACCGCCCATTGCCCCGGGACGTTACTGCATAGGCGAAGCGACGAAAGCAACTCCATCGCTCCGATAAAGTCTTTGGCGGCGTTGATGTTCCCAGAGATGACCGCCCAACCGACACGATATCCGCAGGCTCGGTATACCTTCGAGAGACCGGACATCGTGACGCAGACGGTGTCACGAACGAGCGTCGCCATCGGCACGAACTCTGCTCCATCGTACGTAATCTGGTCGTAAATCTCGTCACACAGCAAAACGAGTCCCCGCTGCTCGGCGAGCCTCGCGATGGCCGTCAGCACCTCGCGTGGATACACGGCACCCGTTGGATTATTCGGGTTCACGATCACGATCGCCCGGGTTCGCGGAGTGATCAAAGACTCGATCTCTGCGGGATCAGGGACGAAATCGCTTTCAGGTCGGCACGGATAATGAACCGCACGCCCGCGATTGAGATTCACGGCGGCGGTCCATAGCGGGTAGTCGGGGCTCGGAACCAGAACCTCATCGCCTTCGTTCAACATCGCGCGAAGCGTGATGTCGATGAGCTCGGACACGCCGTTACCGATGAACACTTCCTCGGCAGTGACTCCGTGAACGCCCCGCCCCTGCTGCTGCATGACGACGGCTTCTCGCGCCGGGAAAATGCCCTTCTGGTGGCAGTATCCCTCGCTGTCGGGAAAATTTTCGATCATCGCTAGCCGCATGGTCTCCGGCGTGCGAAATCCGAAGAGCGCGGGGTTGCCGATATTGAGTGAGATGATCTCGTAGCCTTTTCGCGATAACTCGAGCGCGCGCCGCGCGAGCTTTCCGCGAATCTCGTAGCGGACGTTGGCGAGACTCTCGCTCGTGCGAACTGACGTTGAAGGCGACATGATGATTTGAGCCTGCCTGGCCGATGGGGTCAAAACGGCGCAGCAGAATACAGGCTACGGGCCCTTGAGACCAAGCGCCCCCGGATTCATCAACCCCTTGGGGTCGAGCGCACGCTTAACCGCCAGGGCAAGCTCGGCCGATTCGGGGCGCAACACCTCAAGATACGGATAGGTCTTCCCAAGCTGGTTCGAGGCCGCTCCGAACTCCGCAAACAGCGCAACAAGTTTTTGTCGCAGTTCATCGACGAGCGCTCGAGCCGCCGGATTCGCAGCAGGCTCGACGAGTCGCGCGCGCGCCTCACTCGACAGCGTTCGTGCATGCACGGGCAGCCAGTCATCGTGCCAGTGAAAGACCGGCTCAAAACTGAAGGCGGTCTGTCCGATTGCAATGAGCAGATGGCTCATCCACACACCGCTCTCCCTCATGCGTTGCTGATACGGGGCGAGCAACGACTCCGCAGCGGCCATGATGCGCGGCGCATCGGAATGGGCGACTTTGGCGTTCAGGGCAGCCCAGCGATCTCCCTCCGGGCCCAGTACGGCGTCCGGCGCGGGGAATAAACTCGCGCGCACGGCCCGCGGAATGGAGTCGGCTATCGGCTGGCCCCCGTGAGCCAAGCAAGCGGATCGACAGGCGGCAAGATCAGCCTCAAGCGCGGCTTCCGTTCGGGCCGCGCAGGTCATGTGCAAAGAAAAGGCCTCCTCGGGCAAAAACGACCGCCCCGCCAGTGCGAGCTTCATGCCAGCAAGCAGTCCTTTGATGAGGCTGCGCTCACCTTTTATAACTTTGAACAGCACGCCGACATCATTGAGCACGCCTTTAGAGGTGAGATTTTTCCGTGTCGATTCTGGATCGAACACATACGCCTCTTCTGCGGCGCCCGAGCGCGCCACAGCCGACATCGCAGCGCCTGCAGCCGTCATACCGTCGAACACGAATGACACGTGCCCCGTGAACGCCGGGGCCTGAATCAAGCGGAAAGTGGCCTCGACCTTAACGCCGAAACTCCCTGAGTCGTGCGTCATGAGACCCGTGAAATCGGGACCGCAAGTTCGATAAAACGGCTTCGCAGCCCGCGCGAACGCCCGTTGCCCTGTTCGAAGCTCACGCCCATCGGCCAAGATCACGGCGAGTCCGAGCACGTGGTCGGCGGCCGTCCCATATCGCGCCGTGCCAAAGAAAAGCGCACCGTTCGACAGTCCACCCCCCACGGTGGCCTGAGCGCCCGAAAACGTACCAAAGAAAGGCAGCCTCAAGCCTAAGGGGGTCAGCGCGTCGTAGATCTGTTTCCACGTCACGCCCGCCTCGACGGTGATGTACATATCGTCGGGATTGACTTCGAGAATACGGTTGAGCCGCGAGGTATCGAGGATGACGCTCTTCTCGGTCAAAGGCCGATAACCGCCCGTATACGACAAGCCGCCGCCCCGAGGGATCACGACATAACCCTCTCGATGGGCCGCGGCGACCATCGCCGCACAGGTTTGTCGATCGTTCGGGCGCAACACCGCAGCCGCCGTGACGCCCATCGAGTAGACGTCTCCCGAATACGCTTGACGCTCTTCGAGAGCCAAGATGACCTCGTCCGACGAAAACTCGGAAAACGGGTTGATTTGAAACTCGGGATTTGCGGCCAAGATCGGTACCTCCTTCTACCGCCCATGATACGTGAACGTACGGATGCGCTCTCGACAGACAATCTTGAGACTTGTACCTATGAAGTAAGCCCGATTAGGTACCCGGAGGCCTCATGCAGCCCATCAAGAAAATCATCGTCGCCATCAAGGACGTCGACGCCCGCTCTATGCCGGCCGTGCGCAAAGCCGCTCAACTTGCCAAAGCCAGCAATGCCACACTCGAACTGTTTCATTCCCTCTCCGATACCGTTCTCGTCGACGCGCTCGATGCACGTCGAATCAGCCTCAAGGAATACGAGTCCGAACGTCTTGCCAAGATACTGAAGCGCCTCGAAGTCATCGCCAAAGGGATTCGCAAACACGATGTAGAGGTCACCTGCGCTGCCGAGTGGGACTACCCCCCGGCGGAAGCCATCGTTCGTCGAGCCCTACGCACGCGGGCCGATCTCATCGTCGCCGAACGGCACGCGTCAAAGCACGTTGCCAAATGGATGCTCGCCTACACGGATTGGGAGCTGCTTCGACAATCGCCCTGCCCCGTGCTGCTCGTCAAACTACCGAAGCCTTATCACAGACCGGTAGTGCTCACGGCCATCGATCCGTTCCATGAAAACGCCAAGCCCGCTCGCCTCGATGCCGCACTGCTGCAAACGAGTGGCCGAGTCACGTCATTGCTCAAGGGCAGTCTCCGGGTCGTGCATTGCGTGGCGCCATCGACGCTCATCACTGCGAACTGGACTGCCGCGCCCATCGTCATCGACTCCGATCAAACGGACGCCGCGTTAAAACGGGCCCGTAAGGCGCTTGTTGCGGAGGTCGCTCGATATCCTCTGCCCTCTCATCGGCTTGCCGTGCTGCACGGTTCTCCGCGCGAGGCGATTCCGAGTGCGGCCAAATCCGAGAAAGCGAGCATCGTTGTCATGGGTGCCATGTCGCGATCGGGCTTCAAGCGACTCTTGGTGGGGAATACCGCCGAAGCCGTACTCGATGCGCTCACCTGCGATATTTTGGTCGTGAAGCCGGGACGTTTTCAGACGAAAATCCCGCGTCGCAGTCGTGGGGCGCAGCTCATGGCATTCCCGGCGACTATGACAGGCTAACGACAATCACCGCGGCGGCTGCGAACCACATGACGATCAGTCCCGATGCGATTCGGTAGACGAATCGACGTCCGCCTGTTGCGCCCGCCACAACGAGCTTAGCCACGGTATTCGCCCCGAGCGCTCCCAGAATCGCGAGCGATCCCGCCGTCTCCTCGAGTGCCTGCGAGTGGACGAGGCTCGCCGCACCGACCACTGCAGAGTGGGCATCGGCAAAGCCGCCGACGATTAGTCCGGTCACCGCCCCCGACGAGCCTAGCAGTCGCTCGAGCCACGCGGCGCACCACAACATGGCCGTCACGGTGATACTGAAGACGATCGCTTGGAAAGGCTGAAACGCTCGACCACTGAACGACTCGGCCACACGATCCGATTTCACTTCGTCATGACGCAGAAAAAGCACGGCTCCCGTCAACGCGACTAAGGTCATGGCGAAGGCTGGAAACAACCACTGCAGAAATAGCCCGCGATCAATCGCAAACAGCAAGATAAGCACCTGCAGGGGCGTCGCCACGGAGGACATCATGGCCGCGCCTGCGGTCAGTGAGCGCTTCGCGGGTTCTGTGGAAAATCGTCCGCCGAGCACGCCAATCGTGGCTGCGCTCGAAATGAACCCCCCAAAGAATGCGGCGATCGGAAGTCCGCGCGCCGGGCCCATGGTGCGCAGCGCGAGATAGCCGACTGCGTTCATCAGAAGAACCAACAATGTCAGCCCCCAGATCCGCTGGGGGTTGATCAGCCCGTAAGGATCGAGCGCTCGATCGGGCATCAAAGGCAATACGACTAAAGCCGACGCTGCAAGAAGCAACACATCGAGCACTTCCCGATCGGACATCGCGTGCTTTGCCAAACGGTGCAGACTCGTACGGAAGGCCAAAACAAGTGCGATCACCGCACCGAGTGCGCCGGAGATCTCCGGAAATTTCGGCGCCAGAGCCCCAAGAAGATAAGTCGTGAACAACGTCACTTCACTCGTGAGTCCCGCATCGATACTGCGGTTGCGCCAATAAGCGATCACGACGAGAGCGCCGATGAACGCGGCGCCGCACACCACGAGCCATATCCCAGGAAACTGAACGGCCACCGCTCCGGAAAGCGCGACCACCACATGGGTGCGGATACCGCCCGCTGCACCGACCGACGGATCTTGCTTACGACGTTCTCGCTCGACGCCGATCAGTAGCCCCACTGCAAACGCGACAAAAAAGCCGGCGGCAGGTGATCCCCAAAACTGGGAGACAAAGTCCATGTCGACCCCTAGTTCGGAGACAGGTCGAACTCGACACGTAATCCGATCGCCAAGGCACTGGAGACTCCCGGGACACTTCCGGGATTCAGGATGTATTGGATATCAGGCTGAAGAACGAGGCGGTCTTGCACCGGAACCCTCCAGGTGAGCTCAACGACCGTCTCGCTTTGCGTACGTTCGGTGCCGGACGCCATCGCCCCGCGCCGCGCCGGGCCGCCGTTCCGCGCGTGAGCCACGCCGATCGCGACGTGCTCGCCCTCTCGCCCCAGCCACGCCCGTTCGAGGACTAGGCCCGCCTGAAGGGTTGAACCGATGACATTGAACCGCGGCTCCGCGACCCCGAGTCGAAGCATCGCTAACAATCGACGATCACCCGCCTGCCACACTGGCCCCTCGACAAAACCGTATGTACCCGAATTTCCACCTGAGGATCGCGACTGCCCCGATCCGAGACTCTCGCGCTCCTCGAAGGAGGACGTGTATCGCCAATGACCGATCACCGCACGCCACCGTTCGGCCTGGTGTTCGAGCTCGGCAACCCACAGCGCGCCTTCATCCGAATCAAGTTTGAGGGAGGCGAACCGACGAGGCGCCTGCTCGTCGATGGGGACGCCGTCTATGACGACGCCTTGCATAAGCCAGCGATCGTCGAGCCGCCAACGTCCTCGTATCGCGAGTCCGGTGTAGGGAAAGATGGATGGCCCGGCGAGGCCCGATTGAGCGACGTCGACACCGATACCAAATGTCGAATTGATCAGCGCTCCACCGACCTCGCTTACGTCGAACTCAGAGTTGAGATCGTACAGTCCGATTTTGAGACTGCGATCTTCGATGTCCGGGGCATACTCCAACCACGCCTCCAAAACGCGACTCGCTCGATCGGCCTCGATGTTACTGACGACATGCGTGTCGCCGACAATCTCGCTGAAGCTCCTACCGTTGTTGTCGATGAGGTGCACCCGACCGCGCAGGGCGCCATCGCCTACCCAGTCGACCACGAGTTCCGCGTGACCGATGAATCGCTTCCCACTGTCGAGCCCGCCCGTAACGCTGCGCCAAAAGTCAGAGGTATATCCGAGTTCGACGTCCCATGACGGTACGGTCTCACTCGAAGGCTCATCGGCGCGCGCTTCCGCTCCGAAGCTTCCGAGCCCTGCGACGAGTATCGCTGCAACCGGATTTCGGGTCACGCTGTCGGGCCTCGCTCTTCTTAGAATGCGTTGAGACCCGTGAGCGCACGTCCGAGCGACAGTTGATGGACCGTCTCGGTGCCCTCGTAGGTGATCACACTCTCGAGGTTCAAGGCATGACGGATGGGTGCGTATTCCGCGAGGATACCGGCACCGCCGAGGAGGTCGCGCGCATCGCGGGCGACCTCAATGGCTGCTCGACAGTTATTCCACTTCGCGAGAGACACTTGAACCGGAGTTAGGATGCCGCGGTCTTTGCGTCGAGCGAGCTGCAGAGCAAGCGTTTGGCCGATGGCGATTTTGCGCGCCATCTCGGCGAGACGAATTTGTACGGCCTGCGTTGCAGCGAGCGACCGCCCGAACATCACTCGATCTTTGGCGTAACGCAGCGCTTCGTCGAGACACGCCTGAGCCGCGCCGAGTACGCCCCACGAGATTCCGAATCGCGCCTGAGTCAGACAGGACAGCGGCGCTTTGAGGCCCACTGTCGTTCCCGGAAGCAGGTTCGACTCCGGAACGACGACGTCATCGAAGAACAGCGCTCCCGTCGCGGAGGCACGTAACGAAAACTTGCGTTCGATTTCCTGCGTGGTGAATCCGGGCATGCCACGCTCGATCAAAAAGCCACGCACGCCCTCGTCGGTGAGCGCCCAGACCACGGCCACATCGGCGATCGGCGCGTTGGTGATCCACGTCTTGGACCCATTCAACACCCAATCGCCACCACGCCGACGAGCGGTCGTGTTCATATTGAGCGGATCAGAACCGCCGTGGGACTCGGTCAAGCCGAAGCAGCCGATGATCTCACCCTTGGCCATACCCGGGAGCCAGCGATCTTTTTGGGCGTCAGACCCGTAGGTATAGATGGGAAACATGCAAAGAGACGACTGCACGGAGACGAAGCTGCGCATGGCCGAGTCGCCACGCTCGAGCTCCTGGCAGATGAGGCCATAACTCACCGCGTTGAGGCCGGCGCAACCGTATCCCTCGATCGATGATCCCAGTAATCCGAGTCGCGCCATCGGCGCGATCAGATCTTTTGGAAAGGTGTGATCGGCGAAATGCCGCCCGATGACCGGAAGGACCTCACCATCGACGAACCGAGCGACGGAATCACGGACGAGGCGCTCCTCGTCTTGTAGCTCGTCGTTAATTCCGACGATGTCGAGTGCGTCGTTCGTCATGCTGGACTCCCCATGCAGTGATCTTTGAGGTTAGCCGACGACCTGCCGCGACCTGAAATCGCGAATCTGCTCGACGGTATACCCCACTGCCGACAGCACCTCATCAGTGTGCTCACCGGGCTTCGCCAGTGTACCGCCCTGACTCGGTCGATGCCCATCCATCTCGATCGGCAAGATGGGCAATCGCGTGGCGCGACCGTCCGGCAATACCGTCGCTCCGAGCCCGCCGCTCGCTGCCAGGTGAGGATCGTCAAACATCTCTTCAGGTTTACCGATGGGCGCAAAGGGTAAGCCCGTTCGCTCCAAAATCGGAACGAGCTCGGCCTTCGAGTAACGCTTAATGAGCTCGCGCACTTGAGGCAACAGCGCCTCGCGCTGCGCCACCCGCTGCGTATTGGTTTTTAGTGACTCGTCAGCGGCTAAGGCCGTCAATGAAAACGCCTCGCAGAACTTCTGCCAGAGACCGTCCGAGACCACGCCGATGAACACCTGCTCCGCATCGCGCGTTTCGAAAACGTCGTAGATCGCCCAGGCGGAAATGCGTACGGGCATCGGCTTCGCCGGCTGACCCGTGACCGCCATCTGCGCCATGTGTTGACCGACGAGATAAACCGTCGTTTCAAATAGCGCGCTACTGACCTTCTGCCCACGACCCGTCGCGTGCCGATGCTGGATCGCCGCCAAGATCGCGATGGCTCCAAACATGCCACCCGTGACGTCGATGACGGACGTTCCCGCTCGCAAGGGTCGACCCGGCGGACCCGTCATGTAGGCGAGCCCGCCCATCATCTGTGTGACTTCATCGAGGGCTGTTCGGTTTTCGTACGGTCCCGATAGAAAACCTTTTTCAGAGCAGTAGATCAGCCGTTCGTTTGTCTTCAACAAATCTTCGTAGCCGAGCCCGAGCTTTTCCATCGCTCCGTTACGAAAATTTTCGACCACCACATCGGCCGCATCACACAGGCGTCTTGCGATGGTCAGTCCTTCTTTGGACTTTAGATCGAGACAGATGCTTTTCTTGTTACGGTTATACATCGGGAAATATCCCGCGCCCGAACCCACGAGCTTTCGGGTGGAGTCGCCCCCGATCGGCTCGATACGAACCACCTCCGCGCCGAGTTCGACGAGAATCGCTCCCACGGCAGGCCCCATGACCATATGCGTGAACTCGACGATCTTGATGCCTCGAAGGGGCTGCGAAGGCGAGTTGATCTCGGAATTCATAACTTGGACTCCTGCACGAACCCTAGCGGTAACCCGGCATCGGGCGTGAAACCGTAGAGATCTTCCGATGGGAGCGCGTCACGCACTATCCGTCGAACCTCGATCAACTTTTGAAGATCGATACCCGTATGCAGCCCCATCGCCTCGAGCATGAAGACCAAATCTTCGGTCACGATATTTCCCGAGGCGCCGGGCGCGAACGGGCATCCTCCCAATCCGCCGAGTGAGCTATCGAACGTGGTAATCCCGACCTCAAGACCCGCAAGAACGTTGGCGAGCCCGAGGCCTCGAGTGTTGTGCAAGTGCAGACCCGTTAGCGCGTGATCGCCGACCGCTGCCCTCACCTGCCGAACGAGATCGCGAACCTGCGCCGGGTTGGCATAGCCCGTGGTGTCCGACAATCCGACTTCATCGCATCCGGCCGACATCAGCGCCTCGGCCAGCGCCACCACTCTGTCGCGAGGAACGACGCCTTCAAGCGTGCAACCGAAGGCGGTCGATAGGCCACCCTCGAATTTCGGTCGCCGATCAATCGGCAGTCCGTTTAAAAGTGTGACGATACTTTTGACCTCATCGAGCATTTGCGCGTGAGTTCGACGGACATTTTTGAGGCTATGAGTCTCAGACGCGGAAAGAGGAATCGTGATCTTGTGAGCGCCCGCCTCGACGGCGGCCTCGGCGCCCTTGAGATTCGGGACCAACACGGCCACCGTCAGGCCCGGGATCGTTCTCGCGAAGCGAACCAATTCTGCCGTGTCGGCCAATTGAGGCAACAACTTCGCCGGCACAAAACTGCCGACTTCGATCTCGGTGACACCCGCCGCCGCCTCGGCCTCCACCCAACGCTTCTTAGCCTCGAGCGGCATGATCGAGGTGATGCTTTGCAGTCCATCGCGAGGACCGACTTCACTGACCAAAATTTTCATTCGTGCTCCGGCAGACGGTAGATCCAGGGACGTTCGATACGATCACGTTCAAGGAAGGCGTCGATGTCTGTCTTGCTTTTAAGTGTGAGATCGATGGCATCCAGCCCTTCGAGCAACATCTCACGTGACTCGGGGTCGAGCTCGAAGGCCCACCGCATTCCCTCGCCAGCCTCGACACACAACGCATCGACATCGACCCGCACACGATGCACTTGAGGATCGGTGACCACCCACGATGCGATACGTTGAACCGCTTCCGCGGTAAGGCGTACGGGCACGATGCCATTACGAATGCAGTTCCCGAAAAAAATCGGAGCAAAGGAGGGAGCGATAACGGAGCGGATGCCAAATTCATGTAGAGCCCATACGGCGTGCTCACGACTCGAACCGCAACCAAAATTTTCTCCGCCCAGCAAAATCTGCGTTTGGGCGTACGGTGCCTGGTTGAGGACGAAACTGGGCTCGGGATCCCGACCCCCGATCGTTGTATAACGCCATCCGGCGAAGAGCCCGTCGGCAAGCCCCGTCTTGGAGACGGTCTTCATCTCCCTCGAAGGAATGATGGCGTCCGTATCGACGTTCGCTCGAATGAGCGGAGCTGCTACGGCGAAGAGTTGACGAACCGGTTCAGTCACGACGCACGCGCCTGAGCGGGAAGCTGATCAACACCCGCGATTCGGCCCAGCACTGCGCTGGCGGCCACCGTCTCGGGGCTTGCAATGTGAGTGCGAGTTTCAGGACCCTGGCGACTTTCAAAATTCCGGTTCGTCGAAGAGATGACCCGCTGCTTTGCCCCGAAACTCTCGCCACCGGCAAAGAAACACATGGAACACCCCGATTCGCGCCATTCGAAACCTGCGTCTTTGAATATTTGATCGAGTCCCTCAGCTTCAGCTGCGCGTTTCACCGACATTGACCCCGGCACACAGATCGCGCGCACACCGGGAGCAACGCGCCGCCCGCGTAGCACTTCCGCGGCGCGCCGCAAGTCGGACACTCGGCTATTGGTGCACGAGCCAATAAACGCTGCACCGACTTCAAGATCGTACATAGGGATGCCCGATGACAGCCCCATGTAGGCGAGTGCGCGTTGGTACGACTCAGGCGACGCCCCGCTCTCTGACTCCGCCGGTACGCAACCCGAAACAGGAACCGCATGCTGAGGACTCGTGCCCCACGTCACCATCGGGCCAAGATTCGACACATCGATGACGATCTCGCGATCGAATACGGCTCCCGGGTCGCTACGCAGCGCGAGCCACGCATCGGCGGCGCGGGCCCAGTCGGCTCCTCGTGGCGCATAGGGCCTGCTTTTCAAATATTCGAGCGTCTTGTGATCCGGGGCGATAAAACCAGTCACGGCCGAGAATTCGGTCGCCATGTTGCAGAGCGTCAAGCGCCCTTCGATATCGAGCGCCTCGACTGCAGCTCCCGCAAACTCAACCGCATAACCGTTACCTCCGACTGAGCCAAAACGCGCGATCAACGCGATCGACAGATCCTTGGCCGTGACAGTCGGCGGCAACTCGCCTTCGAATCGAACGCGCATCGTCTTGGGCTTCTTGACTCGAAGCGTTCCGGTTGCGAGCGCATGTTCGGCCTCGGTAGAGCCGATACCCCATGCGAACGCCCCCAACGCGCCTTGCGTACAGGTGTGACTGTCGGGGCACACGACAGTCGCCCCGGGCAGCACGATCCCAAGCTCTGGAGAAATCACGTGCACAATGCCTTGCAGGGGATCGCGGACGTCGAAGAGGCGGATGCGCGCCGCTTCGGTCGCAGCGCGAGTCTCCGTAATGAAGGCTTTACCGCCCGGCAACACGGTGTCGTCGCCCCGACCCGGACGAGTGTCGACGATATGATCCATGGTGCAAAAGACGCGAGCTGGATCAACGATCGTACGATTGGATTCAGAGAGACTTTTGAGTGCGACCGAGCCCGTACGCTCGTGGAGAAACACCCGATCGATGGCAATCAAGGCGGTATCCCCGTCGAGCTCACGAACGAGGTGAGAGGTCCAAAGTTTGTCGAAAAGCGTTCGAGCGGTCATGTCTGCGCAACCCCGGCGAGATTATGCCCGGAGGACGCTGTGCGCAGAGTCCTCAGACTGGTCGATCCTCGAAAGACAGACGGATCTCGGTACCCCGCCCGACTGATCGTCGTCTGACGTCCAAGGTTCCGCCGAGCTCGCGGGCTCGTCGGCGCATGTTCGAGAGCCCCCGGCCGGGTGAGACGTCATCGGCAATACCAACGCCATCGTCCTCGACCTGGATCACGTACTCGTGCTCGGCCCCGTACCGGGCTGTGACGAGGATCTTGGTCGCGCCCGCATGCCGAACGGCGTTGGTGATCGCCTCTTGGATGACTCTAAGAACCTGCAACATCCGTCGGGCCGCCATCGGAGGTGCGTCGGAGAGCTCAACAATCCAGGACAGACCGATGCCATGCTCGGTGATTCGCCGCTCAACGCGCGTTTTGTAGTCGACAAGCGCGGCCTCAAGGCCGTCATTCTGTTCTCGCAACGTGTCGACCATGAGATGTAGATCAGCCGAGCACTCTCGCAGCAAGTCGGCGATCTCCCTCTGAGTCATCTCGCCTCGCTCGACCCGCATGCGTGCCGTCGAAATCTGCGATCCGAGGCCGTCGTGCATATCGGCCAGCAGCATTTCCCGTTCATGGGCTCTAGACCGCGAGACCTCTAGAGCAGTCAATTCTTGCTGCGCAAGCTCGCGCTGTCGGATGTTGATGTCGAGTACGAGGGCGACGAACAACGCAAAGTTGACGATTCCAAGCCCGAGAGTGAACGAAATCGACACCGTCGACATTGTCGCCAGAGAGGCGCTGAGCAGGTGGGACCCCGTCGCCAGCGTCACCACGAGGCTGATCAGCACACCGATAAGCTGAAGACCGATCAGCGTGACGAAAAACTTCGCCGCCAAAGAATTGAGACGTATCCCAATTCGATACGCCAGCGTGCAAACGCGACACATAACGCCGACGACCGAGAGAGTCAGGATTACTGAAAAAGAATCAGGATCCGGAAACAAAAACGGAATCGAGAGCATTCCGATCAGGATGATGACGCTACCCCTGAGATATCCGGAAAGCGGAAATTTAGGGCTGTCGAGCAAGCCTAGTGCGATATTTTTCAACCACGCACTTCCGATCGCGGTGATCGAGAGCGCTAAAAAGGTCATCGAGGCGGTCATCGTACCCGCGGGTGCCGCCAGCGCAAAGATCAAAAAATATCCTGCACCGACTAAAGAGCTGAGCAGGTAGAGGTAAACGGCGGTACTTCGCGCGCTCCAGAGAATTCCGAGCATCACCACCGTCAAGATCGCGCTCTGACTGGCGAAGAGCAGATAGGCATCGGAGCCGGCGATAGAGCCCATATCGTCACCCAAAATGGTCGGGACGCCGAGATTTGAACTCGGGACCCCTTGCACCCCATGCAAGTGCGC
>JAFMKA010000108.1 GCA_017853175.1 Steroidobacteraceae bacterium | reverse complement strand
GATTCTCGGTTTCGACCATGATGAGTGAGAGCCCGCGCTTGCGATCCTCGGTGTTGGTACGCGTGACCAGCATGAGCAGCGACGCTTGGCCGCCGTTCGTGATGAAAATCTTTGATCCGTTGATGCGGTACTGATCGCCCTCGAGCACCGCTCGGGTACGAATACCCTGTAAGTCGGAACCCGCCCCAGGCTCAGTCATCGCGATCGCGCCGATGAGTTCGCCGCGCGCCATGCGTGGCAACCAGCGCTTCTTTTGAGCTTCGGTACCGTAGTTATAGACATAGTGCGCGCACATGCTGTGCACACCCTGACCGAAACCCGACAAACCGCGTCGGGCCTGTTCTTCGTAGAACACCACTTCGTGACGGAAGTCACCGCCCCCGCAGCCATACTCGGCAGGCAGATCGAGACAGAGAAGCCCCATTTCACCGGCCTTACGCCAAATGTCCTTGCCAACGGAGTGTTGACGCCGCCACGCCGCATCGTTCGGCACCATCTCCGTTTCGACGAAGCGGGCAACATTCTCTCGAAACAAGCTCAACTCGTCGTCGGCCCAGGGGGAAACATAAGGAAGCATTCAATCACTCCTAAAAGCCGGCATGACTGTGCCGGCGGTCGATGATCAGCGGGCTTTGCGCGAGGCCCTTGGGCCGTCGACAACCTGTCGAAGATGCGCGCGGAAGTTTTTTCCCAACGCCGGGTGCGCAAGCGCGTAGGCGACCGTGGCCTGCAAATAACCGAGCTTACTGCCGCAGTCGTAGCGAGTGCCTTCGAACTTATGCGCGTACACCGCTTCTTCTTGCAAGAGTCGCGCGATTCCGTCGGTCAATTGAATCTCGCCGCCGGCTCCCGCACCGATACGCGCAAGATGATCGAAGATCGCGGGCGACAACAAATAGCGGCCAACCACGGCAAGATTAGACGGCGCAACCGCCGGCTTCGGCTTTTCGACGATTCGACGAATTCGTGCCGTCTGGCCGGGCGCTTCGACGGCGACGATGCCGTATTTATCGGTGTCTTTGCGCGGCACGGTTTCGCAGCCAATCACGCTCGCGCCCTTCGCCGCATAGACCTCTGCCATTTGTGAAAGACACGGCCTCTCCGCGGCAATCAGGTCATCGGCGAGATGAACGAAGAACGGTTCGTTACCCACGGCGGGTCGCGCGCAGAGCACGGCGTGACCGAGGCCAAGAGGCGCAGGCTGACGGATGTAGATGCAGGTCGCGTAACTCGGCAACACACTATGCAACTGCTTGACGAGCTCAGACTTTCCTTGCGACTTGAGCAGCCCCTCAAGCTCGCGATCCGAGTCGAAGTGATCTTCGATGGCGCGCTTCGAGGCGCCGGTGATGAACACCAACCGCCGCGCACCTGCTGCGAGCGCCTCTTCGACGGCGTACTGGATGAGTGGTTTATCGACCACGGGGAGCATTTCTTTGGGGCTCGCCTTGGTCGCCGGAAGGAATCGCGTGCCGCGCCCCGCAACCGGAAAAACCGCTGTCTCGATGAGGGGGCGCTTAGCCATCGGCCACTCCGAACTAAAGATGTCGGAATGGTAAACCAAGCGCCCCTCACCCGGGCAGGGAGGTTAGCGACCGCCGGTGCTCGGCTTTGGCAGACTTTGACCCGAGGAGACTCGTGCCCCAGCCCCTGCAACCGGGGGCGAGGCCGAGGGCCTGGTCGATGTGCCTCCCGCCCCGATGGTCAGGCGGGCACGATTATTGTCGAGAGTCTTCGCACCGATCCCTTTAACGAGTGCGAGCTCATCAATCGAACGAAACGCCCCGTTTTTTTGACGGTGTTCGACGATGGCTCGAGCTTTGGACTCGCCGATACCCTTCATCTCTCGAGCCAAGGTTGCCGCATCTGCGGTATTGATATTGACGAGCGCGGTGCTTGCGCGTGTCGGGGCGGGAGACGAGGTGGTCGACGCTTGCACGGATGAAAGCAGAGACCACAGTGCAAATGCGGTGATCGCGGTGAATCGACAGATCATGAATAGGTCCTCCGTTACGGATACGTGGCGCCGACATGGCGGCACGCGAGGGAGGCTATTCCTGAGGCTCGCTCAACCACGAGCGCTGAATCGACGCGGAGCGCCGACTTATGACCCGATCAGTCGCGAATCGGACTCGAGATGCTTTCGTTGACCCGCTCGCGCAGGTCTTTTCCCGGCTTGAAGTGCGGGACATATTTTCCGGACAAGGCCACTGCCTCACCCGTCTTCGGATTTCGACCCTGTCGCGGCGGACGGAAATGCAAAGAAAAACTGCCAAATCCACGAATCTCGATACGCTCACCCGTGGCGAGCGCGTCGCTCATGATCTCGAGAATCTGTTTGAGCGCGAGCTCAATATCTTTCGCCGGCAGATGCTTCTGCTTGGCGGTGATCAATTCGATGAGTTCCGACTTCGTCATGACAACCCCGTGACGTCGTCAGGAAGGTCGCGGACTGAAAGCCCGTCCGCGACCCGCCCACTACACGATACGAATCAGCCCTTGTCGCGATCCGAGTTGATCTGAGCCTTGAGCAGCTCACCCAAGCTGGTGCCCGCGGTCGGACCGGTCTGCTCGGAGCGATAGCTCTGCACAGCTTCAGCTTCCTCGGAGGCTTCCTTGGCCTTGATAGACAGCGAGATCGAACGCGTCTTGCGATCGACTCCCATGAACTTGGCCTCGATCTCCTCGCCCGCCTTCAAGAACTGACGCGCGTCTTCGACGCGATCGCGTCCGAGCTCCGAAGCGCGCAGCTGCCCTTCGATACCGTTGCCGAGATCGATGATCGCGCCACGAGCGTCGACTTCTTTGACGACACCACGGACGATGCTGCCCTTCGGGTTGTCGGCGATGTAACCCGCGAACGGGTCTTTCGCCAGTTGCTTGATGCCGAGGCTGATGCGCTCACGCTCGGGATCGATGGCGAGCACCATCGCCTCAATCGTCTGGCCTTTCTGGAAGCTGCGGACCGCTTCCTCTCCCGGGATATCCCAGGAAATATCGGAAAGGTGCACAAGGCCATCGATGCTGCCCGATAGACCGATGAAGATACCGAAGTCGGTGATCGACTTGATTTGACCCGACACCTTGTCGCCACGGTTGAAGTTCTCGGAGAACTCTCGCCACGGATTCGGTACGCACTGCTTGAGTCCGAGGCTGATACGGCGACGCTCTTCGTCGCAATCGAGCACCATGACTTCGACCTCTTGTCCCGTCTGCACGACCTTGGCCGGGTTGACGTTCTTGTTGGTCCAGTCCATTTCGGACACGTGCACGAGACCCTCGACGCCGTCTTCGATTTCGACGAACGCGCCGTAGTCGGCGATGTTCGTGACCTTACCGAACACGCGAGTGTTGGGCGGATAACGGCGATTGATGTTTTCCCACGGATCAGCACCGAGCTGCTTGAGGCCGAGGCTCACGCGCGAACGCTCGCGATCGAACTTGAGGATGCGAACTTCGACTTCGTCACCGACCTTGACCACTTCGGAAGGATGCTTGACGCGCTTCCAGGCCATGTCCGTGATGTGGAGCAAGCCATCGATGCCGCCGAGATCGACGAACGCACCGTAGTCGGTGAGGTTCTTGACCGTGCC
>JAFMKA010000029.1 GCA_017853175.1 Steroidobacteraceae bacterium | reverse complement strand
GCCTCCTCCGATGCGACCAACATCGCCTGTCGCATCGAACGCGATGGCGACCATTACGTCATCAATGGCCGTAAGTGGTGGAGCTCGGGGGCGGGAGATCCACGCTGCAAGGTCTACATCGTCATGGGTCGTAGTAACCCCGATGCGCCCGCTCACTCGCAACAGAGCATGATCGTCGTACCCGCAGATACGCCAGGCATCAAAATATTGCGCGCCTTGCCGGTGTTCGGTTACGACGATGCGCCGCACGGTCACATGGAAATCTCACTCACCGACGTGCGCGTGCCGATTGGCAACATGTTACTCGGCGAAGGTCGCGGCTTTGAAATCGCCCAGGGTCGCCTAGGGCCCGGCCGCATCCATCACTGTATGCGCTCGATAGGCGTGGCCGAACGAGCACTCGAGCTCATGTGCCATCGACTCGCGACACGAGTCGCCTTCGGCAAGCCGCTCGCGACGCAAGGGGTTTGGCGCGAGCGTATCGCCGAATCTCGCATCGCCATCGAGCAGGCAAGATTACTCACGCTAAAAGCGGCGTGGATGATGGACGTCGCTGGTAACAAAGTCGCGCGTAACGAAATCGCGATGATCAAAGTCGTTGCACCGAATGTCGCGCTGCGCGTACTCGACTTTGCGATTCAGGCGCATGGCGGCGCGGGCGTGAGCGATGATTTCCCTCTCGCCTATGCCTACGCCTCGCAACGCACCTTGCGTCTTGCCGACGGTCCGGATGAAGTCCATCGTGACGCCATCGCCAAAGGCGAATTTCGTAAACATATTCCGAAAACCTGAGAAGTCTTCACCATGAAAAATCTTTTTTCCGTCTCGGGCAAAGTGGTGCTCGTCACTGGCGGGTCACGGGGCATTGGCGAAATGATCGCGGCGGGCTTTCTCGCCAATGGCGCCAAGGTTTACCTCAGCGCCCGTAAGGCCGAGGCCTGCGCCGAAACCGCAGCACGCCTCGCTCGCGAACATGGAGGCGAGTGCGAAGCGCTGCCCGCCGATCTGTCAAAAATAGAGGGTGTCACCGCGCTCGCCCAGGCGCTCGCCGAACGTGAATCTCGACTCGATGTACTCGTGAACAATGCGGGCGCCTCATGGGGCGCCCCTCTCGGCAGCTTTCCCGAGGCCGGCTGGGATAAAGTCATGGACACCAACGTCAAAGGCGTGTTTTTCATCACCCAAGCCTTGCTGCCTCTGCTGCGCGCCGCAGCGTCCAAAGATCAATCGGCACGCGTCATCAACATCGGCTCCATCGACGGTATCGGTAAGCCGATTTTCGAGACCTACTCATACGGACCCTCCAAAGCGGCACTGCATCACCTGACTCGTATGCTCGCTGCGCGACTCGCACCCGAACATATACTCGTGAACGCCATTGCTCCCGGCCCCTTCCCGACTTGGATGCTCAGCACGGGCGTCGGTTTCGGTGGCAAAGTCGAGGGAGATGGCGTCGATTGGGAGGCCGTCGGCCGAACGAATCCGAGCGGTCGAGTGGGCACGCCCGAAGACATCGCAGGGCTCGCGATATTCCTGGCGTCGCGCGCGAGCGCGTACACCGTGGGTGAAGTCATCACCTGCGACGGCGGACTACTCGTCTCGCGTTGAGATCTCTCACGATGACGCGACGCACGGTCTTCACCACCCTGCCGTGGATCGCGATGTTCACCCTTGCGGCACTGCAGGGCGCGCTTGCGATCGAGCCCTCGAAACCCTCACGTCCCAACATCGCCGTGATCGTTGCCGACGATCTCGGCTATAGCGATGTCGGATCTTTCGGCAGCGAAATTCCGACGCCAAACCTCGACGCGCTCGCGGCTGAGGGCACGCGCTTCTCGAGTTTTCACGTTTCGGGCGAGTGCTCGCCCACTCGCGCGATGCTATTGACCGGAATTCGTAGCCACCGAACCGGCGTTGGCGCGATGCACGAATCTGTGCCGCCGTCGCTCGAGGGAAAGCCGGGGTATCTCACGGTCCTCAATCGCAACGTCGTCACTGTCGGCTCTCTGCTGCAGCGCAGTGGTTATCGCACATACGCTGTCGGAAAGTGGCACGTCGGCAAGGAAGCGCACAACCTGCCTCCCGCACGCGGTTTCGATCGTTCGCTGATTCAGGGCGATAGCGGTTCGGACAACTGGGAAACGGATCAACGCTATCTTGCCCTGACGGATCGCGTGTACTGGTTCGAGGACGGTAAGCCGGCGAAGATGCCGAAAGAGTTCTACTCGTCTCGTTTCTACGCCGATAAGGCCATCGACTATCTGCGTAACGACTGGGCTGCCACGCCGTCCACCGAGCGTGCGCCGTTTTTCCTGTACCTCGCCTTTCAGGCTAACCACATTCCGCTACAAGCTCCGCCCGAATTCATTGAGCGACAGCGCGGCCGCTACGACGCCGGATGGTCGGCTCTGAGAGAGCAACGTCACCGTCGAACGATAGAGCTCGGATTACTGCCGCCGGATACTCGCTTGGGAAGTTGGCCCGGACTCGAGGAGTGGAACGCGCTCGAGCCTAAACGCCGTTCGTATGAAGTTCGTCGAATGGAAGTTTACGCCGGCATGGCTGCGGCCATGGATCATGAAATCGGGCGGCTGCGCGAAGCCATTCGCTCGCTACGCGCGGACGACAATACGATCTTCGTATTTCTCTCAGACAACGGCGCAGAGCCCTCTGATCCGTACGAGTATTTGAGCGGCCAGCTCTGGCTCGCCACGCAGTACACCCGAGACACGGATCGCCTCGGCGCGAAAGGTGCCTACGCGACGATTGGTCGCAACTGGGTGAGCGCCGCAGTGTCACCCCTCTCGACACACAAGTTTTACGCAGGTGAAGGCGGCTTGCGCGTGCCCCTCATCATTCGAACACCTGCCGCATTCGCAGACGGCCAACCACGAGGACAGATCGCATCCGGCTTTACGCATGTCACCGATATCGCGCCGACGCTGCTCGAGCTCGCGGGCGTCTCACACCCCGGCAAGCCCGGCGGTCCTGAGCCGATGACGGGCCGAAGCCTCGTGCCGCTGCTTCGCGATACGACCGCGCAAATCCGCGGGACTGACGAAACCTTAGGCTACGAGCTCGCCGGGAACGCGGCGCTCTTCGGCGGTGACCTCAAACTCGTTCGAAACCTGCCCCCCATCGGTGACGGGCAGTGGCGACTCTTCGACATCGCTCGCGATCCGGGTGAGACCCGAGATCTTCGATCTGCTCGACCCGAGGACTTTCGAAGGCTGCTCGAGGCCTATCAAAAATTTGAAGTCGAAGATGGCGTGCAAGCCTTACCTGAGGGTTACACGCCGCAGAGCCAGGTATCCCTCAACGCGCTGCGCCGTGTCATCCTGCCGCAGCTCATTTGGCCTGCTACGATCATCGCCGTCTTCACAATACTTTGGTTGCTCTTACGCAGACGTCGTAGACCGGCTTGATTTAGAATGCGGCCCTCACGCAAGGACGCCGCATGATTTCCAAAATCCGCTCTCATACTCTCCCCTTCACTCTGCTCGTCATGTGCATCGGCGTGCTGGCGGCTGCCGATGCCATCGCCCAGCAAAACACCCGGCCGCAAGGCATGGACGAGGTGGGCCTTGAAGAAGTGGTCGTGACGAGCCGCCGTGAACCGGGCGCAGTCATCGGCGATATCACCCCCGAGTTTCAGTTGTCAGCTCAAGAGATCCGCGCTCTCGGGGTAGGCTCGGTCTCCGAGTTGCTCGTCGCACTCGGACCTCAACTCGGCAGTAATCGCGGTCGTGGCGGCGGGCGGCCCGTCGTGCTCATCAACGGCGTACGTGCATCGGGCTTCGCTGAAATTCGCGACATTCCCACCGAAGCCATTCTGCGCACCGACATACTTCCCGAGGAGGTTGCACTGAAATACGGCTATCGCGCCGATCAGCGCGTCATCAATTTCGTGCTGAGACCGCGCTTTCGGGCGTTTACGTCGGAGGTCGGTGTACGAGACACCTCCGAGGGCGGTCGCGAAGGCGCCGATCTCGGTGGTAACTGGCTACGCATTCAACGTGACGAGCGACTGCAATTCGACCTCAAAGCGCGACACGAGGAAGGCTTACTCGAAAATGAACGTCGCATCGTTGGTGCAGACGGCCTGCCCAACGCCGATGCCGCCTACCGCTCGTTGGCACCGACCGTCGATCAGGTGACGGCCAACGCCGTACTTGCAAAGCCTTTCTCGGAAGGCTCGTCTTTCACCGTGAACGCGTCGCTCGACGATACACGACAACGCTCGTTGCTCGGGCTTCGCCCCTCGATCACCGGCCCTCTCCCCCTACGCCGCGACATCGATTCGCGTGAAGCGCGTTTGAGCGGACTGCTGCAGGGCACACGATCTGGCTGGCGCTGGTCCTCGGCTCTCAATGCCGAGCGCACCGACTCGGACACCTCGACGGGCGGTGAAACGCTCACCGCAAGTTCTCGTAGCGATGTCATCGATATCGATCTCGTTGCCAACGGCTCGCCCATTGACCTTCCTGCGGGCCCGATCAACGTCACCGTCAAAGGCGGTGCGAGCGCTCGCAATATCGATAGCGTCTCGACGCGCCTCGGCACCGAGCTCATCAGCGATCTGTCTCGCAATCAGCGTGAAGCGCAAATCAACCTTGATCTTCCCATTTGGCGTGGCGAAGCCGAACAGGCGGCGCTCGGTGCGTTGGGTGCGAACCTCAATTACGCGATCGAGGACATCTCCGACGTCGGATCGCTACGCACCTTGGGTTACGGTTTCAACTGGGCGATGGCACGCAAGCTTCGGCTGATTCTCTCGGTGACCGACGAAGACGGTGCGCCGACGATGCAGCAACTGGGGGGCGCGGTCGTCTCGACGCCCTTCTCACGGGTCTTTGATACCACCCGCAACGAAACGGTGGACGTCACGCGCATCACGGGCGGCAATCCGTCGCTCACGCCAGATCGGCGCGAGGTATTCAAAATCGGTATCGGTTCTCGTCCCTTCGAAGAGATCGACTTCGACGTCAATGCGGACTACGTCCGCACGCGCTCTCGAAATATCATCGCGAGCCTACCGCTCGCCACACCCGATCTCGAGCGGGCATTTCCAGCACGTTTCCAGCGTGATGCCGCGGGTCGCCTCACTACGCTCGATGCTCGCGCCGTCAATCTCGCAGGGCGTGATCGCGAGGAGCTTCGATTCACGCTCAACCTCAGCCGACCTTGGGGGCCGCAGCCGGAGGCGCCCTTCCCTCAACGCGGTGGTGGTGGCGGTGGCGGCGGCTCGCGTCCTGCTGTCTCAGGCTCGACGCCGCCTGTCAGTGCAGCACCGGCCTCGGCTGAAGACGAAGCCGCTCGCCGCGCTCGAATGGCTCAAATCGGCGAACGCTTTCTCGCATTCGCGCGCCGCGGCAGTGCGCAATTCACCCTCACTTATACGCAACGCCTGCAGGATGAGATTTCACTCGCACCGGGACTCCCAATACTCGACCTGCTCGACGGTGACTCCCTCTTCGATACCGGCGCTGCGGCACGCCATGAGCTCGAGGCGGCGGTAGGCGCCAATCGCGACGGCTTCGGCGCTCGCCTCGTCACCAACTGGCGCAGCAGCAGCCGCGTCGAAAGCGCAGCGGTTACGTCGCGAGGAGATCTCGAGTTCGCCGCCTTGACCACCGTCAATCTCCGCGTATTCGCAGATCTCGGCTTACAGCCGTGGGCGAGGGACTACCCGTTCCTGCGCGGTGCACGAGTCAGTGTGGTGGTCAGCAATCTCTTCAATGAGCGTCAGTCGGTCACCGCGCCGAACGGTACCGTGCCGGTGATCTATCAACCCGATCTGCTCGATCCGCAGGGCCGAACGTTCCGGCTGACCTTCCGCAAGCTCTTCTTCCCAGCGTTCCAACCGCCCGGAGGTCGCGCGGGCTAGCGCAGGCTGCGATAATGCGGGCGTTTCAACGCTGCGCAGGCCCGTCATGCTCGAGACCCTCACCCGCGTCCCACCCGATCCCATCCTCGGCGTCTCCGCCGCCTTCCAGAAAGACGACTCTCCGGAAAAAGTCGATCTCGGCGTCGGTGTCTACAAGGACGAATCCGGTAAGACCCCCATCCCGCGTGCGGTGAAGCGTGCCGAGCAAGAAGTGCTCGCCGCTCAACAGTCGAAGAGCTATCTCTCACCGATCGGCAACCCGGGCTTCAATGCTCAAGTCGCGGCCCTGACCTTCGGCAGTGATCTAGTCGGGCGCAAGGGTGACCTATCTCTTGCGCAAGCGCCGGGCGGCAGCGGCGCGCTGCGCCTCGGCGCCGAACTTCTGATCGCCGCGCGACCGGGCTCGAGCATTCATGTGAGTGATCCGACCTGGGCGAACCACGTTCCGCTGCTCGGAAACGCCGGCCTGCGACTCGAAAAGTATCCCTATTACGACGCCGCTCATAACACGCTCGCATTCGATCGAATGATCGAATACTTTGACGCACTGCCCGCAGGTGCCATCGTTCTGCTGCACGCGTGCTGCCACAATCCAACTGGGCAAGATCTCGATGCGTCCCAATGGTCTGCAGTAGCCGAAGTGCTTGCACGCCGTCGACTCATACCGTTCATGGATATGGCCTATCACGGCCTCGGAGAAGACCTCGATCGCGATGCGACCTCGATTCGCCTGATCGCCAAAGCCGTACCCGAGCTGTTGGTCGCAGTGTCTTGCTCAAAGAATTTTGGCCTCTATCGCGAGCGCACGGGCATGTTGGCCGTGCTCTCGGCGGGCAGCGAACCCGCGTCGATCGTTTCAGGCCAGCTCGGACGCCTCGCCCGCACGCTGTGGTCGATGCCGCCGGATCATGGCGCTGCCATCGTCGACCGCGTGTTGTCGCAACCCGAACTGCGTCAAGATTGGATGACCGAGCTGCGTCACATGGCCAATCGCATCAATTCTTTGCGCACGCTGTTGGCCGACCGGCTCACCGAAGCCAGTCAGCGCGACTTCAGCTGGATCAAAACGCAGCGTGGCATGTTCTCTCGTCTACCGCTGACCGCCGACCAAGTGGTGACGGCTCGAGAGGCGTTACACATCTACATGGCGCCCGACGGCCGAATCAACATCGCGGGCGTGAGCCCGGCCAACGTCGAACACGTCGCCACCGGCCTCGCGGCCGTGATGCGCGGATGATCGGCGATCCGACTGCAGGCTTGGGCGAGCCTGCGCTGCGCGCGTGGTGGATGCCCTTCACCCATAACCGTCATTTCAAGGCGCATCCACGCCTCATCACCTCGGGAAAAGGCGCCTACTACACACTGGCCGACGGTCACCGGGTCTTCGATGGCCTCTCGGGCCTCTGGTGCTGCCCGCTCGGGCACTCACCCGACCGCGTCGTTCAAGCCGTCCAGCGGCAGGTGGCCACGCTCGACTTCAGTCCCAGCTTCCAAATGGGGCATCCCGCCGCCTTCTCGCTTGCCGAACGGATCGCTAGGTTTGCCGGTCGCCCGAACGATCGCGTGTTCTTCGTAAACTCGGGTTCGGAGGCTGTCGACACCGCACTCAAGATCGCGGTGGCGTACCACCGCGCTCGGGGAGAAAGCTCGCGCACCCGCATCATCGGGCGCGAGCGCGGCTACCACGGTGTCGGCATGGGTGGCATCTCGGTTGGCGGCATCGTCTCCAATCGAAAGATGTTCGCGCCGCTCATGATCCCCGGCGTCGATCACCTCCCACACACGTTCGACCCTGCGCAAATGGGCTATTCGCGCGGTCAACCTGAGTGGGGCGCACATTTGGCGGACGAGCTCGAACGTCTCGTCACACTTCACGATGCCAGCAATATCGCGGCGGTTATCGTCGAACCCATGCAGGGCTCGACCGGGGTCATCGTGCCGCCGCGGGGTTACCTAAAACGCCTTCGCGAGATTTGCACACGTCATGGCATTCTGCTGATTTTCGATGAAGTGATCACGGGTTTCGGTCGACTCGGCACGCCTTTCGCAGCCGATTTCTTTGATGTACAACCCGACCTGATCACCTTCGCCAAGGCAGTCAATAACGCTGCGGTGCCGCTCGGCGGCGTACTCGCCTCAGAGTCGATTTACGACGCGTTCATGAGTGGCCCGGAACATCTGATCGAATTTTTTCACGGCTACACCTATTCGGCGCATCCGCTCGGCGTAGCGGCTGCACACGCGACCCTCGACGAATTATTGGAACAACGGTTGATCGACCGCGCGGCGCATCTTGCGCCCGTGCTCGAAGAGGCCATCCACTCGCTGCGTGGGGAACCGCTCGTCGCCGATATCCGCAACCTCGGCCTCGCCGCCGCAGTGGACGTGACACCGGTACCCGGAAAACCTGCGTTGAGGGCGTTTCAGGTGTTCGAGCAAGCTTTATCGCGCGGATTACTGCCTCGCTTCACCGGCGAGACGATCGCGCTCGCCCCGCCCTTCATCTCGACCGAAGATGAGGTGCGTAACGCAGTAGAAATCTTGCGGGCTGCGCTGCGCGCAGCGGCCTAGTTCGACCGCTTAGATCACGCAGGAGACGCCGGTCCCACCGAGGCCGCAATACCCGTCCGGATTCTTCGCGAGGTATTGCTGATGATAGTCCTCGGCGTAAAAAAATTCGGGCGCAGAAATGATTTCGGTGGTGATGGCTCCGTAGCCGCCGCCCACAAGGTTGGCCTGATAACGGTCACGACTCGCCTTCGCCTCGTCGAGCTGCGACTCACTCGTACAGTAGATCACTGAGCGATATTGAGTGCCGATATCGTTGCCCTGACGCATGCCCTGCGTCGGGTCATGTCGCTCCCAGAACGCACGCAGTAACTCGCCGTAAGCCACCAGGGTCGGATCGAAAATCACGCGTACCACCTCCGCGTGACCCGTCATGCCGCTGCACACCTCTTCGTACGTGGGATTTGGCGTATACCCGCCCGCATAGCCGACGGACGTCGAGACCACACCCGGTATCTTCCAGAAGAGGCGCTCAGCGCCCCAGAAACACCCCATACCGAACACCGCCTCGACGGTGCCCGGGGGAAACGGCGGCTTCAGCGGCGCGCCATTCACGAAATGCTTGGCGGGTACGGGCATGGGCGCGGCGCGCCCGGGCAGCGCTTCGGCAGCGCTGACGGTTTCGATTTTGCGACGAAGGAATGACATGGCCTGAATTCTGGGGGTCGCGCGCGGCGTCTTCAAGCGGCCGGTTGTGATCGAACGTGTCGCTGCGTAACCTTTACGGTTATGACTGCCTGCCACGCTCACAATCTCAGACAAGACTCCGCAGAAACGCCGAAACCCTACGGACTGCGTGTCTCCCTAAGGCCGGGAGATCCGTTCCGCACCCTACTCGGCGCCGACTGGAGTCGCACCCATTGGTTCGCCACGTCAGAAGAGCGGGATGCCGCGCTGATCGAGATGAGCCGTAAGCACGAATACTCACGCCCTGGGGACCGCCCGGCCCACGTCTACGAAAAAGTCTTGAATCAGAACGTTCGGCCGAGGAACAAATAGAAGGTGTTTTCACCACCCTCGCCGAAGCCCGAACCCAGATAGACGGGACCGAGCAGCGTATCGAGGCCCAGAAAGACGCTGCCGTGCGTCAGCGACGAGCCGAGACTGATGTCGCTGCGACGCTCCCAAACATTTCCGGCCTCAAAAGACACTCCGGCATAGGCCGGAACGTTGAGGAAACCCTCTCCGCCTCGGCCGATTTGTCGGTAGTACATCAGCCGCGCGAGCGCGTAATGCCTGCCACTCAAAGAATCGGGCGCCAATCCTGAGAGATTGAGAAAACCGCCCACCGGAAAAAGCGAACGGATCGTGTCGGGATTGGAGTTGATATTGGTTCCGAAGGAGGTCCACAGCACGCCCGTATGCCGACCACTCGAACGGGCGGCGAGCCAATCTACGGAAACGAGATCGGCACGTCGATCGGAACCCAGACTCGGCGTTTCCGCTCGCCACTCCGCGACGAAGTACTGCCCGCGACGCGGGAAATTGCGATTATCGAGAACGTCGTAAGAAAACTGTCCGTAGAATTCACGTAGATCGAAATTTTTGACCGCCGGCACACCGTCCTCGCCGATGCGCTGGCGGGCCTGTCCGGAGACGCGTCGAATACCCGCGCGAACCTCTCCCCAATTAGAAAATTCGCGACCGACGTCGATACCATATTCCGTTGTGCGCAAACGGTATTCGGCACGTCGGACACCCTGTTCGATGAGCGGCACGTTGCGCAGATCGAAACTCGCCTGTGGCATCACGAACCATTGCGCCGAATCGCCGAAGGGGATGTAAAACTCGGTCGCCACTTTCGGCTCCGAGCCAATTTGAAAATCCCACACCCACTCGGCCGCGAGAGATCCGATATCGGCAAGGACGATGCGAGCGGCTGCGTTGTAAGTGGAGTTGCCATTGAAATCGTCTTCGAGATTCAGCCCGAAACGAACGTAGTTCGGCCCCCAGGAATTTCGTCTTGCACTGAGTTCGAGCAGGTCGCCTCGAGTGCTTTCGCGCAGTCGATAATCGACGCTCTCGAAATTGCCGCGACCGAACAACGTGGTCAGTCCGGCGTCTAGCCCCTCCGCACTCGAGAGATCGACGAAGCCCGCTCGCAGCAGACGTTCGTAACGCTCCGAGTCCGCTGCCACGCGCACGTCTTCCACGCGCGGCGCTCCGCCTCGAACGGCCCCTCGCGCCGCCAGATACTGCGAATAGTCACGCTCACCCAGTCGCAGCGCAGCCAAACGCTCGAGCGCAGCCCGAGCCGATGCCTCACCCAGCTCGACGGCTCGCGGGACGATGTCGAAATCGAAACTCGATGCCTCGCCGAGTTCCGGCGACAAGAGGATGTCGGCCGGTCGCAGCATCTGACGCTGCGCGTCACTGCCGCGTCGAATGAGGATGGACAACATCTGATTGGAAATCGTTGCCACCGAATCGAGCGAGTCGCGCTTGCGTAGCGGGAACCCGACGTCGACGACGATGAGTACGTCGACATCCATTCGACGGGCGAGCTCGACCGGCAAATTATTGGCGAGTCCGCCATCCACCAAGAGCCGTCCGTCGATCTCAACCGGTGCAAACACGCCCGGAGCTGCGAGGCTCGCACGCATCGCCGAGACGAGATCACCCTCCGCAAGATCGACCGCCTCTCCCGTTTCGAGATCGGTCGCGACTGCGCGAAAGCGGGTGGGCAAGGCGTCGAACTGCTGAATTCTCGCCACGGGCAAGGTGACACGCCGTAACGCCTGCGAGAGGCGCTGACCCGACACCAGCCCTTTGGGAATGCGGAAGGTCCCGCTTTTCAGACCGACTGGAAAATCGACCAGAAAATTTTGATCTTCGCTCTTGCGCCGAAAGCTCAGCCGATCGCGAGGGCCCGGCTCCTGAAAGGCCTGGCGCCACTCCGGCGACTCGACGAACGCAGCAATCTCGGCGGCACTCAAACCACTCGCGTAGAGACCACCCACGACGGCCCCCATGCTGGTGCCGGCCACCGCGTCGATGGGAATGCGCTCCGCTTCCAGAACTTTGAGAACGCCCACGTGAGCGGCGCCGCGGGCACCACCACCGGATAACACAAGACCCACGCGCGGCCGCTCGCCGGCCGCCTCGGCGGTAACGGCTAAAAGGGTGAACGCAACGAGCAGGACGGAGGTCAAACGCACGACGACAAGGATACCAAGCGATAATGGCCCGATGCTCGAACTTGCCGCGATAGCCATGTTAGCGACCTCGCCCACCTCGCTCGAGGAGGTGGTGGTCACCGCCCGACGCCGTGAGGAGCGCCTCGTCGACGTGGCCGCCAGCGTCTCGCGTCTCACGCCAAGCGATCTGGGGCGCCTCGATCTGACCCACCATGCCGAGAGCCTCAACCGTGTACCCGGGGTCTTGATGCAACGGGGTAGTGGGCAAGAAAGTTTGCTCGCGATTCGCTCACCGGTGCTGACGGGCGCGGGCGCCTGCGGTGCGTTCCTCTTCCTCGAGGACGGCTTCCCGCTCCGACCGACAGGCTTCTGCAACGTCAACGAGCTGTTCGAAACCAATACGGCTCAGGCCGCAGCGGTCGAGGTGCTGCGCGGCCCCGGGAGTGTGGTGCACGGCGCTAATGCCGTTCACGGCGTGATCAACGTCCTGACGCCGTCCGCAACCGAACTCGAGGGTGCGCGGATCAGCTCCGTATTCGGCGCTGACGAATTCAAATCTCTCGCGTTCGCGCTCGGTGATGGGCGTCAAGGCGTGCAGGGACTCGTCCGCCACGATGGCGGGTTCCGCGAAGACTCTAAGGTCACCGAACTGAAACTCAATTTTTTGTACGATCGCGAGCTCGCCGGAGGTCAGCTGCGATGGCGCGCCGCCGCCACGCGCCTCGATCAGGACACTGCAGGCTTCATTCGAGGGTTCGATTCGTATCGAGATACCGTTCTGCGCCGCTCGAACCCGAACCCCGAAGCGTTTAGAGACGCTGATAGTTTGCGCACGTCGGTCGTGTGGACCCGTAGTGAATGCGAGGGCTGCGACGATGAAGTACGGGCGATCTTTCGGCACTCGTCCATGACTTTCCTTCAGCATTTTTTATTGGGTAAGCCGCTCGAGAAAAACGCACAATCGAGCGCAGCGATTGGCCTCGCGCGTAGTCGTCCCTTCGCACTCGAAGGCTGGTCGTGGCGAGCAGGCCTAGATGCCGAGTGGGCGGACACCTCGCTCCTCGAAATTCAAGACGGACCGACACTCGAGGGTAGCGCCTTCGCACGCGCCATCCGCCCCGCAGGACGGCACTACGACTACGCCGTCGAGGTCGCGTCGATCGGTGCCAACGCAGCCATCGAGCATCGCAGTGATGCTTGGCTGTGGCGCGCTGCGATTCGCGCGGATCACATCGCGTACTCGTATGACAATCTCATGCGCGATGGCAATACGGCCGAAGACGGCACCCCCTGCCCCGGCGGATGCCTCTACAGCCGCCCTGCCGATCGCGATGATCGGTTCTCGCGACTGACGCCGCGAGTCGAAGTCATTCGTCATCTGACCGATAGACAGCATGTCTATGCCGTGCTCGCCGAAGGCTTCCGTCCCCCTGAAATCACCGAGCTTTATCGACTGCAACGCACTCAATCGGTCGCCGATCTCGATGCCGAACGCATGCGCAGCGCCGAGCTCGGTTGGCGATTTGCATTCGGTGACGACGCCGCACCCGCCCTACGCGGCAACCTCGCGGTGTTCAGCGCGAGAAAAAGCGACGTCATTCTGCGCGATGCGAACGGCTTCAACGTCATCGGCGGCCGAACGCGGCACGACGGCGTCGAATACGAACTCGATTGGCAGGCGCTACCCCGATTTCGCGTCGGCCTAGGTGGAACTTTTGCACGTCATCGTTATGACTTTTCGAGGGCGATCGAAGGCGGCGAGACGATCACGTCAGGTCGCGACATCGATACCGCTCCACGACACCTCCATCGTCTTGCCTTGAGCGCGCAGCCGCACGAACGGGTCAGCGTAGAACTCGACGTACGCCGCGTCGGCGCCTACTTCGCCGATGCAGCCAACAGCCGCAAACATCCGGCTCAAACGGTTCTCGGTCTGCGGGGGCGCTGGCAGTGGAGCCCTGACGTCGCCCTCACCCTGGAGATCGACAATCTCACCGATCGCCTGCTCGCCGATCGCGCGGACTTTGCTCAAGGTGACTGGCGATATTTTCCCGCTCGACGACGCAGCGCTTATCTCGGGGTCGACTGGCGAGCGCGCTGACGCCCATCCGGAATCTGTTGGGTGATGCAATGAATATTTCCACCGCCCAATAAAATCTCGCGCGCCGGCACGCCGACGACACGGCGATTCGGAAAAATACGTTGTAGCTGCACGATCACCTTGGCATCGAGTCTGCGATCGAGCATCGGCACGACCACGCCACCGTTGGCGATATAAAAATTCACGTAGCTTGCGGCCAGGCGTTCACCGCCTTTTCGAGGTTTGGTGCCCGGGCGCGTCACAAGACCCGCCGCTTCGATATCCGTCATCTCGAGCGGACCCGGCATCGGAATTTTGTGAATCTTCAAACGTCGACCCCGAGCATCGCGCGCATCGCTCAAGCGCTCGAAGGCATCACGCGAAATCGCCGCTTGCGGATCGCGACGATCGTCACACCACAGCAGCGCGATCTCGCCCGGCGCCACGAAACACGCCAAGTTGTCGACGTGTCCATCGGTTTCGTCGTTGAACACCCCGCGCCCGAGCCAAATGATCTGCGTCGCCCCCGTGTAGGCCTGCAGCAGGGTTTCGATTTGACGACGACCGAGACTCGGGTTGCGATTGCGGTTGAGCAAACACTCTTCCGTGACGAGTAACGTGCCCTCACCGTCCGAATGAATCGCACCGCCCTCGCAAACGATGGGCGCCCGATAGCGCGCCAAACCCTCGAGAGAAAGCACGCGACGCGCAACGAGCTCATCACGATCCCAAGGAAAATACAACCCGCCGTCGAGACCACCCCAGGCATTGAAGTGCCAGTCGACGCCGCGAACCTCGCCTTTTGATCCGACGACGCAGGTTGGCCCCACATCTCGCATCCAAGCGTCATCGCTTTCGAGACGAACGACCCGAATGCGCGGCTCGAGTAAGCGCCGTGCCTCGTCGTAATGATCGACCGCGACGCCGACCGAGACCGGCTCGAAACGGGCGATCGCATGGGCCACGGCGGCGAACGCCCGCTGCGCCGGTCGCGCCTGCTCGCGCCAGTTGTCGGGCCGAGTGGGCCACAGCATCCAGCAGCCACGATGCGGCTCGAATTCCGCAGGCATGTGAAAGCCATCCGCCTGCGGCGTTGAGGTCAAGGGGTCGCTCATCGGCGGGATTCTATCGGAGCCGCCGCACGGACGGGCCGGCACCGAACCCCATGATAGAATTCGCGCTCGCAACGGCGGGGGTTTCTAATAATCGCCGGGCGTTTCAGAAGGAGTTCACATCATATGACCACGGCCTCTAAAGTCACCCTCACGCCTCCGGCTGGCGGCGCCAAGATCACCATCAAAGACGGCAAACTCGCCGTCCCGAACAACCCGATCATCCCGTTCATCGAGGGCGATGGCACTGGTCCCGACATCTGGCGCGCCAGCGTCCGCGTCATCGATGCAGCGGTCGCCAAGGCTTACGGTGGCCAGCGCAAGATCCACTGGCTCGAGGTGTACGCCGGTGAAAAGTCGAACAAACTGTTCAACACCTGGCTGCCTGATGAGACCGTCGCAGCCTGCCGCGAATATCTGGTGTCGATCAAAGGCCCGCTCACGACGCCCATTGGCGGAGGCATTCGCTCGCTGAACGTGGCGCTGCGTCAGCTGCTCGACCTCTACGTTTGCCTGCGTCCCGTTCGTTGGTTCAAGGGCGTGCCCTCACCAGTGAAGGCGCCCGAGAAAGTCGACATGGTGATCTTCCGCGAGAACACGGAAGACATTTATGCCGGTATCGAGTTCGAGCTCGGTTCCGATGACAACAAAAAATTCAAGGAACTCTTCAAGGCCAACTTCCCGAAGGCTTACGCGAAGATCCGCTTCCCTGAGACCTCGGGCATCGGCATCAAACCGGTGTCGCTCGAGGGCACCGAACGCCTGTTCCGTGCGGCCGTCGAGTACGCCATCATCAACAAGCGCAAGAGCGTGACCATCGTCCACAAGGGCAACATCCAGAAGTTCACCGAAGGTGCCTTCCGCAATTGGTCTTATGCGCTTGCCGAACGCGAGTTCCCCGGTCAGACCTATGGCTGGGAACAGTGGGAGCGCACCAAGGCCGAAAAAGGCGAGAAGGCGGCGAACGCCGAGATGGATGCCGCCAAGAAAGCCGGCAAGGTCATCATCAAAGACGCCATCGCGGACATCACGCTGCAACAAGTACTGACTCGTCCCGACGAGTTCGATGTGTTGGCCACCTGTAACCTCAACGGTGACTACCTCTCCGACGCCCTCGCCGC